>CAYTUV010000029.1:0-44826 GCA_964441505.1 uncultured Melioribacter sp. | reverse complement strand
CATTAAACTAAAAATCTGCTCTTAAAGACCCGGCTTTCTTTTCCGGTTGCAACTGTATAGGTGAATCCATCATAAAGGGAAAACGCGCCAACTTCACCCTTCTTGTCTATAGCAAGATATCCAATTTGAATATTTCTGTTGCTATTCGCAGTTTTATAAATTCTTTTGATGGCCAGCTCGCAAGCTTCCTGAGGCGAAAGACCGTCGCGCATTTTTTCCACAATTAAAAAACTACCGAGTGTTCTCATCACAAACTCACCATTACCTGTTGCAACGGCACCGCCGATTTCGTTATCAACAAACATTGCCGCGCCTATGATCGGAGAATCGCCAACCCGTCCATGGAGTTTCCATGCTATTCCGCTTGTCGAAACGCCGCCGCTCAGATTATTAGAATTGTCAATTGCCAGCATTCCGATAGTGTCATGATTATTTTCATCAACGCGGTTTGGATTGCGCGGATTTTTCTTTTTCCATTCTTCCCATGCTTTGCGGGCATTTTCAGTCAACAGATTCTCTTCTTTAATTCCATTTTCGAGTGCGAATTTTTTTGCACCGTCACCGGCGAGCATTACATGTTTTGTCTTTTGCATTACAAGTTTTGCTACAGAAATTGGATTTTTAATTCCTTCCATTGCAGCCACAGAACCGGCATTGCCCTTCCAGTCCATTATAGATGCATCAAGAGTTACAATACCGTCTTCGTCGGGCAATCCGCCATATCCAACAGAACTATTAGTCGGATCGTCCTCGGCCACACGAATTCCCGCTTCAATTGCATCAAGGGAATTCTTGCCGGCTTTCAAATATTCGTAGGCTTTTTCTGAAGACGTAATAGTCGGTCCCCATGTTGAAATGGCAATTAGCTTATTGTCGGAAACGAGTTGACCAAAAATTTTTGCGGGAGATAATTGATTTGCCACTAATCCGCCGCTGACCAGTGCACCGGCTCTAACAAAATTACGACGCGTAATTTTCATTTCACTCTCCAAGTTTTTTCTGTTTTACGTTTTGGTTTATGCTGAACAGATCGGGTCTTCTTTCAAAAAGTTTTATAATATCTTCAAAAAGAAATAACTCATCTTTCCTGTATAAGGCATTGTAGATCTCATCAACCAAATTGAAATCTTCCGGCGTATCAACCGTCCAGCGGTGGAATGAATAATCTTTTTCGTTAGAAAAATTTTTAAGAACAAATAGATCCGGATGGTTATAAATGTAAGGTGTTACATGCTCGCGTTCTGTTTGCAGTTTTGCTTTGTTATGAGCTCTCATCAGAGAATCAATAGAAAATATTTCAGTATCGAGTCCGCGGGGAAAAGTGCGGGGATGAACGTTGGAGAGATAACCCAATCGGCCGGATTCATTTTCTTGAAAATAATATTCCAGCATTGTATCTATAATTATAGGATCGATGACAGGGCAATCGGAAGTAATACGGATTATTATCTCGGCGTTAAATTTTAGTGCAGTTTCATAATAGCGACTAAGAACATCCTCGGAGCTGCCCCGATAAAATAAAACATTATTGGTCTCACAAAATTTCTGAACTTCATCATCCTCCGGTAGATCTGTTGTTGCGACGATAACCTCATCAATTATTTTTGAGTGAGACAGACGGTTAACAATGTGCCAGAGCATCGGCTTATTTGAAAGTTCTTTGAGTATTTTACCCGGAAGGCGCGTTGATCCCATCCTCGCCTGGACTACAGCGGCCACTTTTAATTTTTGTTTCTTACTGTTCAATTAGATCCCAACTTAATGGTGTACCGCGTTCTATATTTCTTGCTGCTTTCTTCCCGATAATTTCATTGAAATATTTGGGTGCTATTCCCATCGCAGGTCTTATTGATCTAACATTCTCTTCTGTAAAAAATTCTCCGGCGGAAATATCTTTCACAACGAATAATGACCTGGCGAATGTTCTGCTGTTTTTTGTTTTACCGGTTATTTCAAAATTGACCGATCCTAATGCTAATTCAACCTGGCGGATTTCATTAACCATTTCTTTGAATTCTCGCGCTTCAAGAGAAAAGGAAGAATCGGGTCCGCCTATTTGCCGGTCGAGGATGAAATGCTTTTCAATAATTCTGGCACCGACGGCTACAGCAGCAATCGGAACGGTGATGCCAAGTGTATGATCGGACAATCCAACAACAGTATTAAATTTTTTTGCGAGTGCCGGAATCATCATCAAGTTTGCGTCTTCAATTGGCGTCGGATATTCGGAAGTACATTTTAATAGGGCAATCCGGTTATTTCCCATTCTCACACATGCATCAATCGCATCCTGAATTTCTTCCTCTGTAGCGATTCCCGTAGAGATAATAATCGGTTTACCTTTCGAAGCAGTGTATTCGATCAAAGGGATATCTACTATTTCGAAAGATGCAATTTTATATGCCGGTACATCCATCTTCTCAAGAAAATCAACGGCACTTTTGTCGAATGGAGAGGAGAAACAAATTAAACCTATATCTTCCGCGAATCGTTTTAATTTTGGCTGCCACTCCCATGGCGTGAACGCTTGCTTGTACAATTCGTACAATGTTGTACCGTCCCAAATGGTGCCCTGCTTGATCTTAAAATGATCTTTATCGCTGTCTAATGTGAGTGTATCGGCGGTGTAGGTCTGAAGTTTAACGGCATCTGCGCCGCATTCTTTAATTGCCTTTATTGAATCGATGGCTAAATCAAACTGCTGGTTGTGGTTTGCAGAAAGCTCGGCTATGATAAATACTTTATTATCTTCGCCGATAATATGGTTGCCGATTTTAATAGTCATGTCTGCCTGACCAATTTATACACAATAAATTTTTCGTTATTTATATATTCTTCATGAGAGAAAACATAGGCCGCGCTCTGGAAGGCCTTTATTGAGGCAGTATTGGATGGTTTAATATAGGCAAGGATAGATTTTATGTTAGGCTTGTTTTTCAAAAGTTGAAAACTGCTCTTAATAAGAAGAGGGGATGAGAGACCCTTTCCCCGAAAACTTTTATTGAGACTAATACCGATTACTGCTTCGTCTCCTTTGAAATCGAAACGTACCTGCCCCACAAATTCATCGCTGCCATTAAAGGCCAATAGATAGATACAATTCTCGTCATTAATTTTTTCAGTATACCATTGTACGTGTTCTTGCCATTTAATGGGAGACTGGTCAACAGAGTTTATTCGAACAGAGCGTTCGTTGGAGAGGTTAAATACCTGCATTGCATCGTCATCAGAGGCGTTTCTTAGATAACATCCGCCGTTTCGGTTTATCATCTGTTCAAGGATTGATTGCACAACTCTTCTCGATCCGAGTCCATCCACTTTTTTGCGGCCGATTGTACTTAGTTTGAGCCGCACCTCTCGTTTATTATAATTAGTTAAAACAACTAATAACCGATTTTCGAGATTGACGGTTTCCAGACCGAAGTCTGCTGTCAGAAACTCTTCTTTAATCCATCCGGCAAGATTATTTCTTTGATTCTCCGCAACTGAAATTGCAATTGTAGGAACACCAACGCGCGCAAGTTCATATATTGTCTGGCCTGCAGCTGAAATTGCAATATCACTCTCAAACATAATTCTCGCCATCTCCGCGCCTGACGGTGAATGATAAATTTCTGTTTGATTATCCTTTGCCTCGTATATGAGATCTAAATTTTTGAAACCGCTGCCAATAACAATTTTTTTATTCAATTCGGGCTGGCTCCTTGCCAACAGACGCAGCATACGAGGGGTAAGGTTTCCTAAATCTTGTCCTCCAAAAGTTATAAGGACAGATTGAATTTCAGATTTGATTACTTTTTCTCTCCCCTGCCAGAAATCTTTCCTGAGAGGGATATACCTCGGTCCTAATAAATAAGAGATTCCCGGTTTAAGCGGATAATTCATTTGTTCGGCATTAATCGCTCCATTAAGAACCGCACCATCCGGATAATCCAATCGCATGTGGTCATCAATGTATATAGGAAATGTTGCGCATGCAGCAATTTTCTTATACAGATCCAAGGGGGCCAGGTAAGAATCGATAATTACAATTTCACTACCTCTAATTTTGCCCAACAATTCATCCGGATTGTTCAACCAATCAAGTAGTTCGTGTTTTACTCCCGGAATGAATGATTCACATGTTTCATCTCCGTTTATATACATAGTGGGAAAAATATTTCTTTCTTCGAATGCCTGATAGAGAGACAGACATCGTGTAATGTGTCCATAACCTGCGTGATAAAATGCTTCTGTAATGAATGATACTTTCATTTTGTTTTTTCTAGAGTGTCAATAACTGATTGAGTGATGTAACCTAAATCTTCATTTGTAAGCATGGGATACATTGGAATTGATAATTCACGTTCGTAAAATATTTCAGCAATCGGAAAATCTCCGGGCTTAAAACCGAAATTATTTTTATAAAACGGCTGAAGATGAACCGGTGCATAATGAACCTGTAGTAAAATGTTTTTTTCTTTCATCCTTGCAAAAAATTTTTTCTTGGAAATATTTAATGCATCAAACTTTATCTGCAGAGGGTAAAGATGATAGGCATGTTTATAATCATCCGAAACATTGGGAATAATGAATCTTTCATCCTTTCCGAAAAAGTCATCGTAATATTTTGCAATTTCTCTTCGTCTTTCGAGCATCCGGTCAAGTTTATTTAACTGGCTTATTCCGAGCGCACACTGAAAATCCGTTATGCGGTAATTAAATCCGACTTCGTGCATTTCGTAATACCAGGGTCCGTCATTTCTTTCAAGAATTGATTCGTCTTTTGTAATTCCGTGTGACCGTAATGTTTTGATTCTATTGTCGAGCGACTCTTCGTTTGATAAGACGGCGCCACCTTCTCCGGTTGTTAAATGTTTTACAGGATGGAAACTCATGTTAACTACATCAGCAAATTTTGTGGCATACCGGAGATCGTTTTTGTATTCGGCCCCGGGTGCGTGACAGTAATCATTCACAAGTTGAAAATCATATTTTTGTTGTAACGATTTTAATGCATCCCAGTCGCAGGGATGACCGGCGTAATCCACAGCAACAACAGCCTTCACTTTTTTGTTGTGAATGGCATATTGTTTTAATTTCCATTCTAGTTCATTCGGATCGATCGTATAAGTTGCTTCATTGATGTCGGCAAAATCGGGTATTGAACCGGCGTATATTGCACAATTTGCGCTGGCAAGAAAGGTGATCGGGGATGTGATTATAATATCGCTTTTCTTCCATCCCAGAACCATGGAAATTAAATGCAAACCGGCGGTACCGTTAGAAACGGCAGAAGCATATTTGCCTCCGAATTTTTTATTCAACGCCTGTTCGAACCTGGGTATTAGAGGACCTTGTGTGAGCCAATCACTTTTAAGTGTTTCAACCACCGCCTGAATGTCGGCATCATCAATTGTTTGTTTCCCGTAAGAATAAGTTTTGGTTGTCGGTTGTCGGTTGTCGGTTTTTGGTTTCATTGTTTTGATTTAATTGAGTTGATTAGTGTATTAATTTTCTTTCCCGGGAGTACATAATTCTCTTTTAAGTTTTTGAATTGTGTTTCTTCAATATAGCCCAAATCCTTCGCAAGGATAAGATGATACTTAGTCTCTTCAGTCGAACCACGGGTAATAATAAGAAACTGCAAGAATTCTTTTTTAGAAAATCTCCCCATTCCTTCAGCGATGTTTGCCGGGATTGATTGCAACGATCTTATCAGTTGTTGAGTTAAAATGTATTTTTCGTCTGCCGGAAATGATTTAACTAATTTATAAATCTCTAAAGTTAGAGAGTGAGATAGCTTCCAAATCTCCAGATCTTCGAAAGACTTTATTCTATTGTTCATCTTCCACCGACAACTGATTACAGATAACCGTCAACCCCAAGTTACTCGCCAATCACATTCTTACTAATTAATTCCTTTAACTCATCAACCGAAAGGAACCAATCATTTGTTCCGCTATTATACTTGAAATTGTAATCGCAAAATTTACCAGGTTTCGAGCTGCTGGTGGTTCTGAACTTTTCATTGTCCCACAATTTTAATTGTGTTGTGTCTCCGAGCTGTACGGAAGGAAGGATTACAAAATATTTTTCAAATTCAATTGTGCTCATCGCATCGGCTTCGGTTATCATTTCTTCGTGAATTTTTTCACCGGGACGAATTCCGATTTCTTCAGTTTTAATTCCCGGGGCAATCGCCTCGGCCAGATCCATAATATTAAACGACGGGATTTTCGGGACAAACAATTCTCCGCCCCACATTCTATCAAAGCACTCCAGAACAAAATCCACGCCTTCTTGCAGAGTAATATTAAAGCGTGTCATTCTTTTATCTGTTATCGGAAGCATGCCGGATTTTTTTTTCTCGATAAAGAATGGAATTACTGAACCGCGACTCCCCATAACATTTCCGTATCGCACAACAGAAAATTTTATATCGTGAGTACCTTTGAAGTTATTGGCGGCGATAAAAAGTTTATCGGAGGTAAGCTTAGTTGCGCCGTAAAGATTAATTGGTGCGGCGGCTTTATCTGTACTTAGAGCTATAACTTTTTTAACACCTTTATCCATACACGCATTAATCACATTCTGTCCGCCGATAATGTTAGTCTTAACTGCTTCAAAAGGATTGTACTCTGCTGCGGGTACCTGTTTTAAAGCTGCCGCATGAACGACAATATCAATTCCTTCCATCGCCCGGGATAACCTTTTTTCGTCGCGTACATCGCCAATGAAATAGCGCATTAATACGCCCTCTTTCCGGAAACGAGGATCTTGCTGCATCTCATATTGCTTTAATTCATCGCGGCTAAAGATGATTATTTTCTTCGGATTATATCTTTTAAGAACAGTTTCAATGAATTTCTTACCGAAAGAGCCTGTCCCGCCCGTTATGAGAATGGTTTTACCGTCCATACTTCCTCTTATAAACTGCACACAAATTTATGAAAATTATTTTACTGTTTGGGGTGAAATTATACCGCAACGAAGTTTCCATTCATGCCATCAATTTGTTGGAAATATCCCGCATGCTAGCTCAATTTGAATTTGCTGAACAATGAGTCTGTCCTGAACTTCTCGTCAATGTTGTATCTTTTATAGAATTCCTCGAAGAAGGAGACGTATCCCTGGTAAAGTTTGTGCAGTTTTTCCATCTTATAATTTTCGAAAACCCAAAGATGTTTCTTGAATTTATAAAGCCGGGAATAAAGTGCGCGCTTGTAAAATGGTCCCGCAATTCTTATCAAGATATAAACGAGCCAATGCCAGAAATGAAACGTATACTGTGATTGGTGATTGGTGGTTAGTGATTGGTTATCAGTTATTTGTTGTCGGTTGCCAGTGTTAAAATATTTGTTAATTGTTTTTTGAAAGTAGTACGCAGCGCGGAGATGATTGAAACCATCCCCGAATCCGATAATATCTTTGATCAATACTTTCCGAATAGTTGCTCTTTCATTATCGAAGAATTGTTCAATTCTTCCATTCGCGTAAAATTCATCAATCAACTTTTGAAATTCATCGTAACTCTGAACGAGAGCCGATCCTTTGTAAAGTGAATCGCGGTTGAACTCTTTCTCGGGATTTATAAAAATTGTCTGCTTGCCCATTAACCAACTTTCAAGCGCTGAAGTTGATTCGAAGCAAGTCCATAAATCAGAAACGCTGATCAGATCATGAATTGATTCTTCGCCACACAAGTAGAGAACATTTTTATAATGTGCGAGTTCACTCATCTCATTTTTTACTGCTTCGGTTCTCTCTGGAGAATTTTCCTGCGGATGCTGTTTTAGAATAAACAAAGTAGAGGGATTGTTTACGATTGCCTGTTCTAATATATCTCTGACTTTTATCCGCTGTTCCTCAATCCAGATTAATTTGTTCTCGTCTCCTTTTGCCCAAACAAGCAGTTCATTTCTTCCCCGTTTATGATCGAGTTTGCCGAATGCCCAACCGGCATATCCAATTATTTTTGTGAATTGAGTACTGCTGTATTTGCGGAGAAAATTTTCCTTACTTAAATATTTGTAGATCGTATACCGGTCGAAGCCCACTCCTCCTGTAACAACAATTTTATCTTTTGATTCAGGGACTTCTTTTTTTAAAAATTCTGCCGTACGGTCGCTCCAGCAGCAGACATATTCCTGATAGAATTTTTTGTCACGGTTAAATCCCCAGTAATTGAAAGTCCCGTCTGTTCTAAAATTGCCCTCGGAGATCAAAGCAAAAAGTGGAATATTTTGTTCATGCGCTATTTTAGATATTTCAAAATATAGATTTGAGCCGATAGTATTTGCCTGAAGAATCACGTTGGGACGCTGACGATAAATCTCGTGGATATCAATATTGAGTGCGTGATAGAATTCGCAATTGAGAAATCGCTCGGCAAAGTAACGGATAGGAAGCAGCATCTCCACATCTCGCCCAATCGTATCGTCAGTAAAACAGAGTACTTTGATTTTTTTTTTCATTTGTTTTTGTCTTAGCGTACTTTGCGAAATCACTTTGTGCTCTTTTCCCATAGGGATGGCTATGCCAGCGGTTGAGTTTTTAACTACCAGGGGCGCGAAGGAAGCGCAAAGAAATTTTTAACAGATTCTAATTTTCTCCACGAACTGCCCTTTGATATCTATCCAATAAACTTGCGTCTTCAATTGAACCGTGATGATGAACTTGTTTCCATTCTCCGTTCATCAACTTAAAGATGCGGCTTGTTCTTATGGCAAGATCTATAATTGATTCACCCATTTGAAATTTTCCACGCTCTCTTCCAACCGCATAGAATATATTTTCACTCTCATGAATGGTGTAATCGTAAAACTCAACATAAACTTTAGCGGAGCCATTAAAAATTCTATCATACACGGATTTAATTTCTTTCCAACCTCGTTTGATGCCTCCTAAGGGATTATCCATAGCAATTCCATCCGATTGCAGCCAATTGTCAGCCATCTTTTCAATATCTCTATTATTAAATGCATTATAAAAATCTATTAATGCACATGTGGTTGAATTAATGTCGGTTTTGCTTTCGTTTCCTGTAATGGAATTTTGTACCGGTATCATTATTACTCCTAAGTTTTGTGTTCTGTGATCTCATTAAGATATGATGCCAGTTTTCCGGTTAAGTTTCTATTCGAGTATTGCGAAATATCTGTTTGATTGGAAAGTAGTTTTCCTTTCCTAAACTTTTCATACAGAGTTCGTAAAGTATGGATTGTTTTATCAAGATCATCAAAACCGCAAGTGAAACCGGCATTAACACCGTGAACAATTTTAGATGCATCACTCTCTTCTGGACCAATTACAAAAGTCGGTCTTCGAGAAGCAAGATACTCAAAAAGTTTTCCGGGCAATCTTCCTTTTACATTCGGCATGTCGTTGAGAATCAGCAGCAATACCTGTGCTTGATGCATCCGCTCAAGAGTTTCCCGCCTGGAGATGTGAGCGGACAACTTCAAATTCTTTGACAAGTCGAGCGAATTGATTTCATTAACAATCGTATGACCGATAAATCCAACAAGTTCAATTTCAAGATCATCTGCAAATTGTTCATTCTCTTTAGAGAGGATTGAAAGTGCCTTCCACAAAATTTTTGCATTTCTATCCGGTCCCAAACTTCCAAAATGGCTCAGTGTAAATTTTTTAGAAAGTGGGACAGAAATATTTTTGAAATCATCTTCATCGTATCCCCAGACAATTACACCCACATCGTGAGCTCCGATTGATTCAAGATCGGTTTTCCATGTGTCGCTACAGATCGTAACCTTATCGGCAGAACGGAATATCCGCTGTTCCATTGCCTGATGAATTTTTTTTGAGATTGGATTAAGCATCAGTTGTGGAAAATAATCTACCTGTGTCCACGGGTCCTGGAAATCCGCGTGCCACGGAATTCCCATGTTCTTTTTCACACCATAAGCAATCATATGTGTCGAATGAGGCGGACCATTTGTAAACAAAACATCAACGGGATTTCCTTTTAAATATTTCGAAAGAAATTTTACCGAAGGGCGAATCCAGAACTTGCGTGCATCAGGAATAAAGATATTTCCACGTATCCAGATTCCAAGTTTGTGCGCCAGACTCGGTTTCTCTTCTTCCAGAAAGACATTGTGAATGCGCTCTTCTTTTTTCTTTCCGGAGATGAATTTAAAAAGATTGTACGGTTCCCAAATTTTTGTTTTTAGAACAGTAATTCCATTCGGAACATCTTTAAAATTTCCATCATCCAGGACCGGATATTCGGCATTGTCGGCAGTGCAAATTATCGGCTCCCATCCGAATTCACGCAGATACTTTGCAAATTTTAAGCAGCGATGAACACCAATTCCGCCAGCAGGGGGCCAGTAATATGAAATGATCAGAACTTTTTTCATGGTATTAACTGTCCGGGATCAGTTGGTATTTTATCCGCACCCCTAACCGTTCCCTTGATGAAATCTAAAAATTTCGCAGGACTAAGAATGATTTCCAACTCAGCCTTTTCATAAAAACGGAATACAAAAAGTATAAAAGGAAATAGAACGACCAGAGTCAACTTAATGACAATTTCTAGCAACGTATTCATATCGGGTAAAAAATAAATTACCCCGGCTAGAATTGAGCCGACTATTATCATGAGGATCAGTTTATAATTTTCGAAAGGAATTTTATAATACTTGTCGGAAAGAATTTGAGTGATAAAATAGAAAATTACAAACGCTGCAAGTGTGTTAATTGCTGCGGCCATTACACCAAATATTGGGATAAAAATAAAGTTGAGAATAATATTAAACGCAGCAACGCAAAGTGTAATCCATGCTATATGTTTTGTATTTTTTGTCAAAAGCATTCCAAGCGAAGCAGTCAATCTCATTCCGCTGAAGACGTATGCAAGAAGAATCACCGGCACAATTACATACGCACTGTAATACTCCGGTTTATCGGCAAACACACGAATAATTTCTTTGCTGAAGAGGGATAGAAAAACGAATCCCCAAATAAAAAAGAATGAAGAGTAGGTCATCAGTTTTGTGAAAAAGCGCTTATCATCCAGACTCCCGAAATATTTATATGCCACCGGCATCAAACCTAAAGCGAAAGGGAGAATCAAAAACATATTTAATACACCGGCAACCCTGTATGCAAGACTGTACGGCGCAAGTACTTTAGCACCCAACAAAAATTTAATGATATAACGGTCACTCAAATTTAACAAGAGAAATCCTACGGCGGCAAAAACCAGAGGTACACCAAATTTAACGGCGGTTGATAGTATTTGTGTGTCGAATTTCAATTTCATCTGAGGAATTATTTTTACCAGCAACATGATGATGGTAAAAAATTCAGCTAACGCCGTTGCAAACAGGATCCCAAATATTCCTCTGTTCATCCATCCTACATAATAAATTGTAATCACAGTCATCAACAAAACCTTGATTACGCTTACAATTGAATAATAGACGGATTGTTCGTCTGCGCGTATTTTTGCAAAGAACAGATTATTTAATACTCGGAGAAGAATGATATACGCAATCAATCGAAAGTAGGAGGCCTGAATTTGTGCATTTGCAAGGACTTCGGGAAAAAATGATGTGAAAGCTTCCGCGAAAAGAACCAATAGAGCGGAAACAACAAAAACAAAAGTTGTAATTGTAAAGAGAGCGGATTCTTTTTTCTCTTTGTATTCTTCAGAATTGTTTAAAAGAATTATTGATGTGCCCTGCCCGAGTATAAATATTTCCGTAAGGATTGCCACCGTTACATCCAGAAGATCCCAATTCCCGAACTCTCCAAGAGCTAACTTTGCCGTATAGAGGGGAAGAAGAACTATTCCAACCAGCTTGGGGGCAATGTTGCTCAGACTGTAAACAAGTGTATCCCGGACAGTGCTTTTCAGTCGCGCAAGCATTTATGCTTTATCCAAAACTTTCTTTTTTCTTGAAGCGAAAAAAGCATATCCCAATCCGCCGAATAGCATCAGGTTGAGCAGCAGAGAAATATACTTTCCGGCAACAAATGATTTAGGCTCGTAAACAAATTCAACTTTGTGTTTTCCTTTTGGGACAACAATTCCCTGGAAACCATGATTGGTCTTGTGAATAGTCGTCGGATTGCCGTCAACAAAAGATTTCCACCCCGGCAGATAAGTAGTGCTGAAAAATAAAAAATTATTTCCTGAAGAATTTGTCTCGACTACCACATGTTCGTCTTTGTATTGCTTGATAGCAGCAGTATTCGTGGAATCGCCCCTGTCGAATTTGAAGTCAAGTTTATTTACAAAAGCGAGTTTCTTCGGATCGAACGAATTGCTCTTGATCAAATTCAAAATATCAATTGAAGATTTCTCTTCAACGTTATCAACAAAATAAACACGGGGCAATACTCCGTCGTTTCGATTTACGAAAGTTGTTGAATCCTGAGACATCGATATTTGCGTGAAGAACTGAAACGGAAAAGGTCTGTCTGTTATTACATACTTTACTCCGAGCATTCTCCATAAAGTGAAGTTGGCAGGAGTAACAACATCAACTACATCCTGATAACTGCGCGGTTTAACTGCTGAGTATCCGAATAGATCTTCTTTAAGAAAATTCACGTTGAAGTTAGCATTGTTGCTGATTGAACCGAGGGAATTATCCCGCTGTTTCATGTTCAGCAGTCTGTAAACTTCCCTGTCGTTCTGTTGTTTGATGACCGAAATATATTCCGGCTCTCTGAATTGCTCGTCAACCATTTCTGAGTCAACATAGCTTGCGCCGCGGTTTCCGATTCTGAATAGATCAAATAAGATCAGAACAGCTAATCCGCCAATTAAGAATGCCTGTTTAATTTTTGAAGTGATGTAGAGATATATCAGGCCGAATGAAAGCGTCAGTAGCGCCAGGGCAATCATTAAATCATTTGTGAACATATCTATCGTGTATGGCGCAAGTGCCGTGAATATCTGCCCGTCGCTTGAATCACCCAATAAAGCGGCATGATCATTAACACGCTGTGTAAACCAGCTTGTAATAGTTCCGCCAAGAATCAGTGAAAGGATAAAAAGTGCAACCAGAACAATTGTACTATTTCTGAAGAACCTTGCGAATTGTTCATTTTTTTCGTCCCGCAGAGAAATGATTTTCATTATGCCAAAACCGGCAAGGACGGGGAGGATGATCTGTAGGATATGCAGAATCATCGAAGGCGCACGGAAATTATCGAACATAGGAAAGTAATAATAGAAAAAATTATAAAGGAAAGGTAAGTTCTTACCGAATGAAAGAATCAGAAAGAAGATAAAGACAATTCCTAAAAACTGAACCCATGAATCTTTCTTGCGGACCACCAGCGTGAACAATGCGAGCATTAAAACAATGATGCCCATGTACATTGCTGTATCAGCATGCGGCATCTGACCGAAATATGTGTTGACGGATGCGTCCGGAGTGTCAGTTAAGGGGCCATTATAATTTGAATGGCCAAAACCATAATAGGACGGAATCAGAAAAGTTAATACCTCACCCGGTGAGAAAGACCAGTTGGTAGCATACTCGTATGAATCTGTTTTGCCCGGGGCAGCGTTATTCAGCTCTTCCGTTATACCTTTTGTTCCTCTTGTTGAATACGGTTTATATTCATAAAGCTGGCTGTACGTATCGAACGACATAAGCAGAGCAATCAAACCGACAGCTACGGATAAACCAAGAGATTTGAATAACTGCTTCTGAAGAAATTTATCTTTGAGAATAATTGAACGGATAAAAAAGTAGATGAAGTAGATCATTATGGAAAGGGCGAAGTAAAATACAATCTGAACATGTGCACTTAGAACCAGCAGGTGCATTCCCAGAAGAAAAAGTAGAACATCCAGAAGTTTTATCCCCTTCTGGAATTTAAACAACATCATCAGAATAAACGGAAACAGAGCAAGCGTCATTAGTTTTGTAATGTGACCTATATAAAAGAGCATTAGAATTCCGGTGCTGAATATTGTTGCCAGCGAAACAATTAAACTTACGCTCCTGCTTGCGCCGAAACTCCTCATAAAGAAAAACGAACAGAAGGCAAGCAGAACAAAACTGAAAGTATAGATGGCATTATAGTTTTTGAAGGTAGAGGAATAGATTTTTGATGCGTATGAATAGACAACGGAGGTCAAATCATACCAGCGCAGCGACATTGATGTTGCAACTGCCGGTATTCCGCAGAAAATGTAAGGGTTCCAGAGAGAAACACCATCATGGTCTTTATTAACATACTCGCGCAGACTCTTCACCTGGATAAGATCGCCGGAATATGTTGTCTTATCGCCAAATGTAACCGGCGAGAAAAAGATCAAGATTAAGAGCAAGAGCAAGAGCAGGAGTGCGGGGGTTTGATATTTCTCCGGAATAAATTTTCCGGACGATAAATCCATCTTATCAGGTTTACTTGATGAGGTTTTCTTTTGTTGCTTTGTCATCTGTTCTCCGTGATTTTCTTTGAGGACTTTGCGGGGCAACTCTGTGATCTTTGCGGTAAAGTCTTTAACCGCAGAGGACGCAAAGAAAGTGCAAAGAACGCAAAGTTATTTGTTCAAAATTGCTTTAACGTAATTCATCCAGCTAAGATTTTTTGCAGTTTCCGTAATGTTTTCCTTCGGTATTGGATGTTCAACGAATTTTTCCATTGCAAGATACATCGAATCGATATCATTTGGTTCGGCAAGGTAACCGTTGTACCCATCCTGAATGCTCTCGGAAAAATGGCCGATGCGCGTTGCAATACTGGGGAGAGAGAAATTATATGCAGTCGATTCCACACCAGACGGTGTTGCAACTAGATAAAACAAAACATTGCAGTCGGCTGCCTGAAAATATTTGTGGACATCTTCATTCGGGACGTAAGTGTTAACAGTTACAATCTGATTGCGCAGATTCAGCTCATCAATTAAATCCAACGGACGATAATCACTTTCGTCTTCCTTTTTCTTCAATAGTAGTTTTTTAATTGCAGCGAATAAAGATTTTTTGAGTCTGACAGTAAAATTTTTTGTGTCAAGTGTGTTCCAGAATGATTCTCCTACAATAAGAAGGGAAACATCAGCACGCTCTCTAGCAAGTTTAGCAAACGCCCGAATTACATTGTGCAATCCTTTGTATTTGCGG
Organism: uncultured Melioribacter sp.; assembly: GCA_964441505.1. Lineage (GTDB taxonomy): Bacteria > Bacteroidota > Ignavibacteria > Ignavibacteriales > Melioribacteraceae > Fen-1258. The sequence continues at coordinate 29,728 of CAYTUV010000029.1, read as the reverse complement.
ATGAATCCAAAAAAAAGGAACACATGCTTTCTTAATCCCAATTCTTCTTTAAACTTCTTCTTGTCGAAACTTGGATCGGGAGTAAACATATCATAAATCGGGTGGTAAAGTTTTATGATGGTTTTTTCTTCGGGAGAAGAAGCCCGCTTACCGGATGGATCAACAAAAAATTCCTGTTCCGGAAAGACAGATTGCAACTCCTCGAAATATTTATGGGCGTGTACGATGTACGAGTCGGCATTCCGGAGAGCAAGTTTCAGAAGAAAATTATCAATTACGCTTTCCTCTTTTTGTCTCACTACATGAAGGACAAAAATAATCTCGCAATTTGTCTTAGCCTTCACCTTTTTCAGAATTGTATTAATGGGAAGTCCCTGAATGGCAATTGCCCATTGAACAATTAAAATATCCGGTTTGATTTCGTTAATTACATCCGCCGTCTTATACCATGATAATGGATTGTTGAAATTAGTAACGTAGGTAACTTTTATTTTCGTGTCTGCCAGCGGATCAGAGGAGATGCTTCTGTTTATAAAGTCGCGGGGAATTATTGAAGGATATTGATTTGTCCACGAGACAATATCCACCGCCACATTATCGCATTTATCAAATTCTTTTGCCAGCGATAACGTGTAGTTTGCTATTCCACCTTTAAACTTTGGTCCGGGACCGAAGACGACAATTTTCATTTAATAATTAGCTGTAAATAATTCATTAGCAACGGTCAAAAATACTAATTTTTAATTGGAAAGGAGATGAGATAAAAATGACTTTTACGATGGACCCGATCAGGATTATCCGGTACAGGCCAGGTAAAAGTCATTTCCACTTATAACCCATTATCATAAAGCCGTAACGGATCATTTTTTCTCTTTAATGATATATTCTTTCTCGTCATTAAAATTATGGACTAGTATTTCACCTAGAAGTCCGATCGCAAAAAATTGTACTCCGACTATTATCAAAAGTATTCCCAGGAATAGCAAAGGACGATTGCTGAGCGAATATCCGTAAAACAGTTTTTCGACAGCTAACCAGGCGCTTATTACAAATCCAGCTAAAGCCGTTATCATTCCAACGAATCCGAAAAGATGCATCGGACGTTTGATATAGCGGGTTGTGAAGATCACGGTGATAAGATCAATAAAACCCTTGAAGAAACGGGAGATGCCGAATTTTGTTTTACCATAACGCCGCGGGTGATGTTTAACAACTATTTCTGTTACTGAAAATCCTTTCCAGTCAGCCAGCACCGGAATATAGCGGTGCAGTTCTCCGTACACATTTATACTCTGCACAACATCTTTGCGGTAAGCTTTTAGCCCGCAATTAAAATCGTGAATCTTCACTCTTGTAAACAAACGTGTTATATAATTAAAAAATTTGGAGGAGGTTTTTTTGATGATTGGATCAAATCTTTTCTTCTTCCATCCGGAGACAAGATCAAAACCCTCGTCAAGTTTTCTGAGAAGACCGGGAATTTCGTTTGGATCGTCCTGAAGATCGGCATCCATAGTTATAACCGCGTCTCCCGTTACATTCTTAAAAGCAACCTGAAGTGCGGCAGACTTACCATAATTCGATCGGAAACTGAAATAACGAATCTTGCTGTCCAGACGCGCAAGATCTTTTATAATGCTCAAAGATTTGTCGGTACTGCCGTCGTCAACAAAAATGATCTCTTGATCGGAGGAAATGGTTTTGAGAGCCTTTTTAATCTCAGTGTACAACGGTCGTAATGATTCTTCCTCGTTGTAGAGAGGTACAACTATTGAAACTTTCTTGAACGAGATAGATTTACTTTCGCGCTGGGGCTGAGCTTGATCTCCTTGCTGCGGGCGGAATCTTTTCCGGTTATTATAATATCTTCTGTAAGGTTTTTTCTGCTGGCCCTGATGGGATTGACCCTGTTGCGGAGTTTGAGACACTTGAGGTGCCGGTATGCCAGGGGTTTCCGGTTTAGTCTGATTATCCAATATACATTTCCATAATTTAAAATTGATTATCCTTGTCAAAGTTAAAACAAGATGCCACGAAAATCAATTTGGCCGTCCGTCAGATTCTTGGTTGGGGGTGTGAACTACTTCTCCAAAATGATTGTTTTAGAAGCACAAGGTTAAGTATTCATTTGAAAGTGCGCAAAACTATATTTAGATTTATCACAACAAGAAAGCAAATTTATGGGCGGCATCATTTTCTGGGGAATTATCCGGACGGGAATTTTGATACCCGCGCTTTGGATTCTTTACGGAATGATGGAATATAAATATTGGTGGTGGTTCGGAATCTTAACTGTGTATGGTGTTATTATTCATCCGGCCATGATTCAGTACAGAATGTTTTTACACGATAACGAAGAGATAATCAATAACACACTTTGTTCCTCTTGTAAGCATTTTGATAAAACTGCAGTCTTATGTCAGAAATATGATCAACACCCGACTCTGAAAAACCTTCCGTGCGAAGGATTGGATTGGGAACCGATAGGAATAAAAAATGAAGAGACAGAAATTCACACATAACAAAGAAAAAGCTCTCAAGAACGATATTAAATTCTGTTCCGAATGCGGAGAAGACCTTGATGCCTTTGGATTAGACGGTGCCGAAATAGATCTTAAAATGGTTGAAGCCCGGCATAAGTCATGTAAAGAAAAGGGAAAATTCAAGGGCGATGTCTGCTCGATGATGTTTATAGCAGATCCATCCGAGCCTGCTATTGCAAAGGATGAAGACGAGTAAAAAGATCATTAACCGCTTCGGTAAAACGGGGACCCGGCCGGGAAAATAAATTCCAATCAACAAAAAACACATTTTTATTTTTGACAGCTTTCACTTGTATCCATTCCGGATAAGCATTTTTTATATTTGAAATGTTATCGTCTCCACCAGTTGGATAGATAATATAGTCGGGATCGCGTTTCAGGATTTCTTCACGCGAGAACATCGGATAATTAACATGTGAATCTTCCGCAATGTTTTTCAATCCACAAATCTGCAAAACCTCATTAAGAAAAGTATTCTTGCCCGCAAGTATCAACGGTTTTAAATCAATAACAAACATTGCAGATTTCTGATTGTAGGATTTTGCCAGGCTGGAGATTCTTGCAATCGTCGAATCCCATTTAGCAATTTTTCTGTTTGCCATCTCCCCGATTTGAAAAAGCTTTCCAAGGTCGGAGTAAGTTTTCTTAATCCCCTCGTAATTTCGCGGATTGGAAACGAATATCTTTATACCAAGCTGATGGAATTTATCGTAAGTCTCTTTTGTGTTACCTTCAACCGTAATTAACACAAGATCCGGCTTCAGCGTTACAATCTTTTCGAAGTTAACAGTGAGCAGGTTTCCTACCTTCTCAATTTTTTTTGCGGCTTCCGGGTAATCGCAGTAAAGAGTGTTGCCAATCAATTTTTCTTCAAAGCCAAGATCGTAAATCATCTCTGTTAAATTCGGGGCAAGTGTGATTATTCGCTGGGGCACTTCTTTGAAGGAATGTTTAGTTCCAAGATCATCTTTTAATGTAAAGCCATTATGCACCAATTCTTTTTTGTTATTACAAGAATTAAACAAGAACACGAGGATGCAACACAATACAAATTTTTTTAACATGGCCCGATATATAATTGAAAAAATGCTGGGGAATAATAATTCAAAAATATGCTTCTTAAAAATATGAAAAATGCTGAAATGACTGTATAATTTTCTGTTTGAAATATCCATGGTGATCAGGAGAAATCTGTTGAGAGATTTTCCTTTGAAGAATAATTCTGATACATCGAATGCAGAGAATAATGTTGATATTTAATTGTCTTATAAATATGTTCGACAGCGAATAATAACCGTTCATAAATTGATCCGTGTTTCATTGTTACGGTTGTTTAGGAAGATGTGTGCAACCATCACGCTAATAGTTAACACTTGAGATTACTATCAAAACAATCTATTTTTTTAAAAACTCAATTACCCACAAGAACTAACTGGAGTTTAAATGGCAGAACAAATCAAAGAGCGAGAACAATGGGGCAGCCGTTATGGTTTAATTCTGGCAGTCGCGGGCAACGCTATTGGACTGGGAAATTTTCTTCGATTCCCAGTGCAGGCTGCTTCTAACGGAGGCGGAGCGTTTATGATTCCATATTTTATTTTTTTCCTGATTGTCGGAATTCCTCTAATGTGGATGGAATGGGGAATTGGAAGATATGGCGGTAAATACGGGCACGGCAGTGCGCCGGGAATGTTCGATGTGTTATGGAAAAACAGAATTGCAAAATATGTAGGTGCCATCGGTTTGTTTGTATCAACAATTATTCTGATCTACTACACGTACATTGAGTCGTGGACTCTCGGATATAGTTTTCTCTCGATCACAAAAAGTTATTTCGGATTGGAAAGTTTTGAAGCGATGAAATCTTTTCTTTATGGCTACCAGGGAAGAGAGGCAACTCCTTATTTTAGCGGAATTACAATCGCTTATATATTTATGATCATTACATTTGCGATTAATTTCTGGATCTTATACAAAGGCATCTCCAAAGGAATAGAAAGACTTGCCAAGATAGCTATGCCGGCGCTCTTTTTATTCGCGGTTATAATTGCAATACGAGTTATCACACTCGGAACACCCGATCCAAGTATTCCTGAAAATTCCGTCAGCAGCGGTTTCGGATTTATATGGAATCCGGATTTTTCAAAACTTGGAGATCCCAAAATATGGTTAGCCGCCGCGGGACAAATTTTCTTTACACTTTCGGTCGGTATGGGCACAATACATGCATACGCAAGTTATTTGAAACCAAAAGATGATATTGCTCTTTCCGGTTTAACGACCTCAGCCACGAATGAATTCGCAGAAGTTATCCTTGGCGGTTCAATTGCAATTCCAATCGCAGTTGCGTTCTTTGGAGTGGCAACAACAACAGCGATGGCAAAAGGGGGCGCGTTCGATTTAGGTTTTGCGTCAATGCCCCTGGTATTTGAAAAAATTCCGTTCGGTGAGATATTCGGTTTTCTATGGTTCCTGCTTTTGTTCTTTGCGGGTATAACATCCTCTGTTGCAATGGGGCAGCAGGTTATTGCATTCCTGGAAGATGAATTCGGGATGAGCAGAAAAAAAGCTGTCCTTACACTCGGTTTCGTTGTTGTTGTATCGGTTCAGCTTGTTGTATTCTATCTGAAATTCGGATTCCTTGACGAGATGGATTATTGGGCAGGAACATTCGGATTAGTTGTCTTTGCTTTAGCCGAGACAATAATATTTATGTGGATCTTCGGCGCCGAGAAAGCATGGGCGGAAATGAATGAAGGAGGAGATATAAAAATTCCGCGATTCTTCTTCTACATTATGAAGTATGTTACACCGCTGATGCTGTTTGTTGTGATGGTCTGGTGGTTAATAAACGATGCTATCCCCATTCTGTTATTAAAAGGGGTTGCACAAGAAAACGTAAAATATATCTGGGGCTCGCGGATCTTTATGATTGCCGCATTCTCCACATTTCTCTACTTAATTCACATTGCATGGAAAAAGAAGAAGGTGAAAAATGGGATTTGAAACCAGCGGTATAATTTTTATGACGCTTGCATTTTTATTCATTGGCGGTTTAATGGCCTTTTGCATTTATAAATTATTAATTAGCAAGCCGAAGAAATAATTATTAATAGATAGCAATAAAATCCACAAACATTTTGGATTTTATTCAAAGAAATTTTTATCAGCAGCATTTCTGCAGGGCTCAATTATTCTGAGCCCTTTTTGTTATAAAATCTTTTCATCATTCTCCTTGACTAGCTTTGTAGAGAACCCTTTTTTATTTATTTTTACGCCGCACCCATAGCTCAGTTGGTAGAGCATATGACTCTTAATCATCAGGTCGGGGGTTCGAGTCCCCCTGGGTGCACCCAAGGGTACAAGTCGCTTTTCGGAGCGACTTTTTTTGTCCATCCGTTCCAAAACCTTTGGCATCATTGATTAAAAACACTATCTCTAAATTTAGTTATCGGTTCCGATATTCTTCATTTACAATTCAAATACTAAATGCATCGAAATTCTTAGCAAATGACACAGGGAATCAGTTGTGGTTTTTACTGAAAAATGCAGCTAGATAACTAATTAGATTATTTTTACCTCCGCAAATAAATAGTTTTTCTTTGGGCAAAATTTCGTTACTATAATTTATAAATTAAGAAAAATTAGAAGAATGTGACTGAAACTTAATTGAGCCTTCAAATGATTCCAAGAATTAAATGTAAAAAATTTATTTTTTTGGTGCTTCTATTTATAGTGACTTCTCGAATAATTGCCCAGTTTGAATCTTATTCTTCTGAACAAGGATTATCTCAATCAAACGTTCGATGCATTCTCCAATACAGAAATGGTTTCATGTGGTTTGGAACTCAGGATGGCTTAAACCGATATGATGGTTATGAGTTTGTGAAATTTAAGTACAGTCAAAGTGATTCAAAATCTCTGACCAGTAATTTGATCTCTTGTTTAATAGAGGATTTTGATGGTAATATTTTGATTGGTACACTTAGCGGCGTTAATATCTATAATCCCTCCCAAAATATATTTTCACGCTTATCTTGGAACAATCTCAAAACTAATTCTAATGAGAATGGTGCAATCTCTTCTATTTTGCAGGCAAGGGATTCCACGATTTGGATTGGGGACTACTATTCTGGATTAACAAGATACAATAGAAAAAATGATCAGGTGACTAGGCTCATAAATAAACCAAAAGATCTATTCAGTTTAAGCAGCAATTATATTACTTGTTTGAGTGAAGATGAATATGGAAATATTTGGATAGGCACCTTCAATGGTGGATTGAATAAATATAATATTAAAACAGGAAAAATTTACAGATATTCTCACAATCCAAATGATAAGCAAAGTTTGAGTTCCAATATAATTTCCGCCTTATATTCTGATAAGAATGGAAAACTCTATATAGGAACTGCTAATGGATTCACTATACTTGATTACCATAACAATATTTTCCACGTTCATAAACGCATTCCCGGAGATAACAAATCAATAAGTAGTAATAACATTCAAACAATATATGGTGATAAAGTTGGTAATATCTGGATTGGAACTGAAAATGGCGGTTTAAATTTATATAATAATTTAAATGGGAAATTCATTTGGATCCAGAAGGATCCTAAAAATCAGCAAGGATTGAGTGAGAATAACATCTGCTCAATCTATGAAGATAATACTAATAACCTTTGGATAGGAACAAACACGAAAGGATTGAACAAGTGGAATAAAAACAAATGGAAATTTAATAGCATTTCCGAAAGAATGAATTCTGGTTATGAATTGAGCAACTACTCAGTTCGTTCAGTTTTTGTGGATAAATATAATAATAGATGGGTCGGTACAGACAATGGACTTTACAAGATAAATCCAATACTAAAAACTGTAAAAACTTTTTTTCATTCTGCTTCCAATTCTACTACTATTAATGATAACAAAGTATGGGCTATTACAGAAGATAGGAATGGAAAAATCTGGATTGGTACACAAAGAGGACTAGCATTATATGATGAGAAAAAGAATAATTTTACACGATTTGTTTATTCCAGTGGAAATAATGACAAACTACCTGTTTTTATAATTCGTTCACTCTATGTTGATAAGAAGAATATTATTTGGTTTGGTACTTATGGTTCTGGATTATTCAGTTTTGATCCAGTAAAAAAAGAATTTATCAACCATACTTTTTCCATTACTGGCTCCAATGCAAAGAAAGATATAGTTATTTTCCAAATACATGAAGATAGAAGAGGAATACTTTGGCTTGTTAGTTCAAGCTGCCTCGCGGCTTATAATCCGGCTACAAAACATTATGAAAGATTTTTTTCTGATTCTTCTTCCAATAACATACCGCAAAGAAACGTTTTTTATTCTTTGTATGAAGATTCAGATGGAATTTTTTGGCTAGGATCTTTGGGAAACGGATTAATTCGGTTTGATCTTATTAATAAAACATCTACTGCATTCACAGAGGAGAATGGATTAGCAAATAACGTAGTTTATTCCATACTACCGGATCAGAAAAATAATTTGTGGTTAGCTACTAACAATGGCCTATCAAAGTTTAATAAGATTTCAAAACAAATCCAAAATTATGATGTCAACGATGGCCTTCCGAGTAATGAGTTCAATACGGGCGCTTATTTTTTAGATAGAAACAGCACAATGTTTTTGGGAAGCATTGACGGATTGGCATATTTTAATCCAGGTAGCATTATTGATAATAAAAAAATTCCATTAGTTGCTCTAACAAACTTTAAAGTTTTTGACAAATCTCTCTCTAAAAATAAATATTATACTGATGGATCTAAAATAGAACTTACTCATGAACAAAATTATTTTTCATTCGAATTTGCTGCTCTAGATTTCACAGCGCCAACTAAGAATAAGTATGCTTATATGCTTGAGGGTTATGATGCTCGATGGATCTATTGTGGCAGTAGAAGATATGCAGCATATACCAATTTAGATGCTGGTACCTACGTTTTGAAAGTAAAAGGTTGTAACAATGATGGGGTTTGGAATGAAGCAGGCATTAGCTTAAAAATTATTATTCATCCAGCTTTTTGGCAAAGGTTGTGGCTCAGGATTTTATTCTTTGTTGCTCTACTTACAATTGCTTACTATAGTATAAATCATCGGTTAAAAAGATTAAGAAAAGAGAAACAAGATCAACAAATATTTTCAATGAAATTAATTGAAGCGCAAGAAAATGAAAGAAAAAGAATTGCTTCTGAACTCCATGACGGATTAGGTCAGAATTTATTAATTATTTCAAATCTTGCTCAATTCGGTTTGCGCAACAGCGAAATTGATTTTTCCAAAAAAACAGTTAACAAGCATTACTGAAAACGCTCAAGAGTCGATTGAGGAGGTAAGAAGAATCGCACACAACTTACACCCTTATCAATTAGATGAACTTGGATTATCATCAGCATTACAATCCATGTTAAAAAAACTTCTCGAAACAACTTCTCTGAACATTTCTACTTATATTGAAAATATCGATGCGTATATTAAATCTGACCAATACATTCATTTATTCCGTGTAGTTCAAGAGGGAATGAACAATATTATCAAGCACGCAAACGCGCAAAATGTGGTTATCTCAATTAGTAAACTTGAAAACGCAATTCAAATAATTATTAAAGATGATGGAAAAGGAATGTATAATCATTCCGAAGATAAAACAATAAAACCTTCCGGATTTGGTATGCAAAAGATGAAGGAGCGTATAAAAACTCTAAATGGAAATTTAAGTATCGATAGCTCGCCGTTAAAAGGAACTACGATCAAGATAACCATTCCAGTTCGAGAAAAATGAAAAATAAAATAAGAATTGTAATAGCAGATGATCATCCGATTTTTCGTAAAGGACTAATCGATATTATAAAGGAGAATTCTCAATTCGAAATTTTGTCCGAGGCATTCGATGGGGAACAAGCATCATCATATTTACAAACTTATAAACCAGATATAGCGATTCTTGATATAAATATGCCGAAGATGACAGGATTTGATGTAGTAAGAATCCTCAAAGATAAGCTTAAAGATGTGAAAATTATTTTCCTTACTATGCACAAAGAGGAAGACATTTTTAACCGCGCTATGGACTTAGGTGTGAAAGGATATGTCTTAAAAGAATGTGCTACAGATGATATCATTGAATGTTTGACTACTGTTTCCGTGAATCAACATTATATTAGTCCTTCTATTTCAGAATATTTATTTAACAGGAGTAAGAGATCAAACGAGGTATATGAAAATATCGGACTCGCAAAACTTTCACCTACAGAAATAACAATTCTCAAACACATCTCTGAAGGGAAAACAAGTAAAGAAATAGCTGATTTTCTTTTCATCAGTAGAAAAACAGTTGAGAATCACCGGGAAAATATCTGTTCAAAACTTTGTATCCACGGAGTAAATGCCCTCATGAAATTCGCCATTGAAAATAAACATCTCTTTTAGCCATCAACGCGTAGTGATCAGCCATTAGCTATAGGCTGTCACAATCAGTTTTTAGTTAATTACTACATGTTAATCCCGCATAGGTAGTCTTACTTTTAAAATGAGTATCTCTCCCTATACCGCTTCATAAAATTTCAAGCCAAATTAATTACCAAAAAGTGACCCACATGAAATTACTAATAGTAGACGACAGCGCAAAAATGAGAAAGATGACAAGAGAACTAGTTGCAATGTGGTTTGATGAAATTTTCGAAATTACCAGCGGAGAAGAAGCAATAGATGCGTATAAAAAATATCAAACTGACTATGTGTTTATGGATATCAAAATGAAAGGGATGAACGGTATAGCTGCTACGAAAGAAATTATGAATCAATTTCCTAAGGCAAAAATTATAGTTGTAACAAACTATGATGATAACAATCTACGGGAAGAAGCAAAGAAAGCAGGTGCACGCGAATATTTTTTGAAAGAAGAGATATTCAAACTTTTTGAATATATGGAATACATGAAGTTAGATAAACAAAATTAATTAAAGAGGATACAATGAAAAGGGTATTACAATCAACAATACTTTTTATTTTTTATAGTACTCTTCTATTTGCCCAATGGTCGCAACAAGCAAGCAGTACGGCAGCTAATCTACAAGATGTGCATTTCGAGGATGCGAATATTGGCTGGGCAGTAGGAGGAAGCGATTTCTTCCCGCAGTCATCAATCATCTTAAAAACCGTAAACAGCGGAACAAACTGGAATGCACAAGTAAGTCCATTGACCACACAACTTAATGGTGTATCCTTTGTAAATACAAATCAAGGATGGGCAGTAGGAAGCGGAGGAAAGATAATTAATACAATTAATGGAGGTACAAACTGGGCGACACAACCAAGTGGAATTGCTACAGATTTGTTCGATGTGCAATTTATAAACAGCTTGGTGGGTTGGGCAGTAGGAGATAATGGAAAAATATTAGCTACAACAGATGGCGGATTAATGTGGCAGAGTCAAGCAAGCGGAACAACAGATCCATTATGGAGTGTATGGTTTACAGATTCAAATACCGGCTGGGCTGTTGGTGGTAGTGTAGCATTCGGAAGATCGAAGATACTAAAGACAGTAAATGGCGGATGGAATTGGGTAAGTCAAAATGAACCAACTGGTAAAATGTTTTCTGATGTAACATTCGGAGATAATCAAAATGGTTGGGCGGTATCAGAAACGGGAACGTTGATCAAGACGGCAAATGGAGGAACAAACTGGGCAACACAGAATAGCGGGACAGCAGTAGAATGGTTGTACACTGCATATGCAGTAAATCCCCAAACTGCATGGGTAGGCGGAGGCGGGGGATACATAGCAAATACAATAAACGGAGGCACGAACTGGACACAACAGGTAAGTGGTATAGCAGATGCGATACGCGGAATATATTTTGTGGATGGAAACACAGGTTGGGCAGTTGGAGATGGAGGAAAAATATTAAAATATTCTCTGGTTGCAGCTGGATCAATTACAGTAACATCGCCGAACGGAGGAGAGAATTGGAAAGTAGGAACAACACAAAACATAACATGGACAAGCAGTAATGTAACAAATGTAAAGCTTGAGTACTCAATAAATAATGGAACAAACTGGACACAGATAGTTGCCAGCACAGCGGCAAGCGCCGGTAGTTACAGTTGGACAGTTCCAAATTCAGAAACAACACAGTCATTAGTAAAGATCTCAGATGCAGCCGATAATACGGTAACAGATCAAAGCAATGCTGTATTCACAATCTACACGCCAACAATAACAGTAACAAGTCCGAATGGGGGAGAGAATTGGAGAATAGGTTCAACACGAAACATAACATGGACAAGTGGTAATGTAGAAGATGTAATGATTGAGTATTCGATAAATAATGGAACGAACTGGACACAGATAATAGCCAGCACGGCTGCAAATACTGGTAGCTATAGTTGGACAGTACCGAATTCAACCACGGCACAAGCTTTAGTAAGAGTAACAGATGTAGCAGATAATACTATACTGGATCAGAGTGATGCAGTCTTCAGAATATTTACACAAACAGTGAGTGTACTATTTCCGAATGGGGGAGAGAATTGGAGAGTCGGGACATCACAAACAATTACGTGGATAGGTCTAAACGTTGCAAATGTGAAGATTGAATACACAACTGATAATGGAACAAACTGGATCCAAATGATAGCAAGTACACCAACCAATATTAACGGTACCCCCAACTATTATGCATGGACAATTCCCAATACATCATCAGCTAATAGTAGAGTAAGAATAACCAATGCGAGTGACCCATCACTCTCTGACATGAGTAACAATACATTCACCATCCTTGATCAGTATGTAACATTAAATTCACCCAACGGAGGAGAGAATTGGAAAGTAGGAACAAATCAAAACATAACATGGACGAGCAGTAACGTTACAAACGTAAAGCTTGAGTATTCAATAAATAACGGAACAAACTGGACACAGATAATTGCGAGCACAGCTGCAGGTGCCGGTAGTTACAGTTGGACAGTACCTAATTCAATTACTCCACAAGCCTTGGTAAGAATTACAGATACATCTGAGAATACAGTAACGGATCAAAGTAACGCTGTATTTACAATCTACACACCAACAGTTACGATAACAGCACCCAACGGTGGAGAAAGTTGGAAAGCAGGAACAAATCAAAACATAACATGGACGAGTAGTAATGTTACAACCGTAAAGCTTGAGTACTCAATAAATAATGGAACGAACTGGACACAGATAATTGCGAGCACAACTGCAAGTGTCCGTAGTTACAATTGGACAGTACCAAATTCAATTACTCCACAAGCCTTGGTAAGAATTACAGATATCTCTGATAATACAGTAACGGATCAAAGTAACGCTGCATTTACAATATACACACCAACAATTACAGTAACAGCACCAAACGGTGGAGAAAGTTGGAAAGTAGGAACAAATCAAAACATAACATGGACGAGCAGTAATGTTACAACCGTAAAGCTTGAGTACTCAATAAATAATGGAACGAACTGGACACAGATAATTGCGAGCACAGCTGCAAGTGTCCGTAGTTACAATTGGACAGTACCAAATTCAACAACGGCACAAGCATTAGTAAGAATAACAGACACATCTGATAATACGGTGAAGGATCAGAGTAATGCTGTATTTACGATTTCCACACTAGATCTAATTTCACCAAATGGAGGGGAAAAACTCAAAGTAGGTTATCAGTATAGTATAAAATGGAATAGTAGTTTAAACATCAGTTCCGTGAAGTTATATGTTTCTACAAACGGCGGAGGATTTTGGACGTATATAGGAACATCCAATCCGGGATCTAATTCTTTCTCGTGGCAGGTAATTGATCATCCATCGGTTGCACCCGCTGTAGATTGCAAGATCAAAATAGTTGATGTACAGAATATAAATATTTTTGATATCAGTGATGCAAACTTTTCAATTGTTCGTCCGATTATTTATGTGGCATATCCAAATGAGAGCGAGAGCTTTATCAGCGGTGTCCAAACTGAGATAAAATGGAGTTCAGATTATGTAGATAATTTTAAAATTGAACTGACAACAGATTTCGGTTCAACGTGGACGACAATAATTGATAATATTTCTGCTTCGGGTAAGTATTTATGGACGGTACCCAATCTAAACTCAGATAACTGTTTAATAAGAATTAGTGATATGGAGAAACCTACCACATTTGATGTGAGTAATAATCGATTCACAATTAAGAATAAAGGATTAATTGTTCTAAATCCAGATGGCGGTGGAAAATGGCAAACCGGCAAAGTTCAAGAAATCAAATGGTATAGCAGCAATGTGCAGAATGTAAAAATCTCTTATTCAATAGATGATGGTTTAAGCTGGGCCTCAATTTCACTTTCAACACTAGCATCTTTAAGAACACTTTTATGGTCAGTCGTTGATAACCCAACAACAAAACTTAGAATGAAGATAAAAGATGCTTCCAGCGCGACAGAGGATATTAGTAATTCAGTCTCCACAATAGCAAAATTAGAACTAACTCAACCGAACGGAGGGGAATATTGTTCTGCCGGGCGTAATTATAAGATTAAGTGGTTAAGTGCGAATGTTGAAAAAGTAAAACTCGAATACTCGAACGATGCAGGGATAACTTGGGGAATGATTGCAGACATATTATCTGCTCAACCAGCAGAATATAACTGGTTAATTCCTAATGAAGCAGCTTCTGAGAATGCAATAATTAGAGTGAGTGATGCTATTGAAAATTCAATTTTGGATGAAAGCAATGACATATTTAGAATAACCAATCAGCAAACTATTACTTTAATATCTCCGATAGGAGGAGAATGGTGGATTGCCGGTGATACGCATTTAATCACATGGACCTCCACTAACATTGAAAATGTAAAAATCGAGTACTCAGCAGATAATGGTGCCCACTGGACAGAATTAGCAGCTTCAATTCCGGCAATTCAGGGTAATCATCAATGGCGAACGCCAACACAAAAATCTGTTAATTACAAGGTTAGAATTAGTAATTCACAATTGCCCGAGGTAAATACGGAGAGCAATATTTTCAATATTGCAGATCCACCGTCAATAACCATATTAAATCAATTTAATAATTTACAAATCATCGGAGGAACTACATTTGAAATAAAATGGAGTTCAGTAAATGTTCAAAATGTGCGAATTTCTTTTACCAGCAATGCAAACGTAGGCAATCCAAGATGGGTAACAATAAAAAGTAGTATGTCAGCTTCAGAAGGTTCTTTTTTATGGGAAGTGCCCATGGTAACATCTCCATTTTGTAAAATTAGAATATCAGATGTTTCTGTTCCGGAAATTTTTAAGGAAAGTAACATTTTTAGTATCAAAGATTTTGGCATTCATTTACTTTCTCCAAATGGAGGGGAAAAACTTCAGTCCAAATCGAAATTTCCTATTGTTTGGAAGTTTAAACCAGGTGTAAGCAGAATAAATATTTATTATACGATTAGTTCCAGAGGCAAATATTTAGTTGCACAAAATGTAAATGCGAATGCAGGTGGTTTCTTATGGGATGTACCTGCCATAACAACTAATAATTGTAGGATTATTGTTACGAATTCTACAAATACAGCTCATTCTGATACTAGTGACACTCAATTTTCTGTAATTGAAAACCTTGAATACAAATGGAAACAGATCAATGATTTCGGCAATACTTTTGAGATGTATTTTATGGACGAAAATAGGGGATTTCGCATCGGATATGACGAATTTAATACACCCCGTTTATTACAGACAACCGATGGCGGCGCTTCCTGGCTACCTGTTGAGTCATTGCGGCGGGAATATGTAAAAGATTTTTCATTTTCTTCAAATCTTGTGGGATTTACAATATTCAAAGGCGGAAAAATTTATAAAACTATTGATGGAGGAGATTCTTGGTTACAAACTGGTAATCCTATACTGAGCATAGATGAAAGTCATTCTATCTTTAGTGTAAATCAGGCAGTATGCTATTTGGCAATAAAAGACCAAAGCTCAGTCTTTGGATCAGTGTTTGATTTCAGTGCAATATATAAAACAAATGATGGAGGTAACTCATGGGATCAGTTAATTAGTTTTTCTAATAATGTAATCAAGTCAATATTTTTTATAAGCGAGAATGTTGGATGGATTACTTTAGGCAAGAATAGAGTAATCCAAAAGACAACTGATGGGGGACTTTCTTGGAATGAACAAAGTTATAATCAGACAGAAAGCTATTTCAATTCCATTTGGTTCGTTTCTCCAACGCATGGATTTGCTTGTGGTGAGGATTATTTGGGACATACTACTGATGGTGGGCAAACATGGATTGAAGATCATGTTGATAGTGAGTTTGGAACAGTAAATATGAAATTCAAAAGACTGTTCTTTATTAATGATATTGGATGGGCAACTGGCGATATTTTAGAGCCCAGCGACTACTATGGTCCAGATGACGTTTATATTGGAATCGCGAAAACTACGGATGGTGGAAATAATTGGAAAGTAGATTTGAAGGCGGGGGGTAATGGCTCTGGTCCAATTTTTATGCTTAATCCTTCTTTCGGCTGGATGAATGGTTCTTCTACTTTCAAGTATGGAAGCAGTTCTCTTACCGTTATAAGTCCTAATGGAGGTGAGAAAATAGTTAGGGGCGATAATGTCAATTTGCGTTGGTACACGGATGCTAACTTTAGTGATAAGGTAGCAATATCCTATAGAAGTAAAGGTTTTTATTCGAGTGAAACAATTTTTGAAAATATTCCCAATATAGGTAGTTATACATTTTCCTCCAGTTTGCTTAATTGCAGAGACTGTATTCTAAAGGTATCTGCAGCTAATGCTTCAGATGAGACCGATAGCGCTATTACTATTAAAGTTGCATTCAGATCTGGTTATGTAGAAAAAGATGTTCCCCGCAATAATTCAATCAGTGCTATTTCAATTTCTGGTGCCAATGTTTATTTGAATGGTAATAAAGCATTCAAATCGAGTAATAAAGGGAATAGCTGGCAAGAAGTATTGGCTGAGAACAATATATCAAACTTTGAAAAGTACTTTATTGATGATCAAAACGTTTGGTTATTCGAAAATATAAATAATACAAATAGTTGGAAAAATAGAAAAAGCACTAATGGGGGCTCGTCCTGGCAGGATGTATATTCACATGCATTTGATAGCTTTGAGCTTTCATGTGGCAATTCTTCATCTACTTATTTACCTACTATTACAAGTATCGATTACAAATTGTATAAACGAAATAATAATATAGCCATTATCCAAAATTATTCATTGCTTAGTAAAAAATGTTATGCGCATGGCTGGTTTGAATATGACGTTGTAGACCAATGGAAAAGTGGGAATGCCCTTTTAATTAGCACAGATCAAGGACAAACTTGGTTAGTTAATTCACTAGTTACATCTTCTCCTGAATTGGGTAATTTTGATCCATTCCCCAAAATGAAGCGAAGAGCATTTAGTTTTGCCACGAATTTATTCTACTATTTTGTTAAAGGAGATGCAGAGTTATGGAGAAACGTAATTGGTCAAAACCCTACATCTACAAAATGTTTAGACTTAGGAGAACAAAAAATCAATGCCGTTTATTTCGTCGATTATAATAAAGGTTATGTAGTTGGAGATAATGGGTTGATCTATAAAACTAATAGTGGCGGTGCATCCTGGGGACAATTGAATAGTAACACCACTGCTAATCTAAATGCAGTTTATTTCCCAAATGCTCAAACCGGCTATGTGGTTGGTAATGGTGTTATACTCAAAACAACGAATGGTGGAACTAATTGGGTAGTTCAAGAGAGTGGACTGAGAGCTAATTTGATTTCTGTAAATTTTAGTGATGCAAATGAAGGATGGATTCTTGGCGACAACGGAATAGTAATTTACACATCAACTGGTGGGGAATTACTTCATATTGCTAAAGAAACTGCATCGATAGATGAATTGCCAAAGGAATATAACCTTTCGCAAAACTATCCTAATCCTTTTAATCCAACCACAACAATAAGTTATAGTCTTCCAATGAACAGCAGAGTTAAAATAATTATTTATAACATACTTGGTCAGGTTGTGGCTCAATTATCAGATGAAATTCAAACTGCCGGTTATTACAATAAGATTTGGAATGCAAACAACATTGCATCTGGTGTTTATCTTCTAAGGATTGAAGCGGAATCTCTGGAGAGCAATGAAATGTTCGTAAAATCAGTAAAGATGCTATTGGTAAAATAATGGATTAATAAAAAAGAATATGAATAAAAATATTTTATCAATGAAAAGTTTATAAGAGGTTAAAAATGAACGCGAAAAAATCTTTTATTATATCACTAGTACTTATTGCTGGATTAATGATGGAATTATTGATAGTTAGTTCAACACTAGCGCAAACAAAAGTTCTGCTAAAGCCCGGTGGAAAGGCAACCTCCCTAAATTCATCTCATAGTATCACTCACTCAACGCTTAATAATGAAGGCACAAGAGATACATTGAACAACAATAAAATAGTGAAAAGATACGATACCGTTTTGGGAGCTGACGGAGAAGATATACTAGCTGCATGGTTTGTATGCCCGGACGATCTCAAAATAAAGGCATGTGGAATTGATGCCGGTGATAATCCTTTAGGTGCCAGAGCAGAAATAAAAATTGTAAAAATCAATAAAGAATGGACAGAAGAAAAACTTAAAAATGCCGGTTCAGAAAATTTAGGCTATTGGATCTCCGGCAGTAATACAAATAAAATCTATCCATTCTCAAGAGATGTAAAGGATAACCGAAATTGGATATCTAATACAACTGCTGCTCTCAATCCATTTGGGGATGATTTATGGAGCGATAACGGAATAGGTGCACCAATAGTGCCACAGAAGGATGGAAACATAAAGACATATCAGTGGATTGAAATGAATGTTCTAAATAACGAGCCATCGTTAAAGAAAGGGGATATATTTGCAGTGTGTATTAAGAATGTCGAATTGAAGGAAACCAACAATTCGTTCGGCTTGATGGCTACAAGTGAATCTGGCTATGGGGTATTTAAATATTATGCAAATGGAAGAACCAAAGGAGATTTAACAACAGCAGGCTGGTGGAAAAGAGAATACTTATTAAACGTAGCTGTTGCAGTTGAGATAACCGGAGATTCGCCACCAACTATTAGCGATGTAGATATACTCTCATCAATATTATCAAATGGTACAAAAGCAATAACTGCGAAAATAACAGATCAAAATCCAAGCGGAGGAATTGTCGGAGTTGGCAACACTTATCTGCAATATTTTCTTAACAAAGATACCACATGGAAAGAGATCACGATGACAAAAAGTAGTGGAGATATTTACACAGGTACGTTACCGGGTCAGCAACCAGCAACAAAAGTGACTTATAGAATTAAGGCAATTGATGTAAATGGAAATATAGCTATATCAAATGAGTGGTATTCATATTTTGTTTTCGCTCCAACACCAGGAGTTAATTCACTCTTAGTATTCAATGGAATGGATCCGGAAGGATTAACAAAATATCCATTAGCAAATTATTTTGAGATGAAGGATGTTGGTAAGGTTTATAGTTGGCCGCATGATACTTGGGCATATGGTCCACTAACAACGGAATTAGTGAATAAATACACAAACATATTTGAGATAAGCAGTTCAGAGAATGCAGGAGAAAGTATAAAATATAATGATGAAGTAATACGAACATGGTTGCAGCAGAATGGGAACCGGAATTATGCATTAGCCGGACAAGAATGGTTAGGAGCGAGAAATGGATTTATAGACAGAGATTTCATTGCGGGAACTTTTGAGTATGATGTACTTGGTATTACACATTCGTACAATGATGTAGCGGATTTAGGCTCGTCAACGAAACCTACAAGAATGTTTGCAAAGCAAAGTAGTCTATTAGGAGATGAATTATACAAGAAGTTCACTGCATGGGGAACAGATTCATTGCAATACGATCTTTATTATGAATTGAACAAAACAGAAAATTGGATTGATGGATTTGAAGTTATTACCGGACAATCAGTTGATATGGAGGTCGAAGCAAGATTCATAAATGGAACCGCAATAAAGCAGAATGTAGCTTCATTAACACACCGCATCTTAAGTGCCGGAAACAAAATAGTATTCTTCAGCTTCGATCCTATTGCTGTAAACACAAAACCACCTTCAACAAATAATAAATATTTTAGATTCGGCTCATGTGTATCATCCCCACAGATGAAAGTGTTAAATTGGTTCAATGTATTAACAGATGTAAAAGGTGATGGCATAAGTTTACCTACACAATTCAAGTTATTCCAAAATTATCCAAATCCTTTTAATCCAACGACAACAATAAAATATTCCATTCCATCTGTAGAGACGAGGCATGCCTCGTCTCTACATGTTTCATTAAAAGTTTTTGATATACTTGGTCGTGAAGTTGTTACACTAGTGAATGAAGAAAAACAACCCGGTAATTACAAAGTAAAATTTGATGGAAGCAATTTAGCTAGTGGAGTTTATTTATACCGTCTCTCAACATCTGAATATACCTCGGTTAAAAAACTAATATTAATGAAATAAGGAGTCTTGCACCAAGTGGTAATAAACTGTACTAATCACTATTTAATATTACAACTCCTACTGTTAGATGAGTTTAACTGCAAAATTATGATACAGCATCTTGATGGCAACCCGATGCTGGGTTTGTAAAAATGTTTCAAGAGCAACTTTGACCATAACCAAGTCTCCCGTTCTATTTTGTTATTCTGGTGGATGTTAAGATCATTTGTAGTTTCATTAATTTTTTGAGGTCGTCGATAAACTGGCTCGAGAATAGTCCCCCTGGGTGCACCCTAACAGACTGGCTATGTTTACTCATAGCCAGTTCTTTTTTAGAACCTTCAAAATCGCTATTGTTTCCACATATTAACCTTAAAATGCTATTAAATTTTACGGTTCGAAAAGTACTTTTTTTCGAATACCAATTTTTCAATGAATTCCCCGCCGCAAGCGGCGGGGAATTCAACCCAAAGAGATTAAATCAAAAATATAATGTGGGCAAAGGATTTTATTACTCGTGTACAATTAACATCTGACAATCTTTGCAGTTGAAAACAAGTTTATATTTCTTTCCGCCGTTGGAAAGATAAAGCGGTTCTTCAAGTTTTTTGTCACTGTTCTGGGGACAATAACCAAGTTCATCCTTAATGCAGTATTTGCACGTCATTAATATCTTGCCTGTGAAATCTTTTTGTAACTCAAATCCTTCTTCTATCTCTTCAGCGCCATGTTCTTTATAAAACTTTTCGGACAGATTGTTTACAACATTCGTTTTGTAATCAAGCTTTTTTCCAACGGATTTGAATTTCGAACCTGGCTCTTTAAATTTTTCTCTTTTGTACTTGACGAATCTTTCCTTTTCAAGCATTTCCAATATTGTGCGGCGCAATTCATTGATGGTTTTTACCGGAAGGAAAAGGGGCTGCTTAAAATTCACTATAACATCAACGACATCAAAAATTGTTTCACCGGATTTTGAAAACTGTTTCTTGAAAATATCAGTTGCCTTAACTCCGGTTTCTGCAATTATTTTTTCTGTTTCGAAAAGATGTGTAACCTTAATCCCCGATTCATCTGTGACGGTAACACTTAGACCGGTTTTAATTTCATCCACTAAGATTTTAACACGAATCCTTCTTTCAACCTCTTTCTTTAGCTCAACTTCAAACGCGCGGTCGTAGTTGCGGTAAACAGCAGAGCCCACTTTAATTCCTTTCGTATCTGACGTGAGTATTGTATCTCCATCAACTCGATTTATGCTCATTCCCGCCAACTCTTCATCTTCGTCTAAGAAACAGATTCCATCACCCGCAATTATTGTTTTGAGAGTATCAATAGTAAAACCTTCGCGATCAATGCGGGAAACGATACCTAAATATTTACCTTTTGATTTGGGTGTATCAATTGATGAGAGATTGCTGTCTTTGCCATCAACAAAATAAGAAGTATAACCTCTGTTAAATGTGCGTTCGGGATCGGGTTCGAATGGAATAATTGAATAACCGGATGATGATTTTTGAAACACAGGATTGTGCTCAATGAGGGTATCGAGTTTGTGTCTGTAATATGCGGTGATGTTTTTTACATATCCGATATCTTTCAACCGCCCTTCTATTTTGAAGGATGTAATTCCGGCATCGAGCAGATCGTTCAGATAAGCAGAAAGATCAAGATCGCGCAGCGATAATAAATGTTTCTCCTTAATAATTACTTTTCCAGTTCTATCAATGAGCGAATATTCCATGCGGCATGGCTGGGCGCACTCGCCCCGGTTGGCACTTCTTCCGGTTATTGCCTGACTCATATAACATTGACCGCTTAGGCAAACACACAATGCACCGTGAATGAAAAATTCAAGTTCAGCAGTTACGGATTTGCGGATTTCCTTTATCTGATCGAGCGATAACTCCCGGGCGAGAATAATTCTTTTGATTCCTATTTCATCAAGAAATTTTATGCGGTCTAATTCGTAATTATGTGTTTGCGTGGAGGCAAAAAGCGGAATAGGTGGAATGTCCATCTCAAGCAAAGCCATGTCCTGAAAAATTATTGCATCAACTCCGATGTCGTAAAGTTTTTTGATCAGGATGCGAACCCGATCGAGTTCTTCATTATAAATAATAGTGTTTACTGTTACGTAAACCTTAACCCAGAATTTATGAGCATACTTTACCAACTTTGCTATATCATCAACTGAATTGCCCGCCGCCGAGCGCGCGCCAAAACTTGGCGCTCCGATATAAAGTGCATCAGCGCCACAATCGATTGCCGCAATGCCGCACTCTAAATCTTTTGCGGGGGAAAGTAATTCCAATCTAGTTGTTGACATCAGTTCTTTTCTTTTGTATTTGTACAGCAATAAATAATCTAGAATGAAGAAAGCAGAATTTATCAATCCGGGAGACCTAGACCATTGTTCTGCGTCATTAACGGCTTATACCGGAGACTACTAAAAAAATTATCTTATCGGATCACCTTCCTGAATATTTCTCAATTGAATATCACTTACCAGAAAAATCGAATTCCAGTCGTAGCCAAGTTTGTCAAACAGTGCCGCTGACGAGATCCAGTAGCGCTTATCTTTATCAACCAGAAAAATCTTCTGATCGCTTCCTCTTATCAGCAGGGGAGTTTTACTAAACTTGGCTATTGTTTCATCATTTATTTTTATCACACTTTTCATGTTGTAACCGAGCGCTTTGAAAATTTTCTCGCCGGGTATCCAGCAGAGTTTGCCGTTATCAAGAAGATATACGGCGGCATAATTTCCTTTAATCAACAAGGGTTGCTGCGGGATTTTTTTCAGCTTTTCTTCCGGGACGGTGCGTATCTGAGATTTTTCAAATCCAAGTCGTGTAAATGTTGACACATCGGTAATCCTAAAAGCTATTCCGTAATTGACAATGTAAACAGCGTTTCCGCCTCCCTGAACTACCAGCCAGCCACGTGGAATATTTTTTAATTCCGAATCCGGAATTGTTTTTACATTCTTCCAATCAAGTTCCAAAAGATTAAATATGTTTTGACTCGAGACCCAGCATGCTTTTCCGTTCACGACAATATAAACAGCATCGGCACTTCCTCTGATCAATGCACCTTCTGCTATTTGGGCTTCTGTAGAAATATTAAGCAACAGGAAAAATATTCCGGTTAAGAAAATGTTAGTTCCCTTCTCCATCTTAATTGATTCCTCCTATGTGATTGGCAATCAATTTTTGTTTTAAGATATAACGGTCAAAGGTGTGTACAACTTTTAACTCAACTTAGTTTTATTGCTGAACTTTATCAACCGCAAGATAAGATGTCTAAAACACCTGAGTGACGAAGGGTCTTTTCGCTAAAAGATACTCATTCAAAAAATCTGTTTGATGTGCGAGCTTAATTACCGATAGCAAGGAATTATATAATTATCATCCACACAATGCTTCGGTAGACTCAGCATTTTCAGATGATAATAAGCCAAACAAATTTAGCAAGTATAGCAAAATCTTTCGAACGAATTTTGTTTTCGGTAGACAGCAGATGATTGATGACTAGATAGAAATCACTTCCAACTTTCGGCTTCCAGTTAATACGGTAGTTTATGTTCACTTCATTGTCTTCGTTGTTCCACTGCGTAAAGATTGATGATGCGATTTTGGTAGAGAAATTGTAAGCTAGCCGCGAACCGATCTCGTGAGTATTTAGACTGCTGTTGCTTATATTAATTTGGTTGAAAGAGTAATCGCCGGAAATTGTGAGGTGCCTGCTGGCAATTAAAGAGATTTGCGACGCAAATGATTTCCTCGATCCGCCGTAATAACCGCCCCAGTTGTAATCGATTTCGGCATAAATGCTTCTTGACGGCGAAGTTTCAATTGAGGCGCCGTAAGTAGTGTACCAATAATCTCCTGCAAGTATTTTAGTGCCGTTGAATATTTCAAAATCCTCTGCAGGTTTATCAAATGTTCTGTGAATGCCGAATCCCAACTGATCTCCGCTTTCGGTGATGATGCCAAGAGGACTGACGGTAAATTGAGCAGACTGAAGATTACCGTTGTTATCATAATACATGCTTGATTCGAAAACCTCGAATTCAAGTTTCTTTATTCCGTATTGATTAATCCGTGGTGCTAATTGCAGATTATATGTCAATTGCTGAAAACTCTTTCTTGAAACAAAGCCCATTGCAGGATTAAAACCGCCTTGAATAAATCTATAGCCGAGGTATGTATCGATCAGATCATTCGGGTAATCGACAAAGAAACTGCCCGCCCAGGAATTTTTTGCGCCGCCTTTCTCATCCGTCTTTGCAACTCCCGCATGAACAATCAAGTTTTTATCACCAAGAAAATCGTTGAAAGAAAAATTCATATCTGTTCCAATGCCGCGGTTGTAACCCTTGCTCGAGAGTTTATTTGTGAACAGTACTCCGATTGAGGATGAACCGAAGAGATCGTACTTTGCGCGCGCCACAGAATAATTTGTTGTGGGCTCTTCATCTTTTGTTGCTGTCTGCATGTTAATCGCACCGACTTCAAAATCACCGACACGACCAACAAGCTTTGCCCCGGCGATAATGGGAATTTGCTTACCACTGCTTATGCCGATTCTTCTGCTGTAAAAAAGATTGTCACTGCCTCCCAGATTAAAATCGAAAGTTCTCATTCCCTCCAGAAAAAATTCTCTTTTCTCGGGAAAGAAAAGGGGAAATCGAGAAAGATTAATTCTGGCGCGGTCGCTTTCAACCTGCGCGAAATCTGTATTTACTGTCGCATCAAGAGAGAGGGTTTCGGTTACTCCGTATTTTATATCAAGCCCGGGTTCATAGATATATTTTTCATCGCCGTTAATAAATTGTGCCCCGGCGGTAAAATATGGTTTGATATAAACCGGATTTCCCCGTTTAATGTTTTCTATTCCAACTAAATCTCCAGCTTCAGGAATTTTCATCAATCCCAGATTTTGTCCAATCGAAGTCCAAAGCACTGTTTCGTTATTTCTGCGGATGCCGCGCTCTATATTGAAACCCCAAACCTGCTTTTCCTGATCGTAAAATTTAAAAGTGGAAAATGAAAATCGGAATTCAGCACTCCAACCGTTATCAAGAATTTTAGCTTCAACATCCCATACGCCATTCCACGCCTCATTGAATCCGTTCATCTCAAAACCAGTAAGCAGAGCATCGTCTTTTGCGCCAAGCGGATTTGTGCCAAACCAATACGCAGAGCGGTTATCATTAAATGTATCGAAGATAAGTTTTATGTTGTCGTCTGCGCTTATAAACCCATCCCATTTAAGCTCACGGGCAATAATTTTAGAAGGATCGTTATCGTAACACATTACTCCTATGTAGAAATATTCGTCGTCATAGATAATTCTAACTTCAGTTTGATGAGAGGGTTGAGCGCCCGCAATCGGTTCCTGCTGTGTAAACTCTTTAATCGGAATTGCATTCTGCCAGACAGATTCATCAATTATTCCATCAATATTAGGAGGAGTTGAAACACGAACCGCCTGCGTTGTTTTTGACTGTGCATTTAGAAAAAGAAAAGATGTAATGAAGAACAGAAGGAAAAATATTCTTTTGAGATTCGAGAAAAGAAGTTGCATCGGCCACCATAAAATAGAAATTGATGGATGGAAAAATAGGAAAGTTTGATTTGGCGAGGAGAGAAAAAATGTTAATAAACGTTAATGATTTATCTATTGGAAGAACTCTTTTTTCAATTTAACTAAGCCCCCGCCCATTGTTGAAGCCCAGATATCACCATTCTTATCAAATACAATTGATGTGCAATGCTTCACATAAAAACCATATTCATAATTATTAAATACCTTAATAGGTTTTGTCTCGTTGTATTTTATCAATCCCTCCTTTGCCGAAATCCAAATGTTATTTTCTGCATCTACATAAAAAGAAACGACTTCAGCTGGAAACAGCAACGGTAAATGAAATTCATTCAATTCATCACCATAATATTTCATAAGCGCATTTCTTCCAGTTTTTGGAGCGCCTAAATGAAATACCCATAACACTCCGTTTTTATCAAATGTTAAAGCACCTACATAATAAGAAATGCTTGAATCAAATCTCCTAATCATATTAAAATAGCTTGTCCATTTATTATTGCTGAATTCAACAACTCCATACTGACTTGTTCCGAGCCAGAGATCTCCATTTTTAGCAAATGTTATACACGTGATTATATTTTCAGGCAGTCCGGAATTCCCTTTATTAAACAATTGAAAAGAAGAGTTATTATACTTCACAAGTCCATTATTTGTGCCGATCCAAATATTACCGAAAGGATCTTCCTCTAAAGCGGTAACTGTTAGAGATGGTAATTTATCATCATATGATTGCCATGTAACGCCGTTAAAAACAGATAATCCTTCGGGTGTACCTACCCACATACGTTCTTTGCTATCGATTATCATATCAGTTATGATGTTACTATTTAGAATGTTTGAATTCTCATAAGAAGTCCAATTCTTTCCGTCAAATTTGATTAATCCGTGCGCAATAGTGCCAATCCATTTATTATTATACTTATCAACAACAACCTTACTCAACTCATCGCTGAAAATTTTTGAATTGATAGTTCTGTAATCTACACCGCGTGTTGTATCATTTAAAGTCCGGTACAATTCGGTATACTGCCCCCCTTTAACTTTTATATTAACGCTGTCATCTCTGCAGCCCTCGTGAAGTAATTTGACTTCTATAATTCCCGGATAAACTTTGTTTATGATAGCCGGGGTGATTTTGCCCGTGGGTAGATCGTTCAAAAAAATTCTTGAACCGGATGGAATTGAATAGCAGATAACGTTAGCATAAAAACGCGGGTTGCTTAGCATATCTATTGATAGAGCTTGACTCCCGGTCCTGTTAATTGTAACAGTCATATTCGAATCGGAAAACAGATCATGTTTCAACGAAAGCTTATGTTTGCCTTCTGTAAGCCACAGAACAGAGTCGGGAGTGAGCACGCCCCAATTTTTATTATCTATATAAACCTTATATCCCTTTGGATTACTCTCGACAAATATTTTCCCAAAAGAAGTATGTATATCCTCTTCAACCCCAACGAAAACTTCTTTTTCGCAGGAGGAAAAAATAAATACTGTCAGCAATATTAAAATATTCTTTTTCATGTTCTACAAGGTAAATTTAATATTGCTAAACAGAGCGACAATTGCCAGCCAAAAATTAGTAGATAGTAATTTCTCACTCGAGAGATGTGATCTCATTGAATCTCTATAATAGTACTCAGTCAAAAAAAATTTTGATCAATTGAATCTGTATGTCTTCTCAATCCAGTACTGTATCTGTTTCCCTTCAATTTTTATTTGTTCCCAGCGTGATTTATGAGCGGCTTCAATTGTGTTCTTCAAACATTCTGCATTATTTGTTGTGTTGTAAATTATTTTGTCTTCTTTTACATAACCATCAGTGCCGATTTTTAAGATTAGGATGATCGTTCCTCTAACGCCATCAACATTTTGAGGAACAACCTCAAGAATTTGCCGGGGGACAAATGGAAGCGATAAATATCCCGACCCGCTTCCGGATCCTTCGCCGATTCCACTTCCCTGTCCCCCACCAATACCGCCGCCGCGTCCTGAACCGATTCCGCTTCCCCCTGAATTCAGAAGAGAATCTTTTGATTCAGTTAGGTTTGTCTCTTTGCCAAATTCAATATCGGTTGATTCAGCAACAGGCACCGGAATACCTGCAAGTGTTTTGGAGGCGGAAAAATCTTTTCCTATCCCCTCCGTTCCGTTGCCCGATGAACCGCCGCCGCCAATATCTACTTTGCCGATATTGGTCGAGGTTAGTTTCACGATGTATGTGCTGTCATAATAAACGAATGCGGTATTTTCCATTTTCTGCGGAAATAAAAAAAGAATCAGAAATAAAAATAGATGCGCTACTACACTTATGAAAATTCCGAGGCTAAAATTTTTTCGATATCGTTCGTGCCAGTTGATCATTATATCTTTCTGATGTTCTTAATATATTTTTATAATATTTCTTTTCTAAAAACTCTAAATAATGATAGACGTCCTTTCGAAGGAGTTATGGGCTGACTTCGGCGAGCTCAGTCGAGCTGTCGAATGACGACTGAGAAATCTTATCCAAACCAAAGATTTCTCACCCGATCAATCGGGTTCGAAATGACGAAATATTCTATATAGACGACCATGGTTCTCTTTGTAATAAATCATTCCCGTTTTTTATCGTGAATGAATTCCAGAATATCTCCCGGCTGACAATCCAGAACCTTGCAGATAGATTCTAAAGTTGAGAAGCGTATAGCGCGCGCCTTTTCTGTTTTAAGCACGGATAGATTTGCCATTGTTATACCGACTTTCTCGGCAAGTTCTGTGAGAGACATTTTTCTCTTCGCCATCATTACATCTAAGTTTACACGTATCATAATGTCCTCACACAGTTAAGTCGTTTTCTTGTTTTAACTTGTTTCCTTCATAGAATACTTGCGCGATAAGTAAGAGCACCAAGCCAACAGAGAAGTAAATCAAGTAATTGAAAAACTCATCATAAAAAAGATTTGATTTTTGTATCTCCATCCCATTAACAATTAATTTATCCGGCAAGCTATTATAAAGAATATATTTTCTCAGTGGCAGTAGAGGGGGAAGAACAAAAAACAATAGTGCAATTCGTCTTATCCTTTTTCCATTTTCTGGGATAAATGGATTTCCGTTTGGCTGTATTGTTCTGACAATATTCAAAAGTTGTTTAACAGCATAAGTCACAGAACAAGAAATGACTATAAAAGGCAACGTCCCTATTAATACGGTTATAAGAGATGAATTTGTGATTGATAAGTTACCACTGAATGAGTGCAAATTATAAATGACTTCGCCTATTTTGGTTACATCCCCTGTCGTGTGCATATAAAATTCAACTTCTAAAACGACAAATCTTTTCCATATCAGCGAGAGTATCATTAACGAAATGAATCCTCCTACTACCAGCCAGCTTAAGAAATATATAATACTCAATAAAGTTTTGGCGAAGGTGCTTGTAATTTTTCCTTTATCTAGATTCATTTTCTCCTCACACGGTTAAATCGTTTTCTTGTTTTAGATTTTCGCCTTCTTTAAATACTTCCGCAAAAACAAAAATTATAAGCCCCAGTAAAATGTAATCCGGGATTAAAGAGAAACTAAAAATGTTTATTGATCCAGCTAGATATCTGGTTACTTTCATTCCATCTATAACCAAATTTTGCGGTAATGAATTGACAAATATATTTTGAAGAAGAGCTTGAATATGTGGAACTATCATCATCAACAAGGCAATGATTCTCGTGTACTTTACGTTTGCGCTAACAAAATGATTTCCATCGTGTACATTTTTAATAATCTTTCTGAGCAGAAAAATTCCGTAAGTCCAAGAGCCGAAGATTAAAGTTGGGACAAGGTTATTCAACACCATCAATAGCGTTGTTTGATTTAGTATTGTTAGCCTTCCTCGAATATCTCCAATTAGATAATTATTATTAACCACAAAAGAAGTTGTTTTAGAAATCGGTTCAAGTCGAACCAAATGAAGCTCCCCGCCGCAGAGCAGCGGGGTATCAAAAGCCTGTTAAAAAAGA
>CAYTUV010000028.1:0-45634 GCA_964441505.1 uncultured Melioribacter sp. | reverse complement strand
CCATTCTTCTCAGTCTTAACTTAACTGCCAATTTGTTACTCCTTATTGATTTTATTAACTAATTATATCTTATGTTTTTCATACCCGCCTGCTGGTAGGCAGGTTTGGTAATGAAAACTTTCCGGAATTCTTGTTCATCATTCTCATCATCTGCTGCATCTGCTCGAACTGCTTTATTAGCCTGTTTACATCCTGTACCGTATTACCGCTTCCGCGTGCAATCCTCTTTCTTCTGCTTCCGTTTAATATTTTCGGATTCGCTCTTTCTTTTTTGGTCATCGATTGAATAACAGATTCAACCACTATCAATTGTTTTTCATCCACATCGGCGTTTTTAACAGCCGAACTGATTCCCGGAACCATTCCAAGCAAACTCTTTAACGAGCCCATCTTCTTGATCATCTTGATCTGTTTCAGAAAATCGTCAAAGTCGAATTTATTTTCTCTGAACTTCTTTTCAAGATCTCCGGCTTCTTTTTCGTCAAATTGTGCTTGGGCTTTTTCAACAAGAGAAATTACATCTCCCTTCCCAAGAATCCTGGAAGCCATTCTATCCGGATAAAAAGATTCTATAGAATCTAGTTTTTCACCAAGACTGACGAACTTAACCGGACGATCTACAACAGCACGAATTGAAAGAACACAACCACCTCTAGAATCACCATCTAACTTTGTAAGAACAACACCATCAAATTCTACTTTATCATGAAATGCTTTTGCTGAATTTACCGCATCCTGTCCTGTCATGGAGTCCACAACAAACAAAGTTTCGGTTGGATTAACTTTGGCTTTAATTTGAGCGGCTTCATTCATCATATCTTCATCAACGTGCAGTCTACCTGCAGTATCAATGATGACAGTATTAAGCCCCTTCTCTTTTGCATAGAGGAGAGCTTCGGTGGCAATCTTTACAGGTTCCTTGCTCTCATCAATTGTAAAGACAGGGACGTCAATCTGACTTCCCAGAATCTGCAATTGCTTAATAGCAGCTGGTCTGTAAACGTCTGCAGCAACTAAAAGAACATTTCGTTTCTTACTTTTCAGCGACTTAGCCAGTTTTGCACTAAAGGTTGTTTTACCGCAACCCTGAAGTCCGATCAGCATAATAACAGTAATACCGGAAGCATTTAGTGTAAGTTCAGATCCGGTTCCGCCCAATAAGATTGTCAGCTCATCATACATAATTTTTGTGATGAGCTGCCCCGGCGAAACAGAATTCAGAACTTCAGTGCCAAGTGCTTTCTCTTTTACATCATCTATAAATTTTTTGGCGACTTTGTAATTAACATCAGCATCTAAAAGAACACGTCTAATATCCCGGAGAGTATCCGAGATATTTGACTCAGTCAATTTTCCCTGGCCGGTGATTTTTTTTAACGCCCGTTCCAGCTTTTCGGTTAAATCATCGAGCATTGTACACCAACCCTAATTAAAGATAAGAAAAAGGAACTTCATTTCAAACGTAAACTAATTATGATTCTTTAAGGGCGTTCGCTCCGGAAACAATCTCTAAAATCTCTTTTGTGATGGATGCCTGGCGGACTTTATTGTAGGTCAAGTTCAGAGAACGAATTAGTTCTTTTGCATTCTCTGTGGCCATATCCATCGCAGTCATTCTAGCTCCCAATTCTGCAGCGTAAGAATCAAGCAAAGTCGTCCACATCTGAGCATTTAATTGCTTAGGCAGAAGAGTATTAATGATTCTTACTTTGTCCGGCTCATAGATATAATCAACATCCTGCACCGGTTCATTGCTCTTACTCTCAAACGGCTTAATTGGGAACAACTGCTCAACAGTAGTTTTCTGCTGAATGACAGATTTAAATTCATTGTACACAACCAAAACTTTATCAATCTCGCCGGAAATATATTTGGCTGTGAGTTCTTTAATTAGTCCGGACGCAAACTCAAATTTTAAGTGGGAAAAAATTCCAGGGTAGGAACCAATAACGTTGTAGGGTCTTTTAGTAAAATAATCGTTACCTTTTTTACCGATACAATAAAAATCCAAATTTCCATTTTGATTGAAGTATGCCAGTTCATCTTTGGCCATCTCTTCGGTTTTACGTATAACGTTCATATTGAAACCGCCGCATAATCCGCGGTCGGAAGTGACAACAATAAGAGCAATACGTTTTACTTCTCTTTCAAGAAAAAGAGGATTGTTAAAATTTTTTTCAATGCTCAGAAGATGCCGAAGCATCTCCGCTATCTTTTTTGAGTATGGTTTAGCATTAAGAATATTTTCCTGAGCACGGCGCAGACGAGCCGCTGCAACCATCTTCATTGCTTTGGTAATCTGCTGAGTGCTCTTAACACCCTTGATTCTTCCTTTTATGTCGCGGAGTGTTGCCATCTAAAGTTTAGCTCTTCTTAAATCTTTCGATAAATTCTTCAACTGCTTTTTTGACCATCTGGACCGTGTCATCTTTCATCTCTTTTGTTCTGCGGATGTTTTCCAGTATCTGGGGATATTTCAGTTCAACATATTCTAAAAATTCTTTTTCAAATCTTTTTACATCCTTGACTTCAATCGATTCAAAATAATTGTTTGTTCCAACATATACGCTTAACACTTGTTTTTCTACAGGAACGGGAGCGTATTGACCTTGCTTTAATAACTCAACAAGTCGGGCACCTTTACCAAGAGTTCTTAATGTTGATCTATCAAGATCGGAACCGAATTTAGCAAACGCTTCAAGTTCACGATATTGAGCAAGATCTAATTTTAAAGAACCGGCAACTTTCTTCATTCCTTTGATCTGAGCATTACCACCAACACGGGAAACCGAAATACCAACGTTGATAGCGGGACGCACACCGGCATTAAACAAGTTGGGTTCAAGATAAATTTGTCCATCTGTAATAGAGATAACGTTGGTAGGAATGTAAGCCGAAACGTCACCCTGCTGTGTTTCAATTATAGGCAATGCGGTTAAACTGCCGCCGCCAAGATCATCGCTTAATTTAGATGCGCGCTCTAACAGACGTGAATGTAAATAGAACACGTCGCCAGGATACGCTTCGCGTCCTGGAGGTCTTCTCAACAACAGCGATAGTTCGCGATATGCGACAGCCTGCTTTGAAAGATCATCATAAATAACTAATGAATGCTTTCCATTATCTCTAAAAAACTCACCAAGTGTTGCGCCCGAATATGGAGCTATATATTGTAATGGCGCCGGTGTTGATGCAGCAGCTGCCACAACAGTAGTATATTCCATTGCGCCGGCTTCTTCAAGTTTGGCAACAACCTGTGCAACAGTAGAATTTTTCTGTCCGATTGCAACGTAAACGCAATAGACAGGATTAATACCATTCTTCTTTGCTTCTTCTGTATGAGTATTTTTTTGATTTATAATAGCATCAATTGCAACAGCAGTTTTACCTGTCTGGCGGTCACCTATGATTAATTCTCGTTGTCCCCGGCCAATAGGTATCATTGAGTCAATAGCAGTAATACCGGTTTGTAGTGGTTCTTTAACTGGTTGGCGTTGAATGATTCCTAATGCTTTACGTTCAATGGGCATATATTTATCAAACTGAATTGTGCCCTTTCCATCCAATGGAACTCCGAGAGGATCAACTACCCTTCCGAGAAGTTTATCGCCGACCGGGAATGAAGCAACGCGATTTGTTCTTTTGACTGTATCGCCTTCTTTAATCAAAGAGCTTTCGCCAAAGAGAACGCAGCCGACGCTGTCTTCCTCAAGGTTCAGAACCATTCCCATAACATCGTTTGGGAATTCAACAAGTTCACTTGCCATAACTTTTGATAGACCATAAACACGCGCAATACCGTCTCCAACCTGAAGAACTGTTCCAACTTCATATATGTCGGTTTCGTTTTCGAATCCAGCAAGCTGTTTTCTTAATATCGCAGAAACTTCATCGGGTCTTATTTCCGCCATTTTTTGTTTTCTCCTATTGGTCCGAAGAACTCCTTCGGAGTATCCCGACTTCTCGGGACTAAATTTTTCTTTAGTTATTAGAAATATTTATTTCTTCAGAAAATCTTTTACGCAGTAAACTCAACTGATGTTTAACTGATGCATCATAAACCGTATCTTCGATGCGGACAATAAATCCACCAATTACATTTGCATCAACAGAATAACTTGCCGACACTTTTTTGTTTGTCTTCTTTTCAAGATCATCTACCATTTTTTGCTTTAACACATCATTCAGATCAACTGCAGAGACTACCCTTGCTTTTACAACTCCATTTTTCTTATCAACCAGAGCAAGAAACTCTTTGAAAATATCGAATAGAATATCTTCGCGGTTCTTTTCAAGTACAAAGTTGATGAAACTTAGTGTCTCCGAACTGATCTTCTTTTCAAAAATCTTTTCCACTACTGATTTCTTAATTTCAATCTTAACCACAGGACTTTTCAATACGGCGCGCAATTCTTTGGAGCCGTTAAGAGTATTGAAGACAAGATCAGCATCCGCAGAGATTTTTTCGAAAATATTTTTCTCTTCAGCAAGAAGAATCAAAGAATTAGCATAACGATATGAAATCCTGTAAACACTCATAATTAATTTTTCAGATCATCCAAATATTTATTAACCAGTTTAACATGTTTCTCTTTATCCAGATTTTCTCTTAAGATCTTCTCGGCAGCATTAACAGCAATATCCGCAACCTGATCTTTTAATTTTTTGAATGCCTCGGTGTTCTTTCTTTCAATTTCACTTGTAGCATCTAAAATCATTTTCTTTGCTTGTACTTTACTTTCTTCAAGAATCTGCAATCTTAATTTTTCGGCTAATTCTCTGCTTTGTTCAATAATTTTCTGCGCTTCTTCATCTGCTTTGGAAAGATTCACTTTGTTATCAGCGACCAATTTTTCAGCATCTTTCTGAGCTTTTTCAGCTTTCTCGAGAGAATTTTTTATGAACATCTCTCTTTCATTCAGGGAATTTAGAATCGGTTTCCATGCAATCTTTTTCAAAACTAACAAAAGAAAGATAAATGTAACCACGGTCCATAAAATTACACCGGGATTAACATCCAGCGGACTGCCGCTCTTTTCCGCCCCTTCGTTAAATACAAGGAGCAATAAATAACTTATTGTTCTCATTTCCATTCCCTATTTCGAAAAAGAATATTATTGCAGGATAATTACTTAAGCGCCAAAAGAATACAAATAACGAGCGCAAAAAGAGAAATACCTTCAATAAGAGCTGCAGCAATAATCATTGATGTTCTGATTTCGCCGGCTGCTTCTGGCTGACGACCGCTTGCTTCCATAGCTGAGCTAGCTAGTTTGCCGATACCATAAGCACCACCAATTACTGTTAAAGCAGCGCTGAATCCAGCAGCTAAATATGCAAATCCCATACCTTCCATTTGATTTCTCCTTTATTAACGTTAAATAAAATTAATGTTCCTGATGAACTGCCATCCCGATAAAGAGTGAGGATAGCATTGTAAATATATAAGCCTGAATAAGTGCAACTAGAATTTCTAACAAAAAGATAAACAGTGCAAAAGCGATTGATACGGGAACCACAAAATATGTGTGAAGAATAAATATCAATCCTAAGAGAGCCAAAATAACAATGTGACCTGCCGTCATGTTGGCAAAAAGACGAATAGCCAATGCAAACGGTTTTGTGAAAAGACCCAGCAATTCAACTGGAATCATAATTGGGAGTAACCACATCGGAATTCCATGAGGGACAAGTCCTTTGAAATATCCGAACACTCCGTTTTTCATCATTCCGCCAACCTGTATTACAACAAATGAAATGATTGCCAATGTTGCAGTTACCGCGATATTACTTGTGGCAGTTGAACCGTAAGGAATCAGTCCAAGAAAGTTGCATGTCAAAATGAAAAAGAAAATTGTAAGCAGGTAAGGCAAAAATCTTTCGTAGCCCTTTCCGATTGTCGGCTTAACAATTTCATCACGTACAAATACAATTAATATTTCCGTCAGGTTAGTCACACCTCGAGGCACTAATGATTTTCTGTATGATTTGGCGACATATAAAAATGTAACAACGAGAATAACGAATGCGAGCCACATGAAAACAACATGCTTGGTTAGAGAAATATCAATTCCAAACAGATGCATTTCAGGTAAATGTATCACGCCGAACGGAGTGAAATCGAGTTCCCTGGCATCAAGAACGTGATGCATAATCCAACTGGTATCTTGCTTTTTAGTAGCTTCTACCGCCGTCTTAACCGTATCCGAGATTATACCGGGATCACTAATCCACATAAATTTTGTCTTTTATCGCCCTTCCAAACCGCGCCGGACGATGGCTATTTCAAAAATTAAAAAGAAAATGTACCAAATAAAGAGTGCAAATATAAACCCAAGCAGGTCAACTTTCAAGAATTTTATGCTTATAAAGACCATCGAAAGCATAATTAAAAGCCGTATCCCCATTCCTCCCATGGTGAAAATAAGAAACGTTTTGTTTGTTTTTTTGATGGAATAAGCATATCCGCTAATAAAAAGGAGAAAATTGATGACGGCTATCGAGATACCCATCAAAATTGAATACCCAGTACCTATTTCTAATATTTTCAGAAAGATGAGAAAAACAATCGCCAGAGAAACCAAAAGCGCTATGAGCAGAGCAATTTTACTTTTGTTTATCAATCTTATTTTTCTCGTTTAATTCCATAACAGTTTTAATAAAATTATAAATACCGGCAAAACCGCCAATGAACGAACAGATTAAAACAAACAGTGGTGTTGAATCGAATTTTGTATCTAACCAGCGGCCGAGAAAAAACATCAAAATTATTGATGCGGCTAATTGAGTACCTAAGCCGAGATAAGGCCCCACACTTCTATAAGAATCAGTCAATTTCTCAGATGGTTTCTTTTCTATCTTCATCCCTCTTTTTGTTCGGGCATCTTGCCATTATTCATGTGACTTGACCCTTCGAAGAAAGCCCCCTCATCAATGATCAAATATTTTGTGATCAAGTCGCCCTTCAAATATGCTTTAGATTCCAATTTCAATTTCTCTTGAGTAACTATTTTTCCTATAACTTTTCCATTCATTGTAATATTTTTTGCTTTTGTCTCCCCATCAATTTCGCAGGACTCGCCTATAGTCAGATTACCGTTGATAGATACATTCCCATTCACGTTCCCATCAATTCTTACGTTACCCTCGCTATATAGATTTCCATCAATTCTTACGCCTTTACTGATAATGCTCACTTCTTCTGCATCAGAGTCTCTTTTGTGCGCCATTTAGTATTCTCCTACTTTAGTAAAATTTTTTGTGGATTAACCGGTTTTCCATTTTGCCATACTTCAAAATGAAGATGCGGTCCTGTTGTATTCTTCCCAGAATTTCCGCTCAGTGCAATTAACTCTCCCTGGGATACCATATCGCGGACTTTTTTGAGTAATGTAGAACAATGCTTGTAAATCGAAATAAAATTTTTGTCGTGTTGAATAACCAGCATATAGCCGGAGTCGATTGTATAATCAGAAAATGTTATAAGTCCTCCCGCTGTTGCATAGACCGGTGTATCAGGTTTTAGACCATAGTCAATTCCCATATGCCCTTTTGAAGGTGAAAATTCTCCTGTAATAACTCCGGTTGCCGGCTCCAACATGTAAAATGATTTTGATTTTTCATCGGATTGAAAAATTTTTTCTATTAAATCGTTAATAGCAGAAAAAATATCACCGCCAATTTTTAACTTCTTATTTATCGGTTTGCGGAGTGAATCGTACAGTGCATCATTACTTTTCACAGAATCTTTTTTAGCAAGCATCAAAGCATATTTAATCCGTTCATTGGTCGAAGCAACAGTTTGCAACTGTGATGTCAAAACTTCCACACGGTTCTGCAATTGCTGAATCTTTTCCCGTTGCGATCTCAGCTCACTATTATCAATTACGAATAAAAAATCCTTGAGAGGGGTTATCGAAAGTATAAATACCAGGAACAGCCAAACCAATACAGTATAGGAGAGAAGATAAGCAATCACTCTTAATAAGCTGAACTTATATCTCTCCGTAGTAATAATCGGGAAATTCGGCGTTATGTAAAAAGAAGAATTTTTAAGGTTCTTCAGATTAAACCACTTCATTTTCATCCTTCAATAGTAATGCAAATATAAGAATTTGTGGATTATTTTCCTTTGACGGGCAGGAGTTCAAGAACTTCATTAAACACCGATCCCGGAAGAAGTTTAATTCCGCAGTCGAATGTTTTTATTGGACATTCCATGTGTCCGTGTATTCCACACGGTTTGCAATCCAGACCATTCAGTGAGATTGATTTACTCCCCGGATTATACGGGAAGAATCCAAATTCCGGAACAGTAGAACAATAGATTGTTAAGGTCGGTATATTAGCAACCATACCAAGATGTGTAGGTGCGCTGTCATTGGAAATTAAGAGAGAACACTTTTTGAGAAGTGCAATCGATTTCACTATGCTCAACTTGCCTGCAAAGGATTTTACGTTTTCTCCAAAGTTTTCTGCGATCCCCCGGCACAGTTTTTCATCATCATCACTCCCTATAAGTACTACAGTATAGTTTTTACCGACCAGCGTTTTGATTAATTCTTCGAAATACTCTTCAGGGTATATTTTTGTTCTCCATACAGAGCCTGGTGCTACAGCTATAATTGTTTTTGATCCGAAATTTTCGATAATTCTTTCGACCCTTATTGCAATAACATCCGGAACATCAATCGATGGCAGCACCTTCCAATTCTCGTCAGAAGTATCATATTGAATGAGATCAAGATTTCGGGCAACCTCATGTTTTGACGAAAAATATTTGACCCTGGTCTTATAAATAAAACTGCAGCTTGAGATATCAAATCCGAACGTTACTCGTGTACCGGAGAAGAGAGTCATCATTGAAGAACGAAAAGATCTGTGAGGCGTGTAAATGCGTGAGAATTTTTTCTCACGGATCTGTCTGATGAGTTTAACAAAACTTAAGAAAGATTTTTGTTTATTCCGTTTATCGTAAACTATTACTTCACCAACAGAAGAAGAATTATCGAATATCTCTTTTGTTGAAGGTATACAAAGCACACTCAAAGATGAGCCCTGATACATTTCTTTTAATTTCTGAATCATGGGTAGAGTCAGAACAGCATCACCAAGAAAGGCCGTTTGAATGATTAATATTTTCTCTTGCACTAATACTTCCAAATTTTATGCATCCAAAAATATTGTTCCGGATTTTTTCTGATATGTTTTTCCAAAAATAAAATATAACGTTGAGTCAGTTCTCTTAGCTTATCCTCATGATCGGCAGGCAGGTTGTCAAAATTCAATCCTTCCAGATGCATTTTGTAACTAAAATCTTTTTGGCGTTCAAACGCCGCCATTATCACCGGACAGTTCATTTTTAATGCGATGCTTGCGGTTCCGGTGTAAAGAGCTGTTGGTTTTCCAAAAAAGGAGAAACGGTGACCTTCAAAATGACCTCTCTGATCACCTGCTACTCCAATCATTTTTCCGCTTTTAATTGTTTCATATATCTTGCGTACTGAAATACCGGAGAGAACTATTTTATTGCCGAATTTCTCTCTGGCTTTCATAACAAAATCCGAAACCATAGGATTACTCTGAGGCTGGGCTAATAGACCACATTCTCTGCCAAGTTTGAGTGATAATGAAGACATGCATAACTCCCACCCTCCGAAATGGCCGGTAAGAAATATAACAGCATTTTGGGTGTTTATAAATTTTCTGACTGCCTCCAGGTTTTCAACAGCAATAGAGGATTCCACTTCCTCCTGTGTAATTGAAGGAAGATACATCAGCTCAAAGAACGTAATCAGTATGTTCTGATAGGTCAGCAGAGTAAGCTTATTAATTTCCTGATCTGTTCTATCCGGCAGCGCGGTTTTTAAGTTATTCCTGATAACTTTTTTTCGAACAGGAATCAAATAATAGAGCAGATAAGCAAGATATTTAGCGCTGGCTCTTGTTCTTCTTAATCCAATAATACTGAATACACTTACAAAGGAGCGGAAGAATAAATATTCAATTTTATATTTCGTTCGCATTATTGATTACTGGGAACGAAGCCTTCTTATCCAGTTCTCGTCTTTTAACTCACCGCGTTTAGTTGAATGGAGCAGTTCATAATTTCCGAATCCGGTAACATCTCCAAAGATAAAAGTTACTCCCCCTTCAATCTGGTTATAGAACCACACTTCATATGGTTTAACCTCTGATTCACTTGGGAAATAATCTTTCTGATCTGGTTCGCCGAATAACAGAACAACTCGCCCACGATCGGTTAGGTAACCTTCCTTATTCATCCTTGAGAAACTCTTATTTGCAACCGCTACTCTATTCATATATTCTTCTTTAAGCTCATTTTTGGCAGTTGCCGGATTATCATCTCGCACTCTCCAGAAATTATAAAGAAATTCACGCTTTGCATTCAATGAATCGAGTTTTGAGTATTGATTAATTTCATTCTGGCTTGCAAGGTATCTTGCGTATGAAAACATTTTATTGCACTCTTCCAGGGATAAAATACTGTATTCACTTCCCAGAACTCCCGCTGTAACATTCGCATTTTTGTTGGGATCTGCTACTTTCGGGTTGTACAAGTAAAAACGTTTTGTAGAAGTAAAAGCCTGATTGTTTGAGCGATCGACCAGACTTAATTCCAAAGAATATGAGTCTGTTGGATACTTAGATAAATTGACAACTCCAAATTCTACCAATGCCTGGTCCGTTTGTTTAATTATTTTTGAATTCTTGTGAACGGAAACGCCTGCACTGTTATAAAGATTTCTGACTAATGAAAATTCTGTAGTTGCATCTGCTAATCTTAGATTATATAACTCAGAATAGAAAAATAAAGCAGGTAATTGACTGGTATAAACCATGGATGGATTCGGGAAAATTTCCATCGAATTTTTATAGAAAAGAGAATTTTTATCTACATCATCCTTCTTTATATTTCTCGCAATTTCAATATCGCTTATTGAGTATTTGTTCGGTTTAAATGGCTCTATGACAATGGTTTCCGTAATAGTTTTTTTGAGGTTTGGATCTTTCGAATCTCTTACAACCATAAGCAGAGAATACTTTCCTGCCGGTATAACAAATCCCAAAATATCGCCCACACTTTTTATTACAGAATCTTTTTCAGCTGGTGCAATAATATTTTGAATCCGCCAGTCCTTATTAACAGCGTATTCATTTGTTATCATATTTTTCATTTCTAAATGAACAATTGCTTCGCTTAAATCTCCTTTATCCGTAGGAGTAGAGCTCATGTTTTTTGCATTGAGGTCATAATAAAATTCTAAGTAAACCGATGTGGAGTCATAGTTGAAACGCGCGTAATCGAACTCAAAATTCAGTTCATTTTGAGCAAAAATGCTTGCAGTAAGAATAAAAAGAAAGCAGACGACAGGAAAAATCTTCTTCATAAATTTGAGTCCTCTTTATTGATCTTATAAATTTTTGCGAAATCTATTTAATGATAAGTAATTCTATTATCAACCCATATAAATTATCACCCATTTTTGACGATTACCCTTTCTTTACAATTTCTTCTATTGATTCTTCGAGTAATTGGTTAAAGCGCTTCGGATCCTCGAGCATTATAAAATGACCTACATTATGCATTTTCTTAACTTTGAAAATTTTTGCAACCTTAATATTTTCGTCCAACTTGACCGGGAATTTATCGCAATTTATCGATACTATTGGTATTAGCAGGTTTTTTACAGCTTCAATTGAATTGTATCTATATGAATTTTTTAAAACATCTAAAGCAATTTTTTGCGGCGCTGATGTCATCTTTTCTATTGTTCGTTCTACTAAAGCCTTATCAGAGGTTTCGAGGAACAATGCCTCAACATATGATCTTGTGCTTCCAGCAAAATTATCTTTAAATGTCCATAAAAATTTTTCGGCTCGATCTGCTGATTCACCCGCATCAAATTTCTGAAATGTATCGGCCCCTATCAAACCAATAACCTTATTACCTAATAAATTTGCAGCTTCGAGAATCATTTTTCCGCCCATCGAATGTCCAATCAATATCACTTTATCCAATTTCAACTTATTAACTACAGAGTGTATATCTTCTCCGAATGCTCTCATTGTAAAGTTTTTTCTGTTTGCACCGGATTTACCATGCCCTGCCATATCAATTGTAATTACCTTATACTTAGTGGAAAATACTTTCACCTGATCTTCCCAAATAGATTTATCTAAACACCACCCATGAACAAATACTAAAGCAGGTTCTCCTGTACCATTTACTTCGTATGCAATTTCCACTCCATCTTTAGACTTGACCTTTTCTAATTTTGCAGCAAAAGATGAAGTGCCGACTAAAAGAATAATAAATAAAAATAATATTGAATTAGTAAGTGTTGTTTTCATTTTGAATTTCACTCGTATAGAATTATGAAAATTATTGATTCTTTCTTGAAACCGCTTTAGTGTTTGATAATAATAGTATTTCTGCTCAGATGACGTCGATTCACTATTAACAAACAATAAAACTTCAATTCGATTTTACCCCGCGATCAGGTTAAAAATCCTCCCTGTGCAGAAAAAACTATATTAATAATTGATGTTACGCAAAGACATTATTATTTGTCATTCTGACCCCGATTTATCGGGGGAAGAATCTGAAAACTTCTTCTTTGCTCAAATCTGAGATTCTTCACTCCACTTCGTTCCGTTCAGAATGACACCTTGCGTAAGGTGACTTAATAATTACCCAGCCGAATTTAGTTTAAAATGAATCTCTGCAAATAATTACATGGTTAAAATACAAACGTATTTTTCAGCAGGCAAGGATAACAAATTTAAAATAAAAAACCCCGCCGGTTGGCGGGGCTCATAAGATCTCTAGGAAGAAATACTCTTATAGACCAAATTGAATTGCGATAACATGATTATTATCGAAGAATTTGGTTTGTCTAAAAGCATAATCAACCTTTAATGATGTACCGCTTAAATCGTACTTAAGTCCAACTCCTGCGGTAATTCCATAAATATTGTAATCTGTGTTATCAGCAAAGCTAGGAGTATAAGCATAACCACCACGAATGAAAAACATATTGTTCAGACTATATTCTAATCCGACTTTATATTCATCTGCGTAGTAGTTGCTGTTCTGATAAGTACCATCAAGTTGAAGTGAATTTGATGCGTTGAAATTATAGTTATAGCTTAATCCGATCTCAAGTGTAGATGGCAGATCAAATGCAGCAGCGGTCATTTTATATGTTGCTTCTCCTCTTTCAAGACCACCGGGAGTGGCTAACAAATACAAACCGGATCCGTCATATCTCATTTGAGGACCGAAGTTCTTTAATACCATAGCTAAATTAAAACCATTGATATTGGCTAGGTTTCTGTATGTTACACCAAAATTGAATGCAACTGCTGATGAACTAACAAGATCTAATTTTTCAGAAATATAGTTCATTGTTACTCCAACGGAAATTCTATCACTCAACATTCTTGAATAAGTTAAACCAAGAGTCATAAATGTTGGTTTGAATGATTGTCCGTTTCCATCAGGGTTTTCAACTGTGGTAACATTAATACTTCCAATACCTAACGATTTCAAAGTTACAGCAATAGTACCGAACCCTTCCATGCTTGTTGAAACACCGAAATATGTAACGCCTATATCTGCAATGTGAGACATATAGGAAACCATTACATTTGTTCCTCCTTCAATACCTAAGTTAGCAGGATTCCAATACAAAGCCTCTAATCCGCTCGAGCCGGATAGTGTAGAACCGCTCATTGCGATTCCTCTGGCGCCAACAGGTATTAAGAGCTGCGATGCAGCGCCCGTACCATTTCTAACTCCACCATCTGCAAATACAGTGCTGGCAGCAAGAATCAGCATAAATAATTTTAAATATATTTTTTTCATTTTTTTTCTCCCATCTTTTAGAAGTGATCAAGAATCTGTTGTTCTTGAATTATTGCTAGTTTAACGATTTTTGTTGTACCTAATTCAGGCATATCGATGTGAACTATATATAATCCACTAGCAACAGGGAAAGAACTATCATTTACAAGATCCCAGGTTGTAAACTGGCTGGGAGAATTCTTCTGAAGTACCCGAACTAGCTGTCCAGCTAAATTAAATATGCGCAAGGTAGCAACTTGGGGTAGATGACTGAATGTTACCATACGTTGATATTTATTTACTTCTCTTGGGTTTACACCATAATATGGGTTGGGGAATGCTGTAATCTTTTCAACTTCTGACTTAGCAAGATCTAGATTTCCTGTTGTAACTGTTGGAGCTGTGAATGAGAATACATCCGATGGATTAAGCGGCTTATTAGCATAAAGCGCCCATTGATCTGCGCCTACCCAAGGACTAGCATCTCTTCTATTCCAGGTTGCCCAGCAAACTATTCGGGCAGCAGTATTAGTAGTCATAGGAGGTGCAGTATATTTAGCATCCGTTGTTGCGCCGGTGTATGGATCATCAAAAATGAATAACCATTCTCTTGGCCCTCCGGTAGCGGTGTTATCTGTAGGAATAGCTTCCAATTCCGAATAAACTGCCGGCCAATACTTCCCATCAACTAAACCGTTAGCCACATTATTCTCAAGAAATCCAGCTGCTAATCTCTTTGGATTTGCTGGATCATCAATATTCCAAACTGAGAATGGAAGATTCTGAACATATTCCTGGAATCCGTAACTGCCGGAAGTAGGAACTTTGATGTAAGGTGCAAATTTTGGATTAGCAGGATTACCGGGGGCTCTCATATAACGGTAACCGTAAGAAACGTTTACGTCAGTATTATCAAAAACAGGTGCAAAACTCTGATTGTTTGTAACTTTTCCACCCTTAAATAGCAAATGTCTTACTTCAGTGGATGGCACAGTCATTGGAAGACCGCT
The DNA here is from genome assembly GCA_964441505.1 of uncultured Melioribacter sp. GTDB lineage: Bacteria > Bacteroidota > Ignavibacteria > Ignavibacteriales > Melioribacteraceae > Fen-1258. The sequence goes on along the minus strand of CAYTUV010000028.1, from coordinate 30,754 downwards.
AAAGTAAGCTGCGGGACTCATCCAACCAACAACCCCTCTCCATCCTTCCCAGTGCAAACCATCGCCATATAATTGTGTCCATCTTCTGGCACCAGCTACAACTGCAAAGCCGCCGCTTGCTTCATCTTTGTATCCGCTAACTGGCGGGCCGGCAACCTTAACTTGCAGACCGTCTGTAATCAGATAGTTATTATCGCCGGAAATGTTTGTCTGGTTTGCTAACAATGTGGTTGTTCCGCGTTTCAAATTCCAAAAGATACCGCCAGCTGGATTGTTCGTAATTGTAACACTGTAGGAAGCACCTGTAACTTTAGACGGATCTATAACAGTAGCTACTACACTACCATCACTTTTAACAGTCGCAGAATTTGTAGCTGTTATAACCTGACCAGGTGTTGCCTGGTACGAAGTACCCGGATTCGGTGCATGAGGAGTAGCCACAATTCTTGCAGAAAGACTTTCAAGTGTATTTGGAACAACATCCAAATTTACGTTAGCTACGTAAGAAGATACTACAAAATAGTATTCAGTACCGTTTGCAAGAGGTATTCCGCCTCTTATAGCATCTGTATTAATTCTAATACTTCTCGAGATGCCGCTGTTTGTACCATACTTAGCAGGAGTTTTTGTAACACTATTTGTAGCAGGATCGAAAGATGCACTTAAAATTAAACCGGGATCTGATGTAAGATCGTATGTAGCTATAACTTTAGCCTCATTAAGCTGGGCATTAAGTCGTGGTAATTGATAAACTACATAACCTTCGAATTTGTAACCAAGTGCGTTATAAGATTCAATATCTTTCACAGATGCAGCATCATCTCCCCAGGTGATGATTAATTGTTTGTCCATTTCTGTAGCTTTACCAATTTTAGTAACAGGATCAATAGCAACAATTGGCGGTTTTGGAGAAGATGGAACAACAAATAAGTTATCATAAGCTGTCTGAACCTGAGCATCCTGGAATTTTAATTTAGCGACCGCACCAATTCTACCTATAGGTGCAATACCACCTGCAGCAAGCTGTCCAACTACTACTTCTTGCGTATCCCCTACAGCCAAAGTGAATGGACCGGAAACCGCGCCAATACGTCTATCTTGTTTAGGAAATAGAATTCCATCTACCCAGCCTTTACCTGTTACAGGATCGCCAGGTGTAAAAAACATCGATCTTCTGCCTGTTAGAGGATCAATGAAAGGTGTTCCTAAAGGACCAACCTTTCCTTGCATCCAGTTTCTAACTTGCAACGCACCACGAGCATATTCACCCAGACGTGGGTCGGTATAGTTTGGAACACTTTGTGTAAATAAATAGAATGCTGTCATAGGCATATTTTTATAACCGGTTCTGTATTTGCCCTTGAAAACTGCTCTATCTGTTGCAGCTCCCTTAATCAAAGGACCTTGCATAAAATCGAATCCTGATGAGGGTATGAACTGCCCGTAAGATGGATCGGAATCATCACCGTTATAAATGAATCCCAGACTTAACAACGTATCGCAACCGGCAAAATCATCACCGGCGTCGCCGCCAAGATCAGGATCCGACCACATGTTAACATAACAGCTGTCAACTTTAGCCGTTCCTTTATTGATCATTGTGTATTTTCTGAATAAAGCATCACCAAGAGCGCTTTGCTGATTGTAGCCCCAGATGGTTGCCTGCATTTCAATACCAAGACCAACAGAGCCGTAAAGTTTCTGAGCTGTGGTTGGATCGGTATCGTTACATACAAACCAGATTGTCTGATCTGCACCCGGAACACCGGGAATGTCTACTGCCGGTTCATAAGTTTTATTATTGTTCTTATCTTCGAACGGAGCGCCGTAAATTGCCGGCCATTCAGCCCAGTCTTTATCATACTGAGAATAAATTTGGGCCTGTGTTAAACCTTCGTCCGATATTTCTTTGCTATAATCTGCCTGTGGATCTTTATAGTCTCTACGTACTCTGTAGATTCTCACGTGAGGTAAATCTCCTTCGCCTAATCCATTCGGAAGTATTCTTCCTGGTACCTGACCACGACTATATGTAGAGCCACCAACCCGCCATTCTGCATTTACGTATCCGCCATATAAGAAGCCGGATTCATAAAACACTGTCTTACCGCTACCGATTGGGAATTGGAATCCGGAATCACCCGTAACCGAAAGGTCAGATGCACCATCGTTGGTAAAGAATGTAGAGATATTATTAATATTGAATTTAGTCGTTGCTGGAGTGCCAGTCGTCTTATTAAGCACTTTACCTTTTTTTCCATCAACTCCTTCGGCCCTAACAATCGCGCTGGAGCTCAAAAGAATCAGAGAGAGGATAAGATAAAAGCTAAATTTTATTAATTTCATTTTGCTTTCTCCTTTAATTAAAATATACCATTAATAATCTAATCTGATGCCTAACCTAATCTGACGCATATTGTTCCATAAACCGTTACGTTCGAGATTTAATCTATAAATATCGACGTATGTCTGGCCATCTGTTGCAAGACGTTGTTGTAAGGTTGTTGGATTACTAAGATATCCATCGTCAGTGTTAGTGCCGGTTAATAAGTATACCTCTGTAGCGTTCTTTGTATTCAACAAATTAGTAACTGTTACATAGACTGTAGCTTTTAATCTATCGAATAATGAGAAAGACTTATCAACTTTCAGATCCAAATTAAAGAAATCAGGCATCTGTGAAGATCCTAATGGTTCAACTGGACTTCTGAAACGAGAATCGCCGGAATTCACTTGGGAAATACCAACTGATGCCGCGTTACCAACAGCTCTTGTAAATGGACGGCCACTTTGGTAAATAATTAACAAATTGATACCAAAATTGTTAAGTACTCCCGGTCCATCATTATCGCCAAAACGGTAATCGATGTTTAAGTTAGACGAAAATGGTCTATCAAATTCAAGGGGCGCAATATTCTTTGGTGTATATGGCTGACCGGCAACAACAGGAGCGCCAACAATACCGCGGCTTGAATTTGGATATGAACCTGTTCCTTTAGCATCCTGGAATGACATACTTCCATTAAACTGTAATCTCTGGAATCTTCTCATATTGAATGCAATTTCGATACCCTTTGTTGTTGCGAAATCCACATTTGATCTTAAATAATAATTTGTATATCCCGATGCAATATTAACAGGCGCAGGAACCATCTGAACCAGATCTTTAATGTCTTTATAGTATGCGGTAATATCGAAAGACATAAAATCAGCTATCTGCTGTGAGAAACCTAATTCATATTGTGTGGTTCTCGTTGGTCTTAATCCAGGACCTCTCATGTTTTGAAAGAAGAATCCTGTTGTCATCTGATATGCGTAATAATCGTAACCAACGTAAGATTCATTCAAATCGGGCTGCTGAATGAATTTTCCATACTGTGCATGGAAAACCGTTTTATCTGTAACCGGGAATGAGATACCGATACGTGGACTAACAGCACTAAAAGTTGGTACTTTTTCCCAACCGGATGCAAGTAACGAGTTATCGGTTTTATTGATAGAATAATCGGGCCTGGTTACATCGATCATTTGTAAGTTGTCAATATCTATGTAGTCGTAACGTAATCCGACGTTTAAGATAATATCTTCGTACTCAATTTTATCTGTAAAGAATGCAGAAGCGAATACCGGCTTGTGCGCAGCATGGAAGATATCATCTGTTCCGTCATTTTTATTACCGGCATAATCATACCCATAAATTGAAGCACCGCCGTTTCTAAGAATATCGGTCTTAATTTGATCTTCGTTTAAATTAGTTGGATTATTAGCCAGGTTGTTAAATAGACGGATGGCAACTGTAGTAGGGCCAATTGCGTTGAATGGAGCGTAATTTCTGTATGTCCAGTTCTGGTAATCGCCACCAATCTTAATAGTGTGATATTTATTAGGTAACCAGTTTAGTGCACCGGCAAATGAAAGTGAATTGGTTTCATTCTTCTGGTAAGTTGCATTTACAGCACCTGTACGGTTAAATCCCCAATCAAATACAGCCATCGGTCGCGGGGTTACAAAACGGCCATATACTCTGCGTGCAATATCCTGAGGAGTTCTGTTCCATACGTAACCTACAGCAGCGTTGGCAACGCTATCTCCATAATGCCAGTAGTCATCCAACAAGTATGGATCCTGCTCAGCGTAATCTGTTCTAACAATACCGGCGTTTAATTCATAGAACAAACTTGGACTGAGAACATGGGTCATCTTCAAGTTAGCAGTTCCATTATGCGCCTGATATTGACCAGGACGGTCATTAAAAAGATCAAAAGTAGTGCTTCCAAAACCAAGAGTTCTAAGACCAGCTGTAGCATTAAAATTATTTTCATCAATAAAATATGAACCGGAAAGTCTGAACATGAGAGGTTTTAGGTCAAAGTTCAACGTACCGGTTGCCGTATAATATTTTGTTGCTGATTTAGGCCTAGGTCCATTATTAAGTACAAAATTAACTGTATCTCTTGAAGCCGCAGGAACATTTGGATCCCAGATCAGTCCAAGATTAATATCTGGCTGATCAATAACTCCAGCCGGTAATCCGTTAGCAAAACCGTTCCTACTAAACTGGTAGTTAAGATTGGCAAAGAATTTAATTCTTTGGTCAAAAAGAGGACCGCTTAAAGAAAAACTGGTCTCATCCTGACCAAGCCAGTAAGTTCCAAAAGGAGTTTTCTTTCCGTCGAAGGCACTTGAAGCACTCTTGAATGTAATGTTATCTGTAATATATTCTAAACTTGCTTTAAGCTGCGAGCCGCCGCTTCTAAATGTAGAGCGAACCATACCGGAGTTGGCGCCGCCAAATTCTGCAGTGTAACCACCGGACTGAACTTGCATCTCTTCAATTGCGTCCTGCGAAATAGTTACGGATCTTCCACCACCGCGCGGATTTCTAACAGAAACACCCTCTATATAGTAACCAACTTCATCAGCACGTCCGCCACGCATATGTATTTCATTATTATTGGTAGATACACCTGCTGTTAAAGTAAGAAAATTGTTGAACCCGCGGACAGGAAGCGCAGACATATCATCACCGGTGGTAATGCGAACGGCGTTTGTATTATCTTTCTGAATAATTGGTTTCTGAGCTGTAATTGTTACAGTTCCAACTTGAATATCTTGACTAGGTAATTCGAAATTTTGGAACGATGTAATATCAGCGTTTACTCTGACATTTGAAATTGTAATAGTTTGGTAGCCCACGTATGAACATCTAAGTGTATATGTACCTGGGTCCAAATTTTGAATTAGGAATTCGCCGCTTGCATCTGTGTTATTACCAGCTGATGTTCCAACGACAGTTACGTTGGCTCCAATCATGGCTTCGCCCGTTTGCAAATCGACTACTTTTCCCTTGATTCTACCCTTTGTTCCTGCATTGATTAGTACAGGACAAAGAACTAGAAATAGCAAAAAGTAAAAAATCTTTCGATGCATATTTTTACTCCTTATTTGTTGAATAACTAAGAAAGGGTTTTAGAAATGAAAAAGCTTGTAACGAAAACGTCAAACACTACCTCCTCTTTTTTAGAAGTGAATTATTATTTTATTATTATTAAAGAAAACTTAATCCTGTTTTTTTTGTAACGATACGGAACAAATTGTGTGTCTCGTAAGTCTAAAACTTTGAATATAATAAAAATGAAAAATTCGCAATTCTCTCGTTTGAAGCGAATCCAAGATAATCTAATGCTGTTTCGAAATCAAGGGCAAAGTTGAGCATTTAATTCGTTCTAAATAGCAGTATTATTTTTGAAATTAATTTAATACGCTATGTTTTATTTGTCAAGGCCTTATTTAGGTAGATTAGCTTTTATAGCTTTTGATAGTTTTTCTTACTTATCACAAACGAGCACGGCATTCATACAAAGAAACTCCTAATCTATAATTTGACTCCGTCTTCATTATATACTGATATTCCGCCGAAGTATGTCGAAAACCACTTATTGTTTTTTGAATCAACAAAAACATTGAAAATCAGATCATCTTTCAATTGTGAATTCGATTTATTCCATAAATTCCATTTCATTCCGTCAAAATTAATAACACCCTCTCCGAAACTTCCCGCCCAAATTATTTTCTTCTTATCCTCAACTGCGGAATAAAAACCTTCAATGGGTATTTGGGAATTCACCTTTTTAAAAATTTGAAAATGTTCGCCATCAAAGAATACAAGGCCGCCGTATTTATAACTGATCAATTTTCTGCCGTCGCTTGTTTCAGAAATCCAATAAGAAACATTATCTAAGGTATCAATTTTCATATCAGATTCGGATTTCCATTTATCCTTCAGAATAAAAACAAGTTCCGATTGTGTGCCCAGCAGTATTTCATCCTGTTTATCAATATGAATGAATGTTACTTTGTTATCCTTCAGAAGTGAATTAGTTTTATTATAAGTCATCCACTGCTTACCATCAAACACACCTAGTCCTTCTGAAAAAGTACCAACCCAAACTTTCGATTCTTTATCCAGAGCAACGGAGTAGATCCAGTTCTCGGGAATTTTTGAATTAGATATGTTATAAATTTTCCATTTGGATTTACCATCAAAGATTGCCAATCCGCCACCCATTGTTCCTATATATAACCTGCCTCGCTTATCAAAAGTAATGCAGTAGACACAGTTGTTTGGCAATCCGGAATTACGTGTGTTAAAAACAGTCCATTTTTTCCCATCATATTTTACAAGACCGCTATCCCATGTAGCAATCCAGTAGATTCCCTTTGAATCTTGTATGACAGATCGAATGGTGTTTGTAGGTAAACCGGAATTTGTTTTATCGAAATGTTTCCATGTATTAGCCTGAGAAAACAAAACGCTATTACAGAGAAATAGTGTAATAAAAATGAGAAATGAGTTTCGGATAGAAATCATTCTGTCGCTTCGGGACTAAAGCATTTTGGTGATTTTTTCAACAAACATTGATTTTGGAACAGCACCTATAACCGTATCTACTACCTGTCCGCCTTTTAAGAATAAAACAGTCGGGATACTTCTGACACCATATTTAATTGCAACACCCTGATTATCGTCAACATCAAGTTTTCCAATTTTAACTTTGCCTGCATATTCACCTGCTAACTCTTCAACGATCGGGGCAATCATTCTGCATGGACCGCACCAGGCAGCCCAGAAATCAACTACGACCGGTAGATCAGACTTTAATACTTCCGCATCAAAATTATCATCTGTAAATGTGGTAGGTTTCATCGTATTAGTAACTCCTGTAAATAAATTATTAAAATTATTTCTAAACAATGCCGTTCTTTTTTAATACTTCACGGGCAATAATTCCATTTTGAATTTCACTTGTACCTTCAAATATTCTGTTTATGCGGGAGTCACGGTAATATCTTTCAATCGGCAGTTCACGTGAATAACCCATTCCGCCATGAATCTGCACGGCATAATCAGCAATCTTATCGAGTGACTCTGAGCAGAATACTTTAACAATTGCAGATGTACGGCCGACCTCTTTTTTCAAATCATAATCAACCGCTGTTCTGTAAGCAATCGATTCCATCGTGTAAATTAATGTTGCCATATCAGCAATCATAAATTGAACGGCTTGAAAATTGGAAATAGCCTGATCGAACTGTTTACGCTGTTTTGCATACTGTGTTGATAATTCAAGAAGTTCCTTAGCAGCACCGATACATGCGGCGCCAAGTCCTAATCTGCCGGCATTTAAAGTTTTCATTGCAAGAATGAAACCGCGTCCGTCAGTACCGATAAGATTTTCTTTTGGAATGCGGACATTATCAAAAGTGATTGCGTTTGTTGAACTGCCTTTTATTCCCATCTTCTTCTCGGCAGGTCCTGCATGGTAACCCGGTGTATTTGTTTCAACAATAAAAGCGCTTACTCCCTTTTCTGTCCGGGCAAATACTGAAACGATATCAGCTATTCCGCCGTTAGTGATCCATAATTTTTCACCATTAATCACCCATTCATTTCCATCTAAATGCGCGCGGGTTTTTACATTAAATGAATCTGAACCGGCCTGTGCTTCAGTTAAACAGAAAGCACCAATTTTTTCTCCCTTGGCAAGCGGTGTAAGATATTTTTGTTTTTGTTCTTCTGTTCCGCCAAGATAAATAACATTCGCACCGATTGACTGATGAGCTCCTATAAAAGTTGCAGTTGACATACAGCCGCGTGCAATCTCTTCCTGCATGAGGCAATAACCGACTTCACCAAATCCACCGCCTCCATATTCTTCAGGAAATGATACACCAAGAAATCCAAGCTCTCCAAGTTGTTTAATTAACTCAGCCGGAATTTTTTCCTCAGCATCTATTTTTGCAGCAATGGGTTTAATCTCTTTAATAACAAATTCGCGAGCCATATCGCGAAGCATAATTTGTTCTTCTGAAAATCCGAATTCGGTCATAGGTTATTCCGCTATTTTATTGATTGACTAGTTTTTTCGCCGATGTAATTAACGATGTACTCAGCACCATCAACACCAAGAACATTTCCGGAAATCCAATCTGCTCTTTCATCGCACAAAAGAACGATTGCTCTTGCAACATCTTCCGGGGTTGTTAATCTGTGTTGAGGATTTTTCATTTTCGCAGCATTCATCATCTTATCGAACATCGGAATTTTATTTCCGGCAGCAGTATCGGTAACACCTGCCATGATTGAATTACACGTAATTTTCATTGGACCAAGTTCTACAGATAGCTGGCGAATATGTGATTCGAGTGCAGCCTTAGCAGCAGATACAGCACCATAATTTGGAATTACCGACTGAGAGCCGGCGCTTGTAAGTGCAAATATTCTTCCGCCGTGGGCTAACAAATCTCTATGAACTAATCCCTGAGTCCAGTAAACTAATGAGTGAGCCATTACATCAAGAGTCATACTCATCTGAGCAGGAGAGATACAATCGTTTGGACTTTTTGAAATGTAAGGCTTGAGTGTTCCAAAAGCCAGGGAGTGCATCAGCACATTAACGTGAGGATGTTCTTTGGTTGTAAACCGCTCTTTAATTTCATCGAGTGTATCGTTAATCTTTATTTGATCTGCTGCATTTATATTAAAGAATACCGCTTTCTGACCGCTGCGTTCGATTTTTTTTATTACGTGTAGAGCCGATGGCATTGTTGCCTGGCGATCAAGATGAACACCAAATATATTGTAACCGCTTTTTGCAAGTTCAACCGCAGTAGCACCGCCAAATCCGCTTGAAGCTCCGAGTATTAGAGCCCACTTCTGTTCCATGTTTTATCCTATCTTTTTATTTGCGCCCAAACTTAAGAAATACGAAAATCAAATCAAATGAACATCTCTTCAGAAAACAGTAAACAAGTTTTCAATGTCCGTTAGAAATTTTATGACGGGAAATACAGAACTGATTCTTCACCCAAAAGTTTTTTTATTTTGGAAATGAAATCTGAATTGAAAGAAATTTTATAATTGATATGAAATTCTCGATTGACGCCGTCAACTTTAAGGCAGACCAGAACAGGCATCGAACCTTCATATTCTTCCATCAGTTTTTTAATCTCAGTTATAATTGTTCTATCATGTATCGAATCATCAACTATAACTCCGATCCGTTTTGTGAGTTTCTGTTTCACGTCATCAAGCGAGAGTGCTTCATCCACGTGAAGTTTAACAGCATCGCCGCTGCTTTCAAGTTTTCCTGTTACAAGAATTGTTGATTCAGGAATTATCAAATCTTCGCAGGTTTTATAAACTTTAGAAAACATCAGACACTCGCACGAACCGCTGAAATCATCAAGCTTGAAAAACACCATTTGATTGCCACGCTTATCAATTTTTGTTCTGACTTCTGTTACAACCCCGCAAGCTCTTACAGATTCAGTATAATTATAAGTTTCTGTTTCACCAAGATGAACAGTTGCGAACGAACGGTATTCAATATCATATTTCCTTAGCGGGTGGTCTGTTAAATAGAAACCAAGTACTTCCCTCTCCTTTGCAAGACGATCTTTTGTTTCCCAAGGGGGGATATTCGGAAGTTGCGGTTCATGAATGTGCATCGCATCGGAATCTCCGCCGAATAAACTATCACTGTGAGAATTTTTTGAAGATTGAGCTTTGCTTCCGAAACTTAGCGCTTCTTCAACCGCCTGAAAATTCTGTGCACGTGAACCGCCGCATAAATCAAAAGCTCCGGAAAGTACTAACCCCTCAAGCGCACGTTTGTTTACAAGACGAGTATCAACGTTAGAACAGAAATCATAAATGTTTTTGAAATTTCTCCCAAGATTTTGGTGAGCGGTTTTAATCGCTTCAACCGCATTTACACCAACATTTTTTATGGCGCTCATTCCAAAAATTATTTTTTTCTTTTTGACTGCAAATTTTACAGTGGGATTATTTATATCCGGGGGAAGTACCTTCACATTCAACTTGCGGCAGTCTTCCAGCAGGTTTGTAACCTTATCGGTATTGCCATATTCGTTCGATAAATTTGCAGCAAGAAATTCTTCGAGGTAATGTGCTTTCAGGTAAGCTGTCTGATATGCCACAATGGAATAGGCAACCGCATGGCTCTTATTGAAACCATAATTGGCAAACTTATCAATGGCTTCAAAAATTTCTTCGCCCGTTTTTTTGCTTATGTTATTCTTAATAGCGCCTTCAAGAAATTTTTCCTTCTGTTCAGCCATCGCTTTCAAATCTTTTTTCCCCATCGCGCGGCGTAATAAATCCGCTTCAGCAAGACTCATATTTCCTGCCACATTAGCAATTTGAATTACCTGTTCCTGATAAACAATGATGCCATTCGTCTCTTTCAATATCGGTTCAAGAATCGTGTGTAAATAAATTATCTGTTTACGCCCATGTTTACGCGCAATGAAGTCATCGATAAATTCCATCGGGCCCGGACGGTACAAAGCATTCATTGCCGCAAGATCGTTTATGCTTGAGGGTTTGAGTTTTTTCAGATACTCACGCATCGGGGCACTTTCAAACTGGAACACGGCTGTTGTCTGTCCTTTACTGAACATCTCGTAGGTTTTGGGATCGTCAGTCGGTATATCATCAATATCAAATTCGATGTTGCGTGTCTGCTTAACAAGCTCAAGTGTATCTCTTATAATAGATAGTGTACGCAATCCGAGAAAGTCCATCTTCAACAATCCAGCTTCTTCAAGATCTTTCATGTTGAATTGAGTGACTAAAGAATTATCATCTCCGTAAGTTGCTAGCGGAACGAAGTCGCTTACTTCACCTGGAGTGATAACAACACCCGCTGCATGTTTCGAAGCGTTGCGGTTCATTCCTTCAAGAATACGTGCGTATTTTATTAATTCCTGTATCTGCGGATCGTCCGATTTTTTTACCCATGCGAGTTCAGGCACTTCGTTCAGCGCCTGAGCAAGATCGTAAACCCGTCCGAATTTTGATGGGATCCACTTAGTAATTTTTTCAACTGTTGGAATGGAAATTTTCAGAACACGGGCTACATCTTTTAATACAGCTTTAGATGACAATCTATTAAAGGTGATAATCTGTGCTACGGATTTTTCGCCATACTTCTCTTTTACATATGTGATAACTTCGCTGCGCTGGTCATCTGCAAAGTCAACATCGATATCGGGCATGGTTTTACGTGCAGGGTTAAGAAATCGCTCGAAGAGCAAATTGTATTTAAGCGGGTCGACATTTGTGATTCCGAGTACATAAGCAATTATACTTCCTGCGGCACTGCCTCTTCCCGGACCAACCGGAATTCCGCGCTGTTTGGCTGCATTGATAAAATCCTGAACCACCAAAAAATATCCTGCATAACCCATCTCGTTAATAACTTTCAACTCGAATTTGAAACGCTCTTCGATCTCCGGTGTTACTACTTTAAATTTCTTTTCCAACCTCTCTTCGGAAAGTTGAGCCAGATATTCTTCAAGATTTTTAGCCTTAGAAGTTGATGGAATTGGGAACTGTGGAAACTGATGACCGCTAAAATCCAGCTTCAAATTTATCTTCTGTTCAATCTCAATTGTGTTTTCAATTGCACCCTGATAATTTTTAAAAAGCTTTTTCATCTCTTCGGTGGTCTTGAAATAGATCTGGTCGGTTCCGTAACGTAATTCTTTGTAATCAACAGTACCTGTTTTATCGCCAAGCTGAATAAGAATATTGTGGGCGATGGAATGATCTTTCTCGATATAATGAATATCATTGGTTGCAACGAGTTTAATTCCTAAATCGCGGGAAAGTTTCGGCATACCATCAAGAACCGGTCGTTCAACATCCATTCCGTGATCTTGAATTTCAAGATAGAAATCATCATCAAAAAGTTCTTTCAATCTTATGGCAGTGGAACATGCTTTTGCATAATCATCGTTGATAAGAGGTGTTGCTATTGGTCCGGCAGGACAGGCGGAAGTACAGATCAAACCCTCTTTGTACTTGTTCAGCATTTCAAAATCTATTCGCGGGCGGTAATAAAATCCTTCTGTATATCCAATTGTAGAAAGTTTGATCAAATTTTTGTAACCAATTTCATTCTTAGCAAGAAGAAGAAGATGATTGTAAGGCTTGGCTCGTTTCTTAGGATTGTCGGGATCATCACCTCTGCGGTCGAAACGAGTACCGGCAATAACAATATACGCTTCCATACCGATGATTGGTTTGATGCCTGCCTTTTTGGCTTTTTTATAAAACTCACCTACACCAAACATTACACCGTGATCGGTCAATGCAACAGCATGCATATTATTTTTCTGCGCGGCATGAATTAGATCTTCAACCGTGCATGCGCCATCTTGCAGACTGTAATGTGAATGATTATGTAAGTGAATAAAATCTGACATTCTTTTTGATACTCGATACTAGTTACTGGATACTCTTGATACTGGATACTCGATACTGGAGAAATCTACATTCTACGTTCTACGTTCTACATTCATTTTTTCCCTGTGTGTCCAAAGCCGCCTTCACCGCGTGTACTATCATTTAATTCGTCCGCTACAATTAAATCCGCACGGTAAATTTTTGATAATATCATCTGAGCTACTCTATCGCCCCTTTTGATAACGAAATCTTCTTCACCGAAATTGAACAGAATTACTTTTATCTCTCCGCGGTAATCAGAATCGATTGTACCTGGAGAATTTAAAACACCAATTCCATTTTTTGCCGCTAAACCGCTGCGTGGACGAATTTGAATTTCATATCCAACCGGAATTTCAACCCGTAAATTTGTCGGCACTAATCCGACTTTGCCTTTCTCAATTTTCATTTCTGAATCGACTGAGGCTCGGAGATCAAGTCCGCTGCTTCCTTCTGTTGCGTATTCCGGCAATGGAATATCTGAATATTTATTTTCTATATGCTGTATTTTTAATTGAATTGATTCCATTACCTTCCCGGATTTTGTTATGCGAAGTTAAAACAAAACAAAAATATTTTTCGCTTGTTTTTAAATTAGTTTGAGTAGATGAAATTCTACTTGACACGAAGAAGCATTTTAACTAAACGGACTATTTCATTCTTCTCAACAACGTTCATCACAAATAATGAACCGATGAATCCAAACAACAAGGTCAACTTATAGATGAAGATCAGACCAACCTGATAGTACAGATAGTAATAAATTATACCAGTAACAAAAATCGCCGCCAGGATTTTAAATGCTTTCTTAAATTCATATTTAATCGGGTAATATTTTTGTGAGAAATAGTATAATCCGAGAGCCATAATCATATAGCTTGCTAATGTTGCAAGTGCGGCACCCATTAAACCAAGCACCGGAATCAATAAAATATTCACAACAACATTTGCGAATGCGCCCGCTCCTGTAACGTAAGGATAATACTTCGTCTTCTCTTCAATGTAAATTCCAGCATGGAAATTGTAATAGATACCATTGAACAGGTAAGCGAGCAGTATTATCGGGACTATTGTAATGCCGCTTAAATATTCTTTTCCTATTATCGACTTGCCTGGTAAAAATTCAAAGCGTGCGAAGTCTTCAACGAATAAAGTTAACACGATCCAGATCAGACTTGAAATGATCATGAACAGTGTAAGAATTTTAGCGAACAACTCTTTGGCGTTTTTTTCCTTTGCATTGTTAAGGAAGAAAGGCTGCCAGGCATATTGGAACATCGAAACAAACAACATCATAAAAATTCCAAGCTTGTAATTAGCCTGATAGATACCAAGAGTTGATTCATCCGTCATAGCAAGTACAACGGGCCGATCAATAACCTGCACAACTGTCGCTGCTAAACTTGCCGGAAGATAAGGCAAACCAAATTTCAAATATTTTTTTAATAATTCTTTATCAATTTTAAATTCGAGCAATCTGAAAATTTCAGGTGTCAGTACTGCAAATGAGAATGCGGATGCAATCAAATTAGCAATGAAGATAGCTTCAATTCCAAGTTTGTATTTTAGAACGAGTACAAAATTGAGCGTAAGATTTAAAATTATATTTGCGAACTTTATTGATGTGAATTTACCGGCTTTTCGCTCAAGCCTGAGATTTGCAAACGGAACAAGCGCAAGAGTATCAAATATCAAAATGAAAATTAGATAATAGTAAAGCTTCGAATAGCTTGCAGAAATTTCTATAACGTTGCTAAGCGGCGATTGCATAAAAAGAAGAAACAATGCCAATCCAATTGAAGTAACAACCACAAAGAGATATGCCGTTGAAAATGTTTTTTTCTTATCCTTTCCGTCATTCAGCGAAGAATATTTCATAAAGGCCGAATCCATCCCATAGATGAAAACAATATTCAGGAATGCGAGATAGGCATAGATGTTCGAATAAATTCCATAGTCGTGTGTATTGATGACATTTGTATAGAATGGAACGAGAAAAAAACCAAGGAATCTTCCCACGATGGTACTGATGCCGTATATAGCGGTGTCTTTGGTAAGTTCTTTTATCTTTTCAATCATTTCAAAATGAAATCAAACCGGAAAGAGAACTCCGGCAAACTTTATAAATTCTATTTGCTAAAATATTTTGTTAATGCTTCAACATAAACCTTCGGAGGACGCACTGCTTTCTTGGTATCGATACGAATGAATACGTGAGTTGTAAAACCTTCTGCAATCAGTTCTTCGGTATCTTTCCGCTTAACAACATACTCGATGTGAACCTTTGGTGAGTGCAGTTCTTTGACCACTGCCTGGATCAGCAGAACATCATCATAAACGGCAGGATTAAAAAATTTCAATCCGGCTTCAATAAGAGGCAGCTGATAACCATTTTTTTCAACTTCGGAATAAGCCAGGCCCGCCGAACGTAAGAGCTCTGTCCTTCCAACTTCAAAGTATTCCAGATATTTTCCATTATAAACGAATTGCATTTTGTCCGTGTCGGCATAGCGGACACGAATCTCAGTAGTGTTAGTGAGCATCAGAAATTCCTAAAAAGTATTATTCAACAAAGACACCCATCTTTGCAAATTTTTCCAAACGGTTTTGTACAAGTTTTTCCGGTTTGATCTTGAGAAGGGCTTCAAGCTCTTCCTTGATTATTTTTTTGAGTGTAGCCGCCATCAGCGTATGATCTTTATGAGCACCGCCCAATGGTTCAGGAACTATACGGTCTATTATTCCCTGTTCCAATAAATCTTCAGCGGTTAGTTTTAATGCTTCAGCAGCAGTTTCTTTATATTCCCAGCTTCGCCATAAAATACTCGAGCAGGATTCAGGACTGATTACCGAATACCAGGTATTCTGAAGCATTAGAATTCTATCACCAACTCCAATTCCCAACGCACCACCGCTCGCACCCTCACCGATTATTGTAACTATTATAGGCACACGCAACCGGCTCATCTCAAAAAGATTTTTTGCGATCGCTTCTGCTTGTCCACGTTCTTCGGCTTCCAGGCCTGGATACGCACCCGGAGTATCAATCAATGATATAACAGGGATCTTAAATTTCTCAGCCATTTTCATCAAGCGAAGTGCCTTACGGTAACCTTCGGGATTCGACATTCCAAAATTTCTGTAAACATTAGATTTAGTATCGCGCCCCTTCTGGTGACCGATGACCATGACTTTCTGATCATCTATTTTGGCGAAACCGCCGACAATTGCCTTATCATCTTTAAATAATCTGTCGCCATGCAACTCAATAAAATTTTCTGTCATCATGTATATGTAATCGAGAGTGTACGGACGCTCCGGATGACGGGCTAGCTGCACTCGCTGCCAGCGTGTAAGATTTTCGTAGATATTATTTTTCAGTTCAAGAACTTTTTCTTCAAGAATTTTGATTTCTCCAGAAATATCAAGACGCGATTCATACTTGCGCATCTCCTCAATCTTATTTTCCAATTCGATGATTGGCTTTTCAAAATCCAGTATATTTTTTGCCATCGTAATTACATCCTAAAAAACATTTTTGAAATTGTTTTACCTAGTATTTCCATATCCAGCCAAACACTCTGATTTTTGGCGTAGAACAGATCCAGTTTTTTCAATTCCTGAGAATCGGGATCGGACAAATTCTCAATGAACCAGAATCCGGTTAAACCAATTTTACCAACATAGAGTTCACCGTGATAAGATGAATCTCTTGGACCAACAAAACTTTTCTTCGATACGAAAACACTCGGGATTTCGAGAATGAATTGAGAGAATTTACTTCTCTCCGAGGTGAACTTCTGAAATAAATATATGAAAGGATAAATGAAAATCAAAATTGGGATGGAATAGATAATGTCGAATAATCTCTTCGAGGCACGGTGAAGATAAGATGAAATATTATACTGAACTTTCAGAAGAGGTATATCATCCAGCATGGTGATTGCTGATTTGCCGACGAGATAATCCGACTCCTTTCCTGCAACAAGGAATTCAATATTTTCACCCTGGCATTCCGCAATTACAGCAAACATCTGATTTAATGAAAGATCATCTGACGAGAAAATTACCTTGTCAATTTTTTCCTCGGCAATTATTTTTTTGATGTTATCAACCGCACCGAGAATCTTAAAATTACTGATACTCGTCCCCACACTTTTCCGCGTAAGTCCAATCAATCCTACCACATGATAAAGCCGGGTAAATGTTGATCTCAATTTTACTGCAAGTTCTTCGGCTTTACTTTCACGGGCAACAATTAATGTTCGGGATTTTCTTGTATCCGTATCCAAACCAATTTTGAAAATAACCTTGAGAGCAATCCTCCAAAGTAAAAAAAAGAATACTGCCAAAGCATAAGTAATAAGAACAACAGCACGGCTGAAAGCGACCTGCTTAAAAAAGTAAGTGAGGGCAGATAAAAAGATCATTCCTGATAAAAGAGCAAAGCATGTCCGTAGAATTGAAAATGAATTCCTTTTGTAAACACCCCCGATAGCAGAAATAACAATTTGAATTAGTGCAGGGACGAAATAAACCCCTGGTATTACAAATGCCGGAAATCCACGCCAATGTTCGTTTGCATAGTAATCTTCAGCAAGAAGAACAGCTAATGTAAAAGTAAAAAAATCGACTACTACAGAAATGATTGTGAGTTTATAAATGTTTGCAAATGCGAAAAGCTTTCTGAAGATAATCGCAAATTGTAAAATTGATTCGATCAGAAAAGAGGATGAAAAATGTTTTCTTACAAAGAGGTGCATAGCATTGTAAAATACTTTGGTCTCATCAAGACTGCTGCGTTTTGTGCTCTCACCCTTATAATGAATTATCTCTGTAGAGTGAACATAAAAAACTTTATAATTTGATTTCTGAACACGGTAACAGAGATCAAGATCCTCGCCATACATAAAAAACTGTTCATCAAAGCCCCCAACTTTTTCGTAAACATCTTTACGAATCATAAGGAAAGCACCGCTTACCGCATCTACTTCGTAAGTCTGGTTTTCGTTAAGATAAGTAAGATTGTATCGTGCCAGGATTTTACTTTTCGGGAATAATGTACTTAGCCCTATAACTTTTGTGAATGATGTCCACGGTCCCGGAAAGCTTCTTCTGCATGCAAGCTGAAGCGTTCCGTCTGGATTTAGAACTTTGCACCCGGCAATACCGGCCTGAGGCGTACTCTTAAAAAATTCAATCATCTTGATAAATGTATCTTCACGTACAATTGTATCAGGGTTGAGAAGTAAGAAATACTTCCCGCCGACAATTTTCATAGCTTGATTGTTCGCCGCACCGAAACCAATATTGGTTTTGTTGGCAATCAATTTCACATCCGGGAATTTCTGCTGAAGTAAATCTACACTGCCGTCGTCCGATGCATTATCTACCACAATGGTTTCAACGGAAATGTTTTTGGAGGCAACCTTGATGGAATCCAGAAGATTAAGAAGAAATTCTTTGACGTTGTAATTAACTATTATAATAGAAAGATCAATCATCGTGTCTTTAATTAAGATTGCCGAAAATACTTTTAAACCTGAGTTTCCAAACCATAAAAATAGCTTCGCGGACAATTTTCTTAGACATCTTTGATGTCCCTTGAACTCTATCTGTGAATGTTATCGGAACTTCGATCAGACGGAATTTTTTTTTCCACGCTTTATAATTCATTTCGATCTGGAATGAATAACCATTGGAATGAATTGCATCCAGATCAATTGATTCTAATACTTCCCGGCGAAAACATTTAAAACCGCCGGTTCCATCTTTCACCGGCATTCCGGTTATAATTCTTGTATATAGATTTGCAAAATAGCTTAACAATAATCTTCTGATAGGCCAGTTAATAACACGAACACCGTAAATGTATCTGCTGCCGATTACCAAATCATAATCTTTTATATTATCTAAAAACCGTTCCACTTCTTTTGGATCATGTGAATAATCAGCATCCATCTCGATGGCCACATCATAACCATCAGCGAGCGCATATTTAAATCCGGCAACGTATGCCGTGCCAAGACCCATCTTATTCTCTCGTTTAATAATTTTAACACGCGGTTCTGTCTTCCCGAGCTGTTCTACATAATCAGCAGTTCCATCGGGAGAATTATCATCAACCACTAAAACATCCAGCGAAGAATACATTTCCATCAGATCCGGAATCAGTTTCTGAATGTTATGAATTTCATTGTACGTAGGAATAATTACAATAGCTTTCATGTTCGGTTTTCCCTTAATCGTAATGCCCTTTTCCAAAGAGCACAACAAAGATAGTTCTAAATAGAATTTTGAAATCCATCCTCAAACTCATATTCTCAATATAAAATAAATCGTATCGAAGTTTAACTTTAACATCGTCGATCGTTTCATCATATTTATGTTTTACCTGTGCCCAGCCGGTAATACCTGGTCTGACTTTTAATCTCCGTTTATAAAGAGGAATTTCGTGCGATAGTTTTTCTACAAAGAATGGACGCTCCGGTCTGGGGCCTACAAAGCTCATGTCGCCTTTCAGAATATTAAAAGCCTGAGGAATTTCATCCAGACGTACTTTGCGCATAAATTTTCCAATACGTGTTATTCTAGGATCATCTTTAGTTGACCAGACTGGTCCGGAGATTTTTTCTGCGTCGGCAACCATCGTCCTGAATTTTACAATTTTAAAAATCTTTCCATTCATACCGGAGCGGTCCTGTCTGTAAAATACTGGACCTTTACTTTCCAGTTTAATTAGAAGTGAAGTTAGTAATGTTGCGGGTAGCGTAATAGTGATCAATAAGAATGAAAGTATAATATCCATTATTCGTTTGATTTTTTTCTCCCACTCTGGCATCAGTTCCGGCATCACGTCAATTAAAGGAAATGAATAGAGCTGAGCAACTTTTGCCTGACCGCTTATGATGTCATATAAATCGGGGACAATTTTAATCTCAACATTTTTACCTTCACATCGTGATATCACTTCAAGAATTTTTTCTTCTTCATGTCGTCCAAGTGAAATGATTACATTCTTAATGTTATAATTATCAATTATACTTTCAAGGTTGTGAATGGTATCTACAGCGGAAATGTTTTTATATGATTTACTCATTTCATTTTCATCAACTGCGGCATATGCCACAACATCCAATCCAAGCTGACGGAACTTCATAATAGAATTATGGACTTCATTCGACTTAGCGTTAAAACCCACAATGAGTGCATTCCGCCTTCCAATGCCCTTAATCAGTAATCTCCTTTGCAGGCTGCGGATAAATAATCTTCCTGTACTAACTACAAAAAGAAAAATTCCCCAGTAGAGGAAAATGTAAAACCGGATTGATGTAGACACGCCCGTTGCATAATCATCGTAAAGAATCAGAAAGAATAGAATGAATACACCAACAAATGATGCTTTGAAAAGTGTAGAAAGTTCATCAAACCGGGAGAGAGCAAACCAGGTACGGTACATTCCCACAAATATGAAGATAACAAGCCAATAAAAATAAACAGCGAACATCGAAAGCAGTACATCCGGCTGTGCAATCACATCGAACCAGCCGGTCTGAACACGCAGATAGAAAAAGAATAGCCAGGCTATATTAATGGCAATAAAGTCTGTGATAAGTATTAGGAATTTTTCTGTTTTTTTATCCATAGTCTCTGAATTATAGTTTTTTTAATACTTTATCTGAAATAAAATCCCCAATTGATAAAGAAGCTGTTGCCGCAGGCGAAGGGGCATTGCAAACATGAATAACACGTTTGTCTTCCACAACATAAAAATCATCTAACAGGCTTCCGTCAAGCATACAAGCCTGTGCGCGGACACCTGAGCCACCCGGGATTAGATGATCTTCTTGAATTTCCGGAATTAATTTACTCAACGCTTTAACAAAAGCTTTCTTATTGTATGATCGGTAAAATTCTCCCAGTCCCATCTTCCAATGGTTTCCTATCATTGAATGGAAACCGCTCCAGGTAAATGTATCAATCGTATCGCGCAAATTAAAACTTGTTTTTTTATAACCCTCTCTCTTAAACGACAGAACAGCATTTGGACCGCATTCAACTTCTCCATCTATCATTCTGGTGAAGTGAACACCGAGAAACGGAAATGCAGGATTGGGGACTGGATATATTAAGGCATTTACCAGACTCTTTTTTTCATCCTTCAGTTTATAATACTCACCCCTAAATGGAACCAGACGCAACGGCAAATCAGGGTGTGTAATTTTCGCAATTCTATCGGCGAATAATCCTGCACATGTTACAATTGTTTTCGATTGAAACGTACCGTTATTTGTGACCACTTCACATTCGTCATTCTGCAAAATAATATTTTCTACTCTGCAGTTAAATTCAATATTTGCACCGAGGAGTTTTATTAATTCAAGATACTTCTCAGAAACTTCGGTATAATCGATAATACCTGTTTGCGGAACAAAGACTCCCGCTACGCCATCAGTGTGTGGTTCTATCTCTTTAAGTCCCTCACGGTTAAGCCTTCTCACTCCTTTAAGACCGTTCTGCTCGCCCCTTTTAATGATATTTTCCATTACTGGAATTTCATTCTCTGAAGTTGCAACAATTACTTTACCGCAAATATTGAAGCGGACATTATTCTTCTCACAAAACTCGATGAGCATTCGGTAACCATTAACACAATTTTGTGCTTTCAGACTCCCTGGTTTGTAGTATATACCAGAGTGAATTACACCGCTGTTATTTCCTGTCTGATGTTTCGCAACCCCATTTTCTTTCTCAAGTATCAGAAGTTTTAATGCTGAATTCTTTTCTAATATTTTTAGTGCAGAAGCAAGCCCGACAATTCCGGCGCCAACTACTATGACATCATATTTCATTTATCTCTCGGTTGATTGCCATATTACACTGTGTTTTCTTTTTAGAAATTTGATAAATCCTTCTACAACAGCAAAATTAGAAACAACAAAAAAGTAAGGCAGCGAGAAAATCTGTATCCTAACTTTTATGTGTGAGAGAACAAATCCTATCAAAGCGAGTAAATAAAAAAACAATTGCGTCAGTAAGAAACCAAAATAAATCTGATTTGAAAACGAGAGAAATGTGCTTAGAATAAGAACCACCAATAAAAGCATCGGCAGAAACCATCGTGTAACTTTATGAGAAAAGAATGCATAACTCAAAAATTTATTCTTGTTGAGCAGCAACGATTTGAAAAAGACAAGTGTCTGAAAATTTGTTGCACTAAAGCGGACCTTCCTTTTATATTCAGCCTGTAAATTTTTCCCGGTATTTTCATAGGCTACTGCATCCTCGCTATATGTAAACTTGGAGCCTTGAGAAACAACGGACAGAGAGATGAACAGATCATCCGTTACTGCTTTTTCGGTGGGAATGGTTCTGTATAATTCTTTTCTTATAGCAAAGAATCCGCCATTAGCCGAAAGGGAAATTCCGCACTTGCCTTCAGCCTGTTTGATGATTGTCTCATACTTCCAATAGTTTATTTCTTCTACTCCATCACTCCGCTCTTTATCATCATCGATCAAAATTAATTTTCCGCACACGCCGCCAACTTTTTTATCGGCAAAATCGATAACAATATTTTTCAACGCATCACTATGGAACTCTGTGTTCGCATCCGTGAATACTAGAATTTCATTATTTACATTATTAATAAGTTCATTGAGTATTCCGGCCTTGCCGATTCTTTTTTCTGAGATATAAACTTTCAGCCATGCATATTTTTTTTGTTTTTCTGCAATAATGAAGTTTGTTAAATCTGTTGAAGCATCGGAGCCAACAAGAACTTCTAGTTTTGTTAAATTGTAATTCTGTGAAGCAATATTTTCTATCCGCTCTGCAAGAACTTTTTCTTCGTTCCAGGCCGCGATAAGAACCGAAATTGTAGGCTCCATATGATCATTTTTATCATTGCCTTTTTTCTCCCGTCCTGCCAGAAAGACTACCAGCGGATAAATCAAAAAAGAATTGACTATCAGAAAAGAGATAAAGAAAAATACTATTTCAAAAATTGTCGTCATTTCTTATCAATTAATTTTTTAAAAGATTTCTCGAATTCTTCGGCAATTTTATCCCAAACAAAATGATCTTTGATGAATTGTTTTCCATTGAGAATTAGTTGATCCGAATCGAACCCGCCTCTGAAAAAATCAACAATCCTTTGAGCAAAAAGCTCGGGCGAATCGGCAATTAGCAAATGTCTATTATCCTCTACTGAAATACCCTCGGCTCCCAAAGATGTTGTAAGAATATTTTTTCCCGCCGCTAACAATTCAAGAATCTTTACTCGTATCCCGCTGCCGATTCGTAGAGGAACGATTGCCAATTCTTTGTCTCTTATTTCACTCCAAATATCCTCAACAAATCCTTTTAATACAACATGTGATTTAATTTTGGCCGCGAGTTCAAGATTTGTATAATCACCACCACCGTAAAGGTAAAGTTTTACTTCAGGAATCACTTCAATTACCAAGGGATATATTTCATTCAAAAACCAACGTATTCCATCAAGATTAGGTAGCCAATTTAATGATCCGATATGGATCAACGTAAATCTTTGTTTTGCAACGGTTACAAGTTCCAACAAAGATTCTTCGACGCCAACCGGAATGACTTTTGTCTTTACATCCGGATTGAAGGCCAACAACTTTTGTTCATCTTCTTTGCTCATAAGAACCGTTAAATTGAACTTGCCGCATATCATCGGTTCATACTTAACAAATTTTTTGTATTGTATGACAGAGTAATATTTTATGAATAGATTTTTTTGATTCTCTGCAAACCTTCGCATAATCTCCATCTCAAGATTTTCCTCTCTGAGAATTACAGGAGCATTTGTTAAATTTCTCAATTCATCAATTACCCATGCCATGTGAGCATTTGTTACCTGGACGATATCGACCTTATTCTCTTGAAAATAATTTTTCAAAAATTTCTTCAATTCCGAACGGTTATATTTCCACAAATTATATGGCACTGATGAAAATATATTTTGCAATATTCCAAATGGACTGTTATCTGTTTTAACATCCAGTACAAATAGATTGGTAAGCTTTTTTAGCTCGTCTAAGTCCGATTCATTCTGATTCTGCCGATAAGCAACTAAATCAATTTGGTGATTGCGCTTGCTTAAATATTTTATCAGACCGAAAATACTTTTTCTGTGTCCGTCTTCAGGCGGATACGGTATCTTGGGCGATATCAACAAAATCTTCATTTTAACTTCCAGTTGGCTTGAAAATATTTTTAGGGAGAACAGTTAGTTGTCTGAAAAAATAATAACCCTTCACAATTAGATTTTTTCTAAGCATCAATAATCCAAAAACAGTGAAAAGAACTCCTCGCATTAACAATCCTGCGAAATGAATGATTAGCGCTTCTATGAAATGAATTCCTTTGAAATGTTTTTGATAGAAAAGAATCTTGCCTAATGTTTGATTCTTAAACTTGAACCATAGGTTTTTGTCGGTAGTAATACCTCCCAGATGAATTATCGATGTGCCTGGGAATAAAATAATTTTACCACCCGATTTTTTTAATCGATAGCACAAATCAGTTTCTTCAGAGTAGAAGAAGAATCGTTCATCGAATCCGCCCAAATCCTTTATCGCTTTGGCAGTACAAAACATGAAAGCACCACGAATAACATCAACTTCAATCGGTTCAGTATAAGTATGATTATTTTGATAGTATTTATTAAAAATTTTCGACTTTGGAAAAACTTTGTATAAAAAAAAGTTTTCCGTAAACCCATTCCAAACAGACGGAAATTCAACCACTGTTTCCTGATTAGATTTATCTTCATTTAAAAGTTGACAACTTAGAAACAGTGGAAAATTAAATTGCTCTGCATAATTAAAAATCTTCGAGAGAGAATCTTCGATAAAAAGTGTATCGTTATTTAAGAACAAAATGTACTTCCCTTCAATATCTGAAAGAGCCCGGTTATTCGAAGCTGCAAAGCCCAGATTTGCTTTATTTCTGATAACTTTTACAAATGGAAATAAAACTAGAATTTCATCGTAATTGTCGACTACTGAGCCGTTATCTACAATAATTATTTCATAGTTTAAAAATTTCGTCTCTTTGACTATAGAACTGATACAATCGCAAGTCATTTGTAATGCATTGTAATTGACAATAATAATTGAAACGTGTTTCATTAAAATGAATTTATTAAATTGTTGGGCAAATATAACTCTTATTAGAATAAATTCTTTTCATAATTTGATTTACTGGCTGTATAATTTACATTCTAGATTGCTCTTACGGATAAGGTAATTAGAGTAGCTATGGTATCTAAAACCGCTTCATTATTCATTCTATTGTCAATGCTGCCATTATTGATTTATGGTCAGAATGGCAATTTAACAGCTTCTAAGGCTTATGAAACAATTGAAGATAAAATTGTAGGTATCTGGCCCCATGAGAATAAATTATTCTCAAAAGAAAAATTTAAGGAAGTAAAGGAAGTCTGGGGATTTAATTATGTTTTAATTCCCGCTCCTTATGATAAAGATGTTACCTCAAATGCGAAGTTTGCCGGCTACGATTCAGTTCATATCATGAAACAAATCTATTTACCCGATATTGCTGAAAGACCCGAATGGTTTTGGAATAATATAAATGAGCTTGGTAAAGTTTGGGCTTACTATTTTGATGAACCAATAAGCCGTAACCATTCATTCATGACTTTTCTAAAAATTCTTACCGAGCTTAGTGACCGCGGTTTTTATCCGCATGCTAAATTAATAGTTAGTGAAATAGATGAAAAAAAGGCCGGTAACGTAGAAAGATTTGTTGACGCCATAATGTACAGCGGTTATGGACAAAGAGAAAATATGGGACTCGATCAAGTTAACAGTTGGCATGAATGGAGAGAGTATATTGGCGATAAATTTTCGATGCTTTGGATCGGTGCTCACGAAGATTTCAATGAATATAGAACATTATTAAGCGCTGCCAAGGAAAAAGGATACAATAGTATTTGGCTTTACCAGTATGAGCCGATGGAAGCTGATAAAGAAATAGGAAATGACAATCTCGAAAAATTTTGTGACGCTGCCGTTGAATTTGGATTCATGAAGATCAAAAGAAAAGATTGAGATAGGCAGAAAAACTGAGATTAAGCTAATCTGTATTTTTGAATTAACCTTTTACCTAATTCCTCTTTATTTACTAACCGGAAAAATATCTGAAGTTCTTCTCCGCTGAATAATTTAATTCCAAGAGTCAGCAGAGCAATGAAAACCGGAGATAATACTAAGTAAATAATCAACGGAAGAAATGCGAGTAAGTAAAGACCGCAGCACATTAGAACCGACCAGATCAAAACTTTGTAGCGGCCAATTGAAGGACGATAACCGAGTTTACTTATCACTATCAGAATGAAGACAAATGATGCGAAGCTGGCAATCAGCTTAGCTAACGATGCGCCAAGAAAAGAATATTTCGGAATCAGCAGAAAGTTCAGGCCAAGGTTAACAACCACCTGTATGGCACCAAAAAGGAAATTATAAAACTGGTGATTCTTGGCAATTAAAACTACTAAGGTATAATATGTGAAGAAGATAAATATTTGGCTCCAATAAAGAATTGATGCAGGCAAGGAAGCGGCTAAATACTGGGGACCAAAAATTAATTTCACTAATGAATCTGATTCGAATGTAAAAACTGCAGCAATAACGAATGAAATAAAGTAAAGAAGTTTGATAACAAGATTGGAGAGCGAATCGGAACTTACCTGATCGGACATTCTCCTCATTAAAATAGGGAATACTGTAGTAACAATTGCACCGGGAATGATACTCAGCGGAGCTGTTAATCTTACACCCGCAGAGTAAATCCCAACATCACGTGGACCTTTGAAGTAGTTAAGTATCACTATATCAATTTGCATAAAGACTGCGGTAAGAATTACAAATCCAAATAGTGGCAGCGATTCCTTCAGGAGCCACACCCAACGATCCAAAGTAAAATTAAACTTGTGGTTATATTTTTTCGTCAGGTAATAAAAAGATAGAATGAACCCCGGTATGTTTGAAACAGCATAAACTATAACAAAAAATAGTACGGCATCTTTCATAAACGGGATGAATACAACCATTAGTAAAAGAATCAGATTATCCAAAACAGCAAGTGTCATTGGATAATGCATTTTCAGATTTACTTTGAATGGAGTTGAGAGAAGTTCACGTAGATTCACTGTTTTCGAGGAAAGAACAATTGTTGTGAATAGAATATTTGACAATAAAATTTCTCTTGCAGAGTAACTAAAGAATGGAGCAACAACGTTAAAGAGTACAACTAGAATTACATAGATGAAAAAACGAAGAGAAAGTGCACTGTTGAGAAGACGAAAATTATCTCTCTCTTTGGAAAATTCACGGAAGACAATTGGCTCGATTCCGAAATCAACGAACTTGGAAAGAATGCCAATCACCGCTAGTAAACTACTAAAGGTTCCAAAACTCGCAACACCTAGAAAACGTATGGCAAGCACCATTGCGACCATGTTAATAAGGTTCGACGCAACCTGACCTACCGAAAGCGAGAAAACATTTTTAGTTACTTTTTCGATAAAGAAAAACTCCTTGAATATTTCTATTAAAAGATTAGGTGAGGAAAGATAAATTAGAAGTTGTTCTGTTCTTCTCGCAACATTGATTCGTAAATATCCTTATAATTTTTAAC
This sequence comes from uncultured Melioribacter sp., assembly GCA_964441505.1. Taxonomy (GTDB): domain Bacteria; phylum Bacteroidota; class Ignavibacteria; order Ignavibacteriales; family Melioribacteraceae; genus Fen-1258. The sequence goes on along the minus strand of CAYTUV010000028.1, from coordinate 3,252 downwards.
CATATTGTCCAAAGAAAATTGCATTTTCAATTTAATATTGGATTCAACAATATTGAGAGAGTTTTTTTTAATTTCCCGAAGTTTTTGAATATAATCATCTATATCATTCAAAATAAATACTTGCTCAGAAGAATTGCCAACATTCTCTTTGTTTCCACCCACATCTGAAGCTAGGATTGGTATTTCGGCCAGAACAGCTTCAATCAAGCTAATGGGAAGACCTTCATAATGTGAGGGCAAAGTAAAAACATCAAATGCTTTCATATATCTATAAGTATTTTTAATTGCGCCCACCAAAAAGAAATCATTTTGAATCCCACGTTCTTTTATTTCTTCCATAAATCTTTCATAATAAGGCCCATCACCAATAATAATTATTTTTGCGGTTGGTATTTCTTTTTGTATTTCCTTGAAATTTTTAATGAGAAAATCATAATTCTTTTGATATGCCAACCTCCCGGCAGATCCTATAAGGAAAACATCAGACAAATCTGTTTTACATAATTCAGAAAGAAATTTTCTAGCATCTTTCGCATTAATAAATTCCATTTTGTTTTCGTCTAACCCATAATATATAACATGCCCGCTTTTAACGATTGAGGATTCTATGGATTCTTTATAATTAGTATTACTTACGAATACAGGTTTATCCACAATAAACAAAAATAGTTTAAAATATAATTTTGATAAGAAGCGGAAGAAAGAATTCATCTCATAATTTTTATCTAAAAAAGACAAACCATGAAATGTAAATACATTTTTAGGACGTGGCTTTAAAAACACGGTTGATAAAGCTCCGATCAGGGCATTTGAGCTGTTGAAATGGAGAATCTGATATTTTTTGGCTTTAATTAGGCGATATAAATCACAAACGAAAGAAAATGAATTGAAAACATTAAAATCCCTTTTCAGGGAACGCAAAAAGTGATATGGAACATTATATTTTTTCAATTCTTCGAATAAATAATCTCCTTCACCTGCGGCTACTTCAACATCATATCCTAAATCTCTTAATGAACGAGCAAGATTTATTACAAAAACTTGAGCACCTCCAATATCGGATTTTGTAATAACCAACAATAATTTCATTTCTGCCATTAATTACTATCCTTATAGATTGAGTGATAAATATTTGTTAAAGATGCCAACTAATTTTTTTGTAGTCTCTTTTAAACTGAATTTCTTTGACTGTTCCGATGCTTTCAATTTCATAAGTGAGTAAAAATTTTCATCTCTTTCTAATTTTAAAATATCATTCACAAATGCTGTATAATCATTTGGGTTATGAATCAGCCCGCCCTCTCCCACCACCTCAACCAATGCAGGAGTATTTGAGGACAAAACAGGAATTGCTGACTGCATCGCTTCAAGCGGAGGAATTCCAAATCCTTCATAAAATGAAGGAAATATAAAAGCGAAAGCATAGTTGTAAATATATGCTAAAGCCTCGTCACTAACGAAATCATAATACTTGATAGTTTTTTTTCTCTTTAAGATTTCGGGAAGAATTGTATCTGAATCGTGACCTGCCTTACCAATGATAACAAGCTGCAAATCACTTCCCTCTTTTGCGAGAAGATCAATAATTTTTATTAAGCCAAGAATATTTTTACGTCGTTCCACAACTCCGACATATAATAAATATTTTTTGGGTAAAGAAAATTCATTGAGAATTTCAGAATAACCGGGTTCCTCATAATTACGTGGTCGAAATTGTTCTGAAGCGGTATTATATATTACTTGGATCTTCTCCTGAGGTATTCTATAATATTTTATTATATCATTTTTTGAGAGTTCAGAAACTGTAATAATGCAATTAGATTTTTTTAGCGATGCTGGAAGAAGCAATGAAAGATACTGCCGATAAATGAAAGGATAATATTCTTTATATACCTTAAAGATGACATCGTGGACAACAGAAATACATTTTACTTTTCCAAGATTGACAAGTGGAAGAATTACATTCGGTTCGAATAACAGATCTATCTTATTCTTTTCAATAAGTAGAGGTAAAGTTGAATTCAACCAGATAGGCGAAAACAACTTTAGAGGAAGTATTGAAGGTTTATGAGAAATTATTTTGTAAAATGTCTCATCAATTGGAAGCTTGGAATTACTAAATAAGAAATATTCGTTTTTCCGATCATGGTTCGGTAACTCTTTTAAAATATTCAGCAGATATCTTCCGGTTCCGGTGATAGTTCTGTCTAAAACCCGTGCGTCAATTCCTATTCTCATCGTTAGTGATTGTCCCCAAATATTCCTACATGAATAATTTTCGTTAGCTTAGTATAGCTTGATTTATTTAACAAGAGATAAATACGTTTTTGATAAAAATCAATATTCTTTTCAACCGATTCTTTTTTCAAAATAAATTACTACTCCCAAATCTTTCCCATGATCAGTGAAATCGCAATAGAATTCACTAATACCATGCTCTTGAAGAATAAATAATATTTTATTGATGTCATATGAATTCATCTGCATTGAAGGATAATTAAAATCTCGCTTTCTAATGATATTAATAACATTTGAAACAAGAGGAACATTATTTCTGATCTTTTCTATAATCCACCGAAGATCATTTTTTTTTGAATATGTGAAATGGAGAACACCAATTCCATTATCAGAAAGATTTTTCAATAAACTAAGAAATATTTTAATACCCTTTCGTATAGGGATATGCTGGAATACTATATACGAATGAATAAAATCTATTTTTTCCGAAAAGCTTTCCGAAAATTCTGTAGCATTCAACAGTCTGCTATTAGAAATAGCGTTCTCAATACAATTACGCTCACATTCTTTCAGCATTGCCCCCGAAACATCAACACCAATAACTTCGTTTGAATATTTTGAAAGGGGAATCAGTACTCTCCCAACTCCGCAGCCATAGTCCAACGATTTATTAGGACTAAATTTACGATTAAAAAGAACCTCAATTTTTTTTACAACTGAATCAACATGTTGATAACCTGTAGAGAAGAATTCTCTCTTTTCTGAATCAGTAAAAACATCAATATGATATTTTTCAAATGATAATACTCCAAAGTAAGGATCATCTTCACCAAATTTATTCCAGTGTTTTTCTATATTCATAATCAAACCCTTTTTTGCTATTATTTTAATAATGCCGATTAAAACCTGTCCCACGAAAAGAACATTTTCGATTCATTTTATTCTAAGAAATATCAGGAGTAAACAACCACGCCCAAAGGACGTGGCTTTAATACGCCTCTAAAAGAGGCTAAA
>CAYTUV010000027.1:0-46750 GCA_964441505.1 uncultured Melioribacter sp. | reverse complement strand
GCAGGTTCATGCTGGAGAATACAAACTCACTCAAAATTCTGGACTTTTCCAAAGGAATCCTTCGGATAGTCCAAAACAGAGTAACAATTTGGGCTAAAGCCCTTGGTTTTTGTGCTCTTGTTTTTTCCCCCGACTTAAAAAGTCGGGGTTATAGCAATAAACTTCTACTAAGTTGACGCTAATGTACCGCAGACAGGGATCGAGAAATTAATTTAAGTGCCCCAATCACACTTCGACTCCGCTCCATTAGACATGAAAAATATTATTGAGACAACCCCTACAAATTTATAATCTTGCTTTTAACGCTTCGGCAACAATCTTAACACCCCTGTCAATTTCATCCTCGGGAGTATTAGAGAATGCAAGTCTTATGCAATTATTTTTAATTCCCATTGGATCAAAGGTTTTTCCAATAATGAAAATTGCACCCCTGCTCATCGATTCTTTTAATATATCAGAGGCATTTATATGTTCCGGTAATGTAATCCATATATAGAAACCACCTTTAGGAATAACCCATTTAGCCTCGGGAGGCATATTCATTTTTAGACTATCGTTCATGATTTTCATTCTGCGTGCATAAGTGACTCGCAATCCCTCGACATACGGCATCAATTTACGCTGTCTTAAAAATTGATCTGCAAGTACCTGTGTAAAAGTTGACGAACATGCATCCAATGATTGTTTAGTCAGTTGTGCCTTATTAATTATTTCCGGAGGGGCGAGTAACCAACCGAGTCGCATTCCCGGTCCAAGAATTTTTGAGAACGAACCGATATAACAGTTCGGTACAGGTTCAGGCTGAATTGTTTTCATCGGAACAGTTAATTCTTTATCGTTCTCATCAAAATAGAGTTCGCCATAAGGATCATCTTCTATTAGGATTATCTCTTTCCCTTCTAAGAATTTTAGCAACTCGGTTTTTCTTTGCTTGCTGTAAACTATACCGGCCGGATTGTGAAAACAGGGCGAGAGATAAAGAATTTTTGCATTTTTACCCTCGGCTTTAAAAGTTTGCTCAAGCTCATCCATGATAATCCCATCGGAATCCATAGGAACACTTACAATATTTGCCTGATAAGACTTTGCGGTTGTTATTCCACCAATAAAACACGGCTGTTCGGTAATTACAGTATCACCCGGGTTGATGAATAATTTCATAATAATATTAATTGCCTGCAGCGATCCCGAGGTGATGATCAAATCGTTTGTATCAACGGGTAAGTTTTTGCTTCTTAAATATTCTTTAAGTGATTCAAGCAAAGGCGGATAACCGGGAGTAGGTCCGTACTGAAAACCGATTTTTTTTGTTTTATCGTCAAGTCCATTATAGATTTCATCAATTTCCTTTACCGGGAATAAATCATTATTCGGCATACCGCCGGCAAACGAGATAATGTCCGGTCGCATAGCCACACTCATCAAGTCTCTAATCTCCGATGTCCGCATTGCATCAACACACTGAGAAAATTTTATCATGTAATTCTCCACTTTTAGGCATTCCTCAAAAGAAGAATGTACCATTTAAAATTTTTCCATTTATTAAATATTCCACATACGAAATATGATAAAAAAAGCGGTGAAAAAAACATGTGCTGTCGAGGGGCACGAAACCCAGTTACCTGTGATTGTTGTTTCAACAATTTTATTTTAGGCCATATTGCGCCCACTGTTTACATCATGTGAAGTCAGGAAGGATTTAGATATACCGGAATGATGGAAGATTTAGAGAAGAGAATCGTTGAACACAAAAATAAAGTTTTATCTTTGTGGACAGAGAGAGAGGCGAACTGGAAAGTTATTTATCATGAAGAGTTTGATCTAAAATCAGATGCACTGGAAAGACTACCTCTCCAATCATTCATACTTTTTCAAAATTTTGCCAAATCTGCTTAGTTTAGAATACAACTGCCCGGCTGTTACAAGTCCGAATGTATCCACATTAACACCCGCAGATTGTATTGCTCCAGCTGCCCATGTATTACAAGTCCTCATAAAATAATAGTAATGAACCGACTTAAAAAATATTATTGGTTTTTCTTTATCTCTTGATGAAATTATTAATTTCTTATCGTCATCATATTTGAATGACTGATTGATAAAATCAGCCATTTTCAAAAACATGTCTGTAGTTAGATCAAACCTTACGGCAAATTCTCTCCATTCAATAACTTTTTCAATTGGAAATTTATATCCGTCAATTCTAATCACTGACGGAGTGGGCAATAATACAGCATAAAGAGCAAGACAAATATCGAACGCAGGCGCTTGATAAAATTCAGCATCGCCCCAGCCAATATCTACATATTTGAAACCATCAAAGTAGGATAATACCGGTAATATCTTTTTAGTAAAATCGTTTACCGGAATCATCAATCCCGTGTGCCAATTTGCTTTTACTAAATAGATACTAATAGAATCTCTCTCAGAGACCTGAGCATATTCTACAGAACAGAAAAAAAAGAATACACAAATCATTTCTACTAATAAGAATGTCCTTCTCATACTTCTATTGTAATGTTGAATAAACATCCTTGTGATAATTTAACGTAAATCCGTTTACAAATCATTATTCTCATATGCACAAGTTTCAAGTTTTTGTTTGAAGAGTAATTCCCATTTCATCATGAAACAAACGTGTCTAATTCAAGCAGGCTCAAGAAATGCTTTTTCACGTTTTATATCTCACGTTTACAGTCTTACGTCAAACTATTTCATGACAACAAACTTTCTGGTCTGTACAAAGTCAGCAGTTTTCATCTGGTAATAGTATGTACCGCTTGAAAGTTTAGAACCTTGCCTGCCAGTAGACAGGTTGAGAATTGAGAAATGAGAATGATAAATTCCGGATGGTTTAACCTCATCAACAAGTGTTGCTATTTCTCGTCCGAGTAGATCATAAATTTTCAAGGATACCTGACTGCTCACTGATAATCGATAGCTGATAGTTGTTTCGGGATTAAAAGGATTCGGATAATTCTGAGAAAGTGAAAATTCTGTTGAAAGATCTTTTGCTGCAGAATTATCGGAAACGTCTGTTGCCCCCTGTCCTTTTAGACATCGTACACTAAAAGCGGCTTGATTGCCAAGAGGTAGGAGATCTATATAGCTGTTAATATAATCCAGACTCAGTTTGTATGTGTAACTATTATCAAATGCTGTTGAACTCCAGAAGAAAGCATGAACTTCAACATGACTGAAATGACCGCCGAATCCACGTGTACCTGCGAGCAGCGCTGTAAAACCGCTGGTGTTCGAACCGCGTACATGACCTTGCACCCAAGTTGTATCCTTCAATGCGTTCCCATCACTTTTAACCGTGGCTGCTAATGCAATGAATTCATCAGATGTAGGCAAGCGCCAGCCGCTTGGACAGATGCCTTGTATCTTACTCCCGCTTGGAGAATACTTCATCGCTTCATTCCAGCTATATAAAGCTCCGTACCTATCACAATTGGAAGGAATATCCTCATAACAGTATTTTTCTATCACGCCATTGTTTGCCTGATCTTGTATTCCATTTATCATAGTTCCAATGTCAAGATTCTCTTTTAACCAGCACTGATCTCCAATCTGAACAGTGTGGTAAATTTTATTTCCATATGTAACTGTAGCCGTACCCGGACAAGGATTTTGTGAATAAGTTATTGTTGCGACAATTAGGAATATTATGACGAAGGCAATATTTTTCATTTTCTTTCTATATAGGATAGTTCAAATTTTGGACGCGTAATAATAACTAATATGATAAATTCATCCAACAAGTAATTGTGAATTTGCCTTCTTTAGAAAATAAATACTGCGATAAATTTTTGAGGTGATTTAATAAATTCGGCAGTTTCCAATTTTTACAGAGGAAGTGATCTTATCCAAAAATGAGAACCGCAATTTGAAACTGCCGAATTCGAAGATTTTTATACCGAAAGCTTAAAGTACTTCAGCATATTAGTTTTATTAATATCCGGATAAATCAGATTATTCAACTTTGATTTACTGTCCTTTCTTCTTTTTCAATCGTCCACCGACAAAGACACCAGTCGCACCGAGAATCGGATTTAGAATAAGAGAAATCATCGGCTGCTGAGCATCTTGCATGGCTTGCATATTGCCAACGGATCCCTCTCGTACCTTGTTTTTCACATCATCCGGTAAATTCATTGCGGGTATTGCCAGTACGATTCCAAGGATTAAAACAACTACTGCTAAAATCTGACTGGGTGTTTGATCTTTGGCAATCAAAGTGCATACAAATCCACCAACAACAGCTGCAGCAAGACCAATAATGAAACTGAATATTATCCAGACCGAAGATACTATGTATGATCCCTCTTGGAATGAACCCTCCGCACCAAGAATTAGGTATAGAACTGTAAAGCAAACAAATACTAAAATTGCCATGGCTAAGTACCCAACTAATACGCCTGCTATTTTTCTTCCCATAACATTTCCCTCTCTGTTGATTATATTTATAATGTTAATTAGACAGTACTCGAATCTAAAATAGTTAATTACAAAAATTGTGTCAATAAAAACTATGTGGACAGGATGAATCATTACATCATAGATGGCAATAATCTGATTGGTAGGATAAAATATTTACATCAGCTTCAGAAAAAAGACAAACAGGCAAGCCGTGAACAATTAGTTAATCTCCTCAACAGATACTTCAGAGAAAAGAAAATAAAATTAACTCTTCATTTTGACGGACACCCCAATCTTTCATTTGCCATGTCAAAGGGAAAGATCGAATATTCCAAAAACGACACTGCCGATCTTCTGATAAGAAGGGAGATAGAATTTGCAGCTAATCCCAGGTTGATTATCATGGTCACTTCGGATCATAGTCTCATGAATTTCGGGAAAGTCTGCGGTTGCACTATAATTTCGTCAGATGAATTTTACAAAAGTATCGAACAGTCTTTCGGGAAAAACGACGAAGAGGAAAGGATCAAACAATTAAGTAATGTCAAGAACGAATTTCTGAAACTGTTTCTGAACACTGACAACAAATAATTTTCGACCCAACCAATCATTTTTACGCAGTAACCTTTTATCGGTTTTATACTTTAAGCCTTCCTACAGTTTTGTCTTGAGTCCCAATTAGCATAGAGAATGTATTATTGCACTTTTTTAACGAGAATCATGTTGTATGTTTAACTTGTAAAACAGAAAGTAAAACATGGAAGTATTAATCGGGCTTGGTGTTATTCTTCTGATTTTAGCTATCTCCATACATAAAGCAATAACGATTTTCAAAGAACTAAAATCCGACCGCGATTAACACAGAGGTTTTGATATTCCTATTCTTATCAAGTGGTTCTCCTTTTTATCCAGTTCAATATCCTGACTGTCATCCCCTTCAACAAAATTTCATTACCCGCATGAGTATGTCGTTTTTAAAAATTCGCGCAACCTTTTATTTAACCTTTCGTCTTAACCTATGAAAGCGAAATAAACCACAATAGAATCGCAAATTTGAAAAATTAACATCAGCAGGTGAGGGCAAGATGAAACCAAAATCATTTTTCGCCGTAGTTATTCTCTCTACATTGCTATTCACAGGAAATACATTTGCAGAAGTGGATAAGAACGCTCCAAAAGCGAACACATTCGAAGCTATTGAATTAAACAGATTAATCGGATTAGCCTCTGATAATGAAGGGCTAAGAGTCAGTTGCGCATTTAACCTTGGTGAGATGAAATCAACAAAGGCTGTAATTCCATTAATTCAATTATTACGTAATGGGAAAACATGCGAGGAAAGAATTATTGCCGCACTTTCCCTTGTCAAAATTGGAGACCCGCAGGGTGTTTATATGGTCAGCCGCCTTGCAAAATTTCATGACTGCGATAGAACACGCAGAATGTGTGAAAAATTTTACAATGGCTATCTCTATCAAAAATATTTAGATGAGCATCCTGATCAGGCAACCAACCTTGCTTTAGCCAAGTAATTGGAATATGAAAAAGTCCGATCGGATTTTCCGGTCGGACTTTTTATCATAACATAAATTCTCCATGCGAATCTCAAGAAGGAACTATACCGCTAAACAATCGCCAGATCTAATTGATTGCCAACTTCAGCTGAATAAAGTTTTATATCTTTGAATTTTGAAAGTATGTTGTAACCAAGCCAATCCTGAGCTTGCTTTTCACCATGCACAATTATCACCCGTTTTGGTTTTGTTAGTTCAACAATTTCAAGTAAATCTTCTCGCCTGGAGTGTGATGGGAAATAAAATTTTTCAACCAGACATTTTATTTTTTGCGGTGTGCGAAATTCCGTAAGCTGAACCTCGTCTCCCCTATTTGCACTGAAAACTTTAAAACCCGGCGTTTCCGAATCCATATAGCCAACTCCAAAAATTCCGAATGATTCCTGACGAAGCCAGAAATCTAACAGCCGGAAAGAAGTTGTTCCTTCCAGCATCATTCCACTTGATGCGAGCACAATCCCGGGATTCTTCTTAAATAAGTTGTAGTCCTCAATTTCGAAAAGATTATTTTGAGGAATATCATGAAGCTTAAGCTCCCGATGTTTTCTTCTAACCAAATAACGGTTCTTATCGTATAAGCTAGAAATTTCTTTTCCGATACCGCCTGTGTAAATTATGGAATCGGTCAGCAACCCTTTAAACATTAGAAGATGGATCGTAGCAAGCAATTCTTGAGTTTTACCCAAAGCAAAAACAGGAATAAGAATTGAACCGCCTTGCTGTAAAATTGAATTTGCCTGTTTTGTAAATCGTTTCTGTTCACTCTGCCATGAGCCCAGCTTAAAGGATTCCGTCGCCGCGTATGTCGATTCTAAAATCAGTGTATCTAAATTCTCAATACCTGATATGTCAGTGCCGGTCATAATGGTTTGATCTGAAAGATTAATATCGCCAGAATAAAAAATTGTCTGTCCCTCATGTTCTAATAAAATACCTGCCGCGCCCAGAATATGTCCCGCATCTATAAATGTTATCTGAATCGGTAGATCAGATAAATGGCGTAATCCTTTTAATGAAAAAGTCTCATCATAGTTGACGGTGCGGATACTTCTTACCAGAAGATCAACTTCTTCATGTGTATATGTTCTCAGTTGTGTTTCTTCATCACCAAGATTTGCCAGGATATTTGCGGCATTGTGCAGAGTGAGTTCAGCAATATCCTTTGTTTGTGTTGTAGATAAGATAATTACGTGGGGAATTCTTTGAATCAAAAACGGAAGCGAACCGATGTGATCTTGATGAGCATGGCTTATTAAAATATAATCAACAGGTAAGTCCTCAAGCAATTCAAATCTTGGGAGCGATTCTAAACCTTTTTTCCGTGGATGCATTCCACAGTCTAAAAGTATTCCGGTTCCGGAAATATTTATGTAAAAACAACTAGCGCCGATATCATTGGCGCCTCCAAGCGGTAAAAATTTAATCATCCGATTCTATTTATAATATTCATATTCATAAACGGTATGAAGAACCACTGTCTCATTGTTATCATATCTTATCTGGTCACTCTGCAAACCGTTGCTGTAATATTTGAATACTAATCTGATCTGTCTTCTTCCATCTAAAAGAAACATTTTATGTTCAATTACATTGCCTTTTTCATCGGAACTGTAAATTCGTTTCGTTTCGGGATCAATCATTTCACTTAGACGGCCGTTTGCATCATACTTGTAAATATATGCAAGAGAGCTATTCTGGGCTTTCCTTTCCTCTTTAATCAATTTTCCGGAAGCATCATATTCGGGGAATGAGACTACTAAAGTATCGCCATTCTGATTGATGTAATCGGTGCGAGTTCTAACATTATTCACATAAGTATTTTTTTGCCGATCACTCAGTTTATTGTTTTCATAATTTATTACTTCAATAACATTTCCGTTTTTGTCATAATGCATTACTGATTTAGCTTCATAGTTTCTGCGTCCAATTGAGATTAATCGTCTTTCTATTTCATTGCCTTTAGCATCGTACCTGGATGTTTGAGTGTTTGATTTACCCGCATCATCCTGCCCTTCTGCTTTTACCGGACGGCCTTTTGAATCATATTTAAATTTATAATTTGAGATCACATTTCCCGAAGAATTTTGTTCGATAATTTCAGTAAGCAAACCTGTTTTATTAAATGATTCTATCGTTAATAAAACTTTCTTATCACTTGGATAGTTAGGCATATCGTAGTAAACGGCATATTTGGTGCGTGATTTAATTTTGAGCTGTTTTATTTTAGTAAATTCCTTTTCATCCTGCGATACAAAATCAGATTTTTTCTTGAATGATGGATTAATGTTTTGAGCCAGAACAAATTCGGAACTGCCCGAAAAAACTACTACGATAAATAGTGTTAGTGAAAAAATATATGTCAGTTGAGGATTTTCGTGAATAACTTTCATTAGCTGTCTCCATAAAATGAAATTAAAAATTAGTTTGCTTCTCTTTTGATCGGCTATCGTTTATAGATCAACCAATTTCGAACAATAAAATGTCAGAAATGGTTTTTTGTATATTTTCAAACCATTCTCTCCATTCAAAGCGAATATGATGATCAACTGCCTTTCCAAAATTATCCGGTGCTAATTCAACATCATTAGCGGCTTCAAGTTCCCTTATTAACTGTTTACTCAATTTGTGTTTCTGCAGAACTCTTTGGGTCAACTCATCCAGAGAATCATTTCTTCCGATAATTGATGTAATCAATGTTTCAACTCCACACTAAAATGATCAAGCAGTTCGGTTTTACCATATGTTAATATATTTGCGCTTCCTTCCCCGATCGCCGGGCATCTTTTGTAATCGGGTGAATTTTTCTTACAGAACTGTGCTGCAATCAAGCCGTGATAATGATTCCTTGATAATGGGATTAAGCTATTATGCCTTTTCATCTTTAGACTCGTCTTTTATTAGCTGCCTCTCCCGGAATAGCTGTCCGATCTCAGCACCGACAATAAAAAGACAGGCTGAATAAAATACCCATAACAAGATAGCAATGATTAGAACGAATGCGCCGTAGAGAGGATTGCCCGATAGAATGTTATTCAGGTAATATTTAAAAATGTTGCGGGCAACTTCCCAAAGTAATGTTGCCCAGAATGCACTTATCATAGCAACTTTTTTACCAAGTTGTTCATAAGGAATTAAATAATAAATTAAAAAAAACATTCCAAACATCAATCCGAGCGAGACTGCAGAGATACCAAAATTCCAGATTGAACTACTTGTCATTTCCTGTATCGTCGGATAATATTTTGTCAGTTCATAAAATAATTTTATTGCCGGGTAGAGGAAAGTAGTGAATGATATCAAAAATACTAACAAAATTACCATTAGTACATCGCGGAATAATCCGTACAAATATCCCTTAATTATTTTTACATGGTAGATCTGATTCAGAATTGTTCTGATACTGCTGAATATCCAGGTTGAAGTAAATAGCAATCCGATAGCACCAAAAACACCCGCAATAGTTTTGTATTCAATCACTTCAGGAAGTCTTGAAACGATTAAGTGTTTAACATAATTTGCATACGAGGGGTATGGAATTGCTTGATCAATCACATTATTTATTTGAGTTTCTATGACAGATTGATCGAAAATATTTCCAAGAAGTGAAAACATGAAAAGAATAAACGGGATCATTCCAAGAAAGAGAGAGAAAGAAATACCGGCACCTGCAAAGAAGAGATTGTTCTCGTCCATCCGTCTGAATAATCCGAAGACATAATGCCGAAGGAACTCAATAACTTTTCTGTAAGTATCTACAGAAATTATCGAAGCAACTTTTTTTAGAATTTTAAACCGTAGCATTCATTCTCTTTGGGATTGTAGAATAGTAAAGATCAATTAACAAAGAAATTGAAAAATCATACTGGTCGTTTATATTCAAACTCTTTCCACCGGTTTCTCCAATTAAAACAAACGGAGTAAAACTTTTTGAGGTAATCTCTTCAAATTTTTCCTGATTATCCCTACTAACAGAAATAATAACACGCGATTGGGATTCGGAGAAAAACGAAAAATCTTCCCGAGTTTTAATTGGAATGTGAACTCTTGAGCCGACAGGTTTTTCCTGATTTATAATACAGCATTCGGCAAGAGCACACATAATTCCTCCGTCTGAAACATCATGTGCGGAATTAACTAATCCATTATCAATGAGATGGAGAATTAGCTTCTGCAAGTCCGTCTCTGTCTGCAAATCAATTCTTGGTATTTCTCCGGTAACTAAATTGTGAACAACTTTCATATACTCACTTCCGCCAACTTCTTCGTAATCCTCTCCGAGCAGATAAATCAAATCGCCGTCATTTTTAAATTCAGCTGTGGTTATATTTTCTAATTTTTCAATCAGCCCGACCATTCCAATAACCGGAGTTGGATAAACCGCTGTATCCGGGCTTTCATTGTAAAAACTGACATTACCGCCGGTCACGGGAGTATTAAAAAACTTGCATGCTTCCCCCATCCCTTCAATTGCTTTTTTGAAAGTCCAGTACATCTCCGGTTTATATGGATTTCCAAAATTCAAACAGTTGGTTATTGCCAACGGGGCAGCTCCGGTACAAACCACATTTCGAGCTGATTCAGCAACAGCAATCTTTGTCCCTTCCTTTGGATTGAGATATACATATCTGCCGTTGCAATCCGTTTTGGCAGCAAGAGCTTTGTTTGTATCTTTTATCAGGATAACAGCCGCATCAGAACCGGGACCTACTATGGTATTAGTTCTGACCATAGAATCGTATTGCTGATAGACCCATCGCTTTGAAGCTATGTTCGGCGATGAAAATATTTTTTCAAATGCTTCAGATACACATTCCGGTTCCGGTAAACTATTTAATTTAAAGTTGCGGGTTTCTTCAAAATATTTTGGCTCTGCGGTTTCCCTGATATATACCGGTGCATTACCTCCAAGGACCAATTCAACTGGAGAAATGACAACTTTTTGTTCCCCTTCGTAATTTATTATCACTTTTTCATTATCGGTCACTTCTCCAATAATCTCGCAGTGTAGATCCCACTTCTCAAATATTTTCTTAATGTTTTCTTCACACCCTTTTTTTGCAACAACAAGCATCCTTTCCTGGCTTTCAGAAAGCATTATCTCATAAGCACTCATTCCCTCTTCCCTGAGAGGTACTTTGCTTAGATCGATAATCATTCCAGATTTCCCTTTAGCACTCATCTCAGAGGTTGAACATGATATGCCCGCAGCACCCATATCCTGAATACCAATAACCAAATCTTGTTTTATAATTTCAAGTGTTGCTTCGAGTAGAAGTTTTTCTGTGAATGGATCACCAACTTGAACTGAAGGACGTTTGGCCTCCGACTTGTCAGAGATTTCTTCTGAGGCAAAAGTTGCACCATGAATTCCATCGCGCCCGGTTGATGAGCCGACAATCATAACCGGATTGTCTTTGCCTTTGGCTATAGCTGAGACAACATACTTCGTATCAACAATTCCAATTGCCATTGCATTTACTATGGGATTTCCTTTGTACGATTCATCAAAATAAATTTCACCGCCTACGGTGGGAACACCAAAACAATTTCCATAATCGCCAATACCTTTTACAACACCTTCAAATAAAAATCTTGTTCGTGAGTCTGATAGCGGACCAAAACGAAGTGAATTTAAACATGCAATCGGGCGGGCGCCCATGGTAAAAATATCACGTAATATTCCTCCCACACCGGTTGCGGCACCCTGATATGGTTCCACCGCTGACGGATGGTTATGACTTTCTATTTTAAAGGCTATTGCAAGTCCATCTCCTATATCAACCAGACCTGCGTTTTCTTCACCGGCATTAACAAGGAGTCTTCCCCCGCTTCGTGGTAAAGTCTTAAGCAAAGCAATAGAGTTTTTATAACTGCAATGTTCGCTCCACATAACCGAGAAAACACCAAGTTCGGTGAAAGTTGGAATTCGATCCAATCTTTGGCAGATCCCATTATATTCCTCTTCCGTTAATCCGTGTTCGCGAGCCAGAACTAAGTTTACTGCGGGTTCTTTCATTATCCACATCAGAATTTGTCAATTTGTAGCAGTAATATAATAATTTTTTACTGCATTGACTCCGGGTAAAATATAACCTCGAAGCAAGCTTCGGGAAATTTAACCCCTAGCAATTAAATCAAAAGAAAATACGACTCTAAAGAACGTAATGAAAAGGAGAATTATATGAGCCAGATTATTTGGAAAGAATCTTATAGCATTGGAATAAATGCTATTGATGAGCAGCATAAAAATTTGATTGAAAGATTGATGAAAAAAGAAGCCACTCTTACAATAATAAGAATGGCTTCTAAAGATGGACTGATAATTATTTCACAAGCTGCATTTTCTTGGTTAACTGATAATTACCTGCAATAAGTTTGTAGACATATGTACCGCTTGAAAGTCTTGAAGCGTCAAACTCAACTTCAAACTTTCCGGCAGGTTTGTTCTCATTAACAAGTGTAGCAACCTCACTTCCTAGCATATCATAAATTTTTAACGTTACAAAATTTGCATCGGGCAACGAATATGAAATCTTTGTTGTTGGATTGAATGGATTTGGGTAATTCTGATTAAGTGCATAATCTGTCGGAATAGATATTTCCTCAGAATCTTTTGCTAAAGAAATTACATCATTATTTTTATTATCAGCAATAATGTTCCCTTGTGGTGGCGGATCAGCAACAACATCTACATAAAATTCATTCGAAGTCTTTGTTGTATTACTTCCATCGGTTACAATGCATCTAAGGTTAAAATCTCTTAGATCGGAACCATTATTAACTCTGCTAAATGTTGGAGAATTTGTACCTACTGAAAACCAATAATTACTTGGTACAGCTTCAATAGTTATATCACCATCTTTTTTCTTGTCTTTATCTTTCTCTCGTTTTTCTTTCTCTTTTTTAACACTTTCATAGTTTTGTAAATAACCGGCACCATCTAAATACATTATTTCCCATTGGTATGTAAATGGCTCAAGACCGTTACCCAATTGAACATACCAATTACCGGTAGCTCCTTGATAAAGCGTATATGTGCCGGAGAGATAAGCAAATGTTAAAGGTTTTGGATCATACACCTCTTTTTTAAACCAATAAAGAAGAGCGGCTGTAGCTCGAATAGCATAAACTAAAGAATTAGAAGCAGTACTATTTAGTTCTTCTGTCCAACTATTAAATTGTATAGGTATATTATTAATAAGATTCGCCATTTCACTATAGTTGTCGCCAGTGTATTGATCTATTAAATTATTTGAACGATTTCCTGCAAAGGTTTCATCAGGGTATCTATAACAATTATAGACATCAGTTATCTGGGCAGTTGTATAAAAGAGATATTTCATTGGGTTGTTTTTAGCCCAGGCATCAATCACTCCTCCCTGATTAATTGCATTTTGGTATGTCCAATTCTCAGCTGGAAAACTTGCTGGAATGGAATTACAACTTGCACTAACAGCTGACCACCATTTACCGCCAATTTCCATTTCATATCGGTCTCCTTTCGCAACATCACACGGATGTGATCTAATTCTAACATGTGCTGGCACGCTCATATCAGCTAGTAAGTGGCATAACCTTCCAATAATGTTTCCTGCGAAGAAAAGGTCTAAATAATACGTGCTTTCAACTATTTCAATAGGTTGGTCAAAATTAACATTGGTGTTATATATAGTAACGACACCTGTAATATAATATTTCCTATTTTTTAATAAGTCTGGAAGAGTATTATACTTTATTTTTAGAAATGCATAAGTTTCGTAAGGAGAGAATCCTTTATTAACTAAGGCTGTTTGTTCTGTTGAAGTATTGGGAAAAGAAAAAGGACCTGGCATAATAATATTTTGGTTTCCAGCCCACATGATTTCAGCTTTTTTAAATGCATTTTCAAATTGTCCACTCGTATATTCTAAACTATTTAACGCATAAGGTGTAAGGTCGGGATTCCAAAAATGAGAAGCAGAAACTGATGCGCATTCGGTAAATGGAATTGGAAAGCCACAATAGCCAAATACTATATCTGAGTGATCTTCAGCCCACGCACCGCCAATTGCACTTGAAATCGAAGGATGAGATGGCGCTCCAGATGTGTAAAAATTTCCATTAATATCTTTAAAATAGCCTTCAAACAACGCTGGCATTTTTCCATAATGGTTTTCTAATAGTAAATAAGCTTGTTTTACAATATACTGATGCACCCATTCTTTATGAGCAAAGCTTGTACTTGATAAAAAAATAATCATTGATAGAATAGTGAAGATTAATTTTTTCATATACACCTCTTTTCTTTTAAAAAATTACAATAATCATTTACTTGTTCGATAACTAAAACCAATCATTATGTAGGTCGAAAGTGCAAATTGATCTTCTATACTACTATCAATACCTCCTTCGACTTCAAATCTTAACTTTTCACTCAAATCCAAACTATACGTTGGAGTGAACCCACAAAAGATTGTAGCGCTGAATGGTCGAATAATAAAGCTCTTATTAAAAATAATTCCTAGTCCAATATGTAAATCGATTGAGAAATTTGGAATAATTAATAATTGAGGACCAACTTTAAAAAATGCTAAAGTATTTTTTATACCTAATTCATTTGTTAATCCAATTTGAGGATATTGATCTTTTTTTGAGAAATCCAAGAACTTATAACTAATGTTATAAATTGTTTTATTATTACTAAAAGTTAAGTACTCGCTCTTTTCTCTTTTGTCAATTATTAAATACCCGACCGATAATCTTAGTTTATTCTCTGATAAATATTTTTGAACTGGGTTCTCTTGTTGAGAGTATATTTTAATATGCAGTGAAGACATTAAAAATATTAGTATAATCAGATAATATTTTTTTCTCATAACCTTTCTCGAATTTTATTATTGAATATTGTCAACTTAACTACGTAAACCCAACAAAATATGTATCTAGAAGAAATTTATTTTTTAACATCGGAGAGGGAGAAGTTATAGTTGGCAGTTGGCAGTTGGCAGAAATTTAGTAAGGATTATCAAATTTTCCTCTTGTCTGGAACTACAATAATTTCAATTAGAACTTATTATTTGTAAATGGATTTGTCAAGTTAAAATTTATTACATTTTTTTCGTGGTGCTAAAGCATATCTAAAAGATTGGACAATCACACGTATCCTCGGTTCTGACCGTGAATTTGCCGACTATTTAAGAAAGGCTGAGGGTGCTTATACTTCACCAAACCCGTAATCATGTATCACCACTAGCATCAAACAGCAGCATTGATAGTCTATACAAACATTTCTATTTTTAAGCCGTCTTAAATACAAGAGAAAAAGCAGATGAGTGCACACATGAATCTTTCATTTAATAATCACAAATACTGGATAACGGCCGCGATTGTTCTTTTCGCAACAATCATAATTCTCTATCCATATGGCACTTATAATAGTTTGACCTACGAAGTCACGCGACCGCAAGCAATAAAGATTGCAGAAGATTTTTTAAAAAAACAGAATATCCCGTTAGATGGTTTTTACAGAGAAGCTTTTGTTGAAATTTACAAGATAGAAAACAAATATTTTTTGAAGGAGTTAGGAACAGACGGATACAAAAAAATTCTACATAATAAAGACTGGCCGACTCGCGGGTGGGAAGTTTATTTCCACCAAAATCTTAATCGATCCTTACCTCAGAAAAACTACCGTGTTTACATTGGTTCTGATGGACGAATACTTGGATTCAATCAATCATTGCCAAGTACAGTTGAAATACCCTCGGTTAAGGAAGACGAAGCTCTTTCGCTCATAAAGAATTATCTATCCGCAAATACAAAATTCGATTTGAATGAATATACACTTTCGCAGAACACTCAGAACAGTGCCGGTAAACGAACAGATTATACTTTTCACTGGGAAAAGTCGGAAAAAATCATACAAGGCAAATGGATTATCAAAGGAGGAGTGTTAGGTAATCAAATAGGAGGATATTCTTATTCCTTCGAAGTCCCCGAATCTGAACGAAAATATTTTGAAGTGGGTGAGGCACTCTTCGGCACCGGTTCGCTGATATTTATAATTTTTCTGATGATGTTGGCATTTTTTCTTTTCTTAAAAAAATACCATCAGGGTGAAGTTTGGTTTTCGATGGGACGTAATCTTTTTCTCTTTTATTTTGTTCTTGCAATTTTCTTCTGGCTAAATCTCTGGCCCGGATTTGGAAAAGGTATTGGCCTGGGAGATCTGAATTATTACTTAACAAAAATTATCGCTTTAATCATTTATGGTCTCATTGTTCCCTTTTTTATAAGTCTGCTTCTGTTTGCTGGCTGGGCTGTAGGAGAGTCATATGCTAGAGGTCTTTGGCCTGAAAAAATGAAAGGAATTGATGGATTTGTTAAAGGTCACTGGACAACGATTGCAACCGGTAGTTCTTTGATGAGAGGAATGGTACTTGGAATAGGTTATGTCTTAATTAACGTTATCGTTGAACTATTATTGAACAAACCTCATTCAAGTATTTTTATAAGCAACTTCTCTATGTTAGAAATATTTGTAGGTTTTTCACCTGCGGCATACATTATCCTTCATTCATTAACATCAGCAACACTCTCAAGTATTGTTATAGCTTTCTTCATAATTAATATTTCCTATCAGCACTGGAAAAAGAAATGGGTATCAATTTTTATGGCTGGGCTGGTTACTATGTTAGGTACGGTGATCGCACAGACACCTCCTTCATTGAATAATTTTGCTATCGATCTGATTTCGTATTTCGTTTTCGGATGCGCGATTGGGTATATCTACTTCGTGTTTGACCTTTTAACAATCGGCAGTATGTTTTTTCACGCAACATTGATTTCTTACGGACTCGTACTGGTTGCCAGCCCGAACAGTTTTTATCAAATCAACTTTATTATTTTGTGCTTGGTTTTAGTTGTTACTCCGGTAATTTATTTTATCAGCAGACTCCGTAAAAGAGAATTTGTTTTAGAAGATTACGGAGTTCCAACTCACATTCAAAGAATATCGGAAAGAGAACGGCTAAAAAAAGAGTTGGAAATTGCCGCTAAGGTCCAGTTGAGTCTTCTACCAAAAGAAGAACCTAAAATTCCCGGATATGATATTTCTGCAATCAGTATTCCTGCTATCGAAGCCGGTGGCGATTATTTTGATTTTGTAAAACTCAGCGGCGATAAATTAGGAATCGCTATAGGAGATGTTTCCGGCAAAGGTGTTGGTGCGGCAATCTACATGACTTTAACAAAAGGAATTCTGCAGGCACATGCAGAAGAGGATGTCTCACCCCGCAATGTTTTGGGAAAAGTAAATCGTCTTCTCTACAAAACAATTGAGAAGAATACGTTTGTAAGTATGTTCTATGCCATTCTTGATACACACAAAAATTCTCTGCTATACTCCAGGGCTGGACATAATCCTGGTATTCTGTGCAGCGAAACAGGCGGCGATACTAAACTTTTACATTCTAAGGGAATGGCCCTTGGTCTGGAAGAAGGACAAATTTTTACATCCACTCTTGATGAAGAAGAAATTTCTCTGAAGAGCGGCGACATATTCGTTCTCTACACGGACGGATTCACAGAAGCGATGAATGAGAGACACGAAGAGTACAGCGAAGAAAGGCTTATCAAACTAATAGAAGAAAACAGAAATTTAAGTACGCGCGCATTGTTAGACTTGATCTTAAAAGAAGTGAGAAAATTCGTCGATAATTTTCCGCAGCACGATGATATGACGATTTTGGTTATGAAGAGGTTGAGCTAATTATTCCAGTGAATGATAGACCTGGTCTCAGTCACACTTCCGCCGAGTTTGTCCTTAATGATTACGGTGATCAAGTATTTCCCCGCCGGATATTTGCTTAGATCGAGCTGCATATAAATCTGTGGATCTTTCTCCGGCATCCGGAAATCAGATGTAAGTGAAATCTTTTCCTGTTCCTCGCCAATGCCCATAACATCAAGAACCGATCTGAAAGCGCTCTCGACACTGAATCCTTCTTCCTCTTCCTTAAATTCACTCACAATAATTTTCTGTTCAAAATCTGTCATCCCATCCGAACCGAGATTGAGATTATAAATTTCGTAATAAAGATAAGGCCGGTAATTTTTATCAAATTGATTTGTAGGATTCGGCTGGATATAAATATTTTTGCGATTGACTATATGATCCGAGAATTTTTCATGTTCAACGCGCGATGCCAGGATAAGATCGCTAATATCAAGCCGATCGTTGCTGAATTTCCTGACCCTGATTCTCAACCTGTTTGCGGACGTTCCGTTATCCGCTCTTCGCTTAATTTCTACCGCAATGAATCCCGAGTCCGTCCGCATCGGAACATCAATTGTTTTTACCAATATTTTTTTAGCCGGGGTAACTACCAAGTCTTCAAGAGCATCAAACTTTTCAATCCGTATTTTCTTCTTCGCCAGTTCTTCATAATTTTTATTGAAGAAGAATATTCCGGCATCATGATCGATGTTGCAGTTGTTGGAGACAAGTAAACTGTCCGCCGCATCCAGAGCGTAACTCACAAAAACATCTGAATGATTTCGTAGGTCAAAATTTTTAAACTGAGCGATATTATATGTAACATCAAACTTTGGCCCCTCGAATTTGGCGTCGTAATTTGAAAAATATCCTTTGCGTAAATTTTCCATGAAGGTTTGTGTATCTTCCACAAATTGAGAGGCAAGTTTGTCTTTTTCCGCAGCCGGTGCAGAGAATACAAAATTTCCGCTTTGTGCCATATCTGTAAAACCAAGTGTAAAGTCCTTGTAATTCCACACATCGGTTTTCATGGCAACAGTTCTGTCTCCCATTTGCGGCCGCATCCTGATCCTGTTCAGCGGTTCACCATAACGCAGTACGACCTCACCGCGATTTGATTTCCAGCCGACAATCCCCATCTTCGGTACACTGAAGTGGAGATTTGAATACGCTACACGCGAGTAATGTTCAAGAAGACGCTCGTTATAATCAGTGAGATAAAGCGGTTCCGAAACTTTCCAGTATAGGTCTATAAAATTTTCCAATTCCTCATTGTTCATTTTTTTCATAACATCATCGAACAGAGGTTCAAGTAGAGTTTTAACCGAGTTGAGTGTAAAATCTTTTTGCTCAGCGAGAGTCATTAGTGACAAAGCCTTTTTATACTCCTGATAACTCTCTTTTAACTTGGACGTTTTGTAATAAAGAAAACCGAGACTAAGATGAACATGCTGATCATCTTTCCCGCTATTTATCAGTCTCTTTAAAAGCGGAATTCCTTTCCCCGGTTGTGCGGCTTTTTCATAAAGCAGGCTTAGTTTAAGTGAGGTATCATAATTTGAAGAATCCAACATCAAAGCATTTTTATAAAATCTTTCTGCTTCATGAAGATCCTCATCTGCATATTCCTGAAGAGGCGCAAGAATTCCATCCATGTTACGGAATGACTGATCATATTCAGTGTAGTCTTTTTCTTTAATTGCGCCGAGATTGATCCATGCATTTATCTGAGTGCTGTCGAGCATCAGAATTTTTTTATACTCATCTATTGCTGTGAACCTTGCAAAATCTTTGCACAGTTCAGCAAACTCATATTTATATTCGATGTTTTCAGGATCCTTCCAGACGGCCATTTGAAAGTTTTCGAATGCACGGTTGCGTGAAATAAAAGTGTTCCTCTTCAAAAAGATTTTTGCAAGCTCAAAATGCGAGGGTGCGTCAGAATTTTCACGTATCGATTTTTTAAATAGTAATTCTGCACGAACCGTATCTTTCGCCTTAAGAGCTTCAATTCCCTTTCTATACAATTCATTTGAAGGAATATCTAACCGTAACGCGGCTGAATCTTTCAAAACCGGGAACAAAAGGAATAATGTGAGAATTGATATTCTATATAAATTTATTCTAACCATGTTTTCTCTGAACATAAAAAATTTACTAACAAACAGCTTCAGAATCAATTCAAACACAACCCCCTTAATTTTCCCATTCATCAGGAAACCTCATTGAGAGAAGATGCTGAAAGATTTCCATAGTGACCGTAACTTTTGCTTTTAATTGTCCGTCTAAAGTTCCAAACCAAAGGGAACGTATATGAAAAAATTTCTTACTGTTTTACTGCTGATCCCGGTTATCCTCTCCGCTTCCGTTAAAGAAAAAGTTTTGGTTATTAAGAAAATCGATTCACCAGTAAGGATTGACGGTATAATTGATGAGGCATGGAGTAATGCCGATTCGGCTGTTGACTTTTTTCAGCTGCAGCCGTTCTTCGGGAAAGCACCTACAAGAAGCAGTTATGCCAAAGTGCTTACAAGTGAAACCTCACTCTTTTGTCTAATTGTATGTTATGATGAAAAGCAGAACATACAGCAGAACACAGGAAAACTAGACGATATGGGGGGCGATGTTGTTTCGATAATGCTCGATACTTTTGGCGATAAGCAGACAGCTTATAAATTTGCCGTGAACGCTGCCGGAACCCGAGCGGATTGCCGACTTCTTGATGATGCACGTAACCGTGATTACAGCTGGGATGGCATCTGGTTTTCTGATTCCAAAATCTATGATTGGGGCTATGTAATTGAGATCGAGATCCCTTATAAATCGATTCAGTACAATGAGAATTTAACCGAATGGGGATTGGATTTCGACAGGTGGCGTCCTTTGAATAATGAAGATCTCTACTGGTGCGAGTATACACAAAATGAAGGTCAGCGGATTTCGAAATTTGGCAAATTAAAGTTCGAGGAATTCAAACCATCTGTTAAAGGATTGAATCTGGAATTCTATCCGACTGCATTTGGAAAAATAGATTACATTGGCAATGGCAAATACAAAGTTGATCCAAAAGTTGGAATTGATATTTTTTATAATCCTTCACCTCAACTCACTTTTCAGGCAACTGCTTATCCCGACTTCGCACAGATAGAAGCAGATCCATATCAATTTAATATCTCACGTTACGAAGTTTTCTATTCTGAACGCAGACCTTTCTTTGTTCAGGGAAGAGAAATTTTTATGCCTTCAGGTGCACAGAGAAATTCAGGCTTCTATAGACCTATGGAATTGTTCTATTCAAGAAGGATCGGCAAAAGATTACCCGATGGTTCGGAGGTTCCGATTAATTTCGGTGCAAAGGCTTTCGGAAGATTCAATGAATGGGAATATGGAGGATTCGTTGCACGAACCGGTGAAAAAGATTTTACAAATTATGATGGATCGAATTCGATCGAACCGGCATCCGTTTTTGTTTCAGGAAGAATTAAAAAGCAGATTCTGGATAACTCATCTCTCGGAGTTCTATTTGTTGGTAAGCAAACAGCAGATAATACTTATGGAGTAATTGATATTGACGGCGCATTCCGGGGTGCCAATTGGCAATTGCCATATCAAATTTCGAGATCAATTAAAAATAACCAAGGAGATTTTGCTGCATCAGTCGGCTTTACTCAATTCGGAGAAAAATGGATCAACATGTTTCGCGGCAGATACGTTGGAGAAAATTTCGACATCAATCAAATTGGTTTCGTCCCCTGGAGAGGAACTACTAATCTGATAACACTAACAGGACCAGTTTGGTATCCCAAAGAAGGCGAAATCTCGCAAATATTAATTTACACAGGACCGGCATTCACATACGAAAAAATTGATGCCTATACAGATTGGGCTTATGTTTTAGGAATAAATATGTCTTTCAGAAATAACTTAGGTTATGAAATTGAGATTGATCTAGGTAGATCTAAAGATTTGAATATTGAATATGATTTTCAAGCTTACCGCTTAAGCAGTTGGATTAGTAAAGCAAAATGGAGCGCTAATTTATATGGAGGCTATCAAAAGACTTATAACTTTAGTAGAAACTATCTTGCAGGATTCGGGGATCTCGGGGCAGAATTCAGTTGGAAAGTATTTGACATTCTTGAGATTGGTTCATCATATTACATGGGCATTGAAGGAAATCCCAACGGAGATATCGAAGAAATTTCATACAACGCAAGACCATACTTCTCATTGACTCCGATTAACGATTTAAACATCAGAACATATGTTGATAACACCTGGCGTAAAAATGGTGATGGGGTTGATAAGATTTTTGTCGGTCTTTTATTTGCTTATCAATTCTCACCCAAAAGCTGGCTCTATTTAGCACTGAATGAAATTAACGAACGTCAATACAGATACGATTCTAACAATAAATTCATTGATAGTCGGATGCAACTGACCGGCCGGGTTTCTGTCTTTAAAATCAAATATCTCTATTACTTCTAAACCCTTTTCATAATCAATAAACATTTGTAAATTAATCCTGCCACTGGCAGGATTTTTTATGCCGTACCAATTCATTGAACACACTGCAGATATTGCCGTTGAAATCTCGGCAAATTCTATTGAAGATTTATTCTCAACTTCTTGTTACGCTTGGCGGGATGCTGCGTTAGAAATTAAAAATTCATCTTCGACCGATGAGCAGACAATTTCTCTCAGTGCGGATAGTTTTGAAGAATTACTTGTTCAACTATTGTCAGAATTAAATTTTCTCTTGAGCATAAAACACTGGGTATTTAATTCTGTAAAAAAGATTGAATTTTTACCCGGAGAAAAATCAAATAAATTATTCATAATAATTCTCGGAGAACCTTTTGATAAAAATATTCATCATTTCAAAGTAGAAATAAAGGCGGTAACCTTTCATCAAATGAAGATTGAAAAAAAAGGTGATGAATACTCTACCAGAATTGTTTTTGATATTTGAATAGCTGTCAGCTCTCGGCATTCAGCCGATTCAATTTAGAAAAGTTGGGAGGAAATATGAATGTAAGTGGAATCGAACTCGAAAAGATTACAGACTACCTCTGGGAAATTCCAAAGAGCGGCGGAATGCTTGTGCCCGGAAGGATTTACACATCCGAGCAGATGTTGAAAAGATCTCTACAAAATGATGAAGCACTGAAACAAGTTATTAATGTTGCACACTTACCCGGTATTCAGAAATACAGTCTGGCGATGCCCGATATTCATTGGGGTTATGGATTTCCGATCGGAGGTGTTGCTGCAACAGATTTGGAAGAAGGGGTAATTTCACCTGGCGGTGTGGGGTACGATATAAATTGCGGTGTGCGACTTGCCAAAACATCATTAGAATATGAACCGATTAAAGGTAAAATCCAGAAACTTGTTGAAAATCTTTTCAAAAATATTCCCACCGGAATTGGCTCAAGCGGCGCAATCAAAAAACTTTCAGCAATCGAAACAAAAAAAATTTTAAAGAATGGTTCTGAGTGGGCAATCGAAAACGGTTTCGGTGTTCCGGATGATCTACAATTCACAGAAGAGAACGGAAAGTTAAAAAATGCCGATCCAGAATTTGTGAGCGACCGGGCAATTGAAAGAGGTTTGGATCAAACCGGCACTCTTGGTTCCGGAAATCATTTCCTTGAAGTTGATGTAGTGGAAAAAATTTATGATGAATTTGCAGCGAACATCTTCGGTCTTTTTAAAGGACAGGTTGTTCTTCAGATTCACACCGGTTCGCGTGGATTAGGTTATCAAATATGTGACGACTATTTAAAAGTTTTAGTTAAAGCCGAAAAGAAATACGGATTCAATCTTCCGGATAAGCAACTTGCATGCGCTCCAATCAAATCCAAAGAAGCGCAGGAATATCTATTTGCTATGCGTTGTGCCGCTAACTTTGCATGGAATAATCGCCAAATTATTATGCATCTTGCAAAAAAGAGTTTTAAGGAAACGTTCAATCTTTCAAATTCTGATCTTGGCTTTAATCTGATTTACGATGTTTGTCATAATATTGCAAAAATTGAAGAGCATCTAATTGATGGAGAAAAGAAAGAAGTTTGTGTTCACCGCAAGGGGGCGACCAGGGCATATCCGGCTCATAGTAATCACATTCCCGTCAAGTATCGCCCAGCTGGTCAACCGGTTTTAATTCCCGGCGATATGGGAAGATATTCTTTCGTTACTCTTGGAACAGAAAAAGCGATGGAAGAAACATTTGGAAGTTCTTGCCATGGTGCAGGTAGATTACAAAGCCGTCACCAGGCATTAAAACATGCCAGAGGAAGAGATCTAATCGGCGAACTATCAGAAGGCGGAATTGTTATTCAAGCGAAAGGATATAAAACAATTGCCGAAGAAATGCCAAGTGCTTACAAAGATGTGTCTGAAGTTGTGGAGATAATGCATAATGCCGGTATAAGCACAAAGGTTGCAAAGCTTAAACCTATTGGTGTGATAAAAGGATAGATGATGGTAACCAATTAAGATAAAAAAGCCGATCATTAGGATCGGCTCCATTTAATAAAATCAGCATTAGCATGGATTCTTAATTAACTTAATCCAATTCTCAAACATTGTAATCTGATCACCTGCAAGGATTCCTTTAATTGAAGTAAAAAGTTGAGTTCTTGCCGCACACATTTTTGTCTTCACTTCTACAGTCT
The DNA here is from genome assembly GCA_964441505.1 of uncultured Melioribacter sp. Lineage (GTDB taxonomy): Bacteria > Bacteroidota > Ignavibacteria > Ignavibacteriales > Melioribacteraceae > Fen-1258. The sequence goes on along the minus strand of CAYTUV010000027.1, from coordinate 22,319 downwards.
TAGGATTGTTCTTTATTGCTTCTCGTGTAGCTTCATTCAAGCTTTTTAAAAGCGGAGCAGCTTGAGCTCTGGTAAGCTCTCCGGCTTTTACTTTTTCAACAATTACTTTACGATCAGCATTCGCTTTTTCAATAATATCCTTATTTGCATCCTTAAATTCCTGAACTAGTGGTTTCATTGTCTCGTGGAAAATAACCATGAAATCTTTGAGCTGAGTTTTCTGTACATCAGTTAATTTCAACCTTCTAAAAAACAATCCGAGATGTTTCCCAAAATCAAACCGTTCGAGCCACGGATTTCCTTTCATCATAGGACCTCCGGCTGTAAAACCATTACCCATATTGAGGAAACTGTAACTTAAGAAGACACTGTTGATTGCTAAAGGAGTTTCAATAGTACCATCTTCAATTGCATTTTCAACATCAATAAAATCGATAACTGCGAATTGAGAAGATTCGAAATTAAGTTGATCGGGAGAGTTTACTTCACCCTTCTCGCTGCATCCGGTGAAGTATAAGACCGGCAACAATAACAGGACTGCCATTCCGAGTAATATTCTGATCTGCTTCATAATAGTTTCCTTAAATTGTTTATTTACGGAATATTGACAAATTTTTACAGTCCAAGGTTTAAAGACAATTATATTTTTTTGATACTTATATGGAAGAAGTCTAATTTGTCATCAGTAGTTGAAAGAAATTTACGAAAACTCTTTCCTTGGGAACAATAATATTTTAATATTTTTAAGAACAGGATAGTTATGACTCTTTCGATAAATGGTCTATCGGTAAATACATTCGGTGATGACAAAAATCAATCCATTATTTTTATTCACGGATTCCCATATGATCATACCATGTGGGAATATCAGATCGAGGTCCTAAAAGATAATTATTTTTGCATTGTCTATGATGTTAGAGGTCTTGGGGAAAGCGCCGTTGGAGACGGTCAGTATACAATGGAAGCATACGTTAATGATTTGTTAATGATTGTCAAATATCTGGAATTGAACAGACCAATTCTTTGCGGTCTTTCAATGGGTGGTTATATAACATTACGCGCGGTTGAAAAAGCCCATGATTTATTCTCCGGATTGATACTATGTGATACAAAGTCAGATGCAGATGATGATCAGTCTAAACTGAAACGTGCTTCAGTAATCAGCCAAATAGATTCTGGAGGTTTTATAAAATTTATCGAGTCATTCGTTACAAATTGCTTTGCTGAAGAAGCCCCTGTTGAAGATGCGGAAATGTTTCAGGCTACTTTAGCAAAAGCACAAAGGCAAAATCCGGTTGGGGTCAAAGGTGCTATCATTGCAATCATCAGCAGAACCGATACAACCTCGTTTCTCCCAAAAATAAAAATACCTACTCTTGTATTATGCGGTTCGTTTGATAAGTTAACCCCGGTAACCGTTATGCGCCCATTAGCAGAGCAAATACCGGAAGCCGAATTTGCAGTCATTCCTCAATCAGGACATATGACACCGCTTGAAAATCCTGAAAGCGTTAATGAACTGATCATTGGTTTCCTAAAACGAAGATTTTAGGTTTGTAGCAGAGGGAAAATTCCTGCCAGTGACATCTTTACTTTTCTTTTGATATCACGCTATCGATATCTTTAAATATTTTTGAACTTTTGCCCGGTTTGGGAACAGGAACCTGCTGCGTTTTACTTTTGAGCAAAGGACTTTTACCAGTTGCAGGTTTGCCGTTAACAAGAATACTGTCACCTTTTTTGATATTTTTTGAATCCGAAATTTGTTTTGGGACAACTGACTTTTCAGTTGGGAAAAGGGGTTTAAGATCATCCACTTTTTTACCAGAGCGGATAATTTTACTCTCGGCAATAACGCTATCAATATTTTTAAAGTTTTTTGAACTATTCTTTTTCTTTGGGGAAATTTGTTTAACCACCTCATCTTTTAGTTCATCAATTTTATTTCCCAACTTAGCAGATTTAAGAGTGGTTGGGAACAAATATGCATCAACAAATCCAAGCGATCCAAAGAACAAAGCAACTGTTAAGAGTCCTGAACAAAAGATCGGGACAAGATAACCAAGGATTAAACGAACAAGCTTTCCGCCCGATTTATCATCTATTCTTTTGGCGGTTCTTATAATAATGAACGTCAGTACCCAGCATATTAGCACCCCTAAGAATAGAATAGATAAGAATAAAATTTTTCTTGGTGCATTTACAGCCCCAAGAACAAAGATTGAAAAAACTATTAAAAATATTATTAAACGCTGGTATAATAGACTTTCAACTGCTGTTTGATCTTGATTCATATCCAATTTTGCAGACATCTTTCCTCCCGGAATACATCTTAATTTTTCTAACTCTTAATCTAACGACTCTCAATAAAATTCAACCGAATGACTAACAAAATTTCCATTTTCATAAACAAATTTAGCGCTAAAAAATTTTTCCTGAAATAGCCATGGAATAAAGATCCGGTCTCCTTCCCATAGATTTAGGTCGAGCAGTCTTTCGTTAGGAATCCACTCAAGTTTGCCTTCGTGAGAATCAATAAGCTCACCTTCAAAGTCAGTTGAAGTGAAAAGAAACACGTACCAGTCTTTCTTACCATCGAATAAAGGGAATGTGATAAATCCGTGCATACGCGGATTTTTCATTAACAATCCGCACTCTTCTTTAATTTCACGGATAGCGCATTCTTCCGGAGTTTCACCGGTTTCAAATTTTCCGCCGAGACCGTTCCACTTTCCTTCATGAAAATCGTTTTTTTTCTTTATCCGGTGAAGCATTAAAGTTCGTTCACCATCCATCAGATAACAAAGAGTAGCAAGTTGCATGTCAGCCTTTCACTAAATCTCTCTGTTCATAGAGAGATTTATTTTTGATTAATTGATGCGGCGAGCATCGAAGAGATATCGTCGAGTTCATCTAAGAACCATTTTACTTTTTCGGCTTTTGCCCGCTTGCTGTCACGTACAAGTGCAAGCCAGAGTTTACTTTCATTTGCATATTTAAGTGATGCGATCGTGTAAGTAACTATTTCTTTTTTTGTTGATACAGCGGAAGCTTCAATATAATTACTGATTACACTCGTGCCGCTTCCGAACAGTTCATCGCCTATTCTTTGCGATACATTATCTTTCGGAAGTTGATCAATAAATTCAATTAGCTTGAGAGTAAAAAAATAGATCCGCTTTCTAAATTCACTTCTGGATTTTGTAGTTTCTAATTGCATCGGTTTATCCTTTGCTCATTCCGAAATAAACATCTTTAAGCAGATAATTTTTGACGTAGTCCATTACGCCTTCGCGGACATTCATTAATTGTTTATTGTAGCCGGCCTCTCTCAACTTTTTCAGATTGGCTTCGGTGAAATATTGATACTTCCCTCGAATATCTTCCGGCATATCAATGAACTCAATATTTACAGGTTTACCGACGGCATCAAACAGTGCTGTGACAAGCTCGATCCAGGTTGCGGCTTGTCCGGTACCGACATTAAAAATTCCGTTCTTATCGGGGTGCTCAAGAAAAAACAAAGTCATATCGACAGCATCCTTCACATAAATAAAATCTCGTCTCTGCTCGCCGTCTTTATAATCTGGTCTGTATGATTTGAACAGTTTGACTTTTCCCCCGTCACGCACTTGCCCAAAAGCTTTGTGAACTACACTTCTCATTTCATCTTTGTGATATTCATTAGGTCCGTACACGTTGAAATATTTCAGCCCAACAACTTTATCCATCAAACCGTTTCGCTTGATCCAAATATCGAACAAGTGCTTTGAGTAACCGTACATATTGAGCGGTCTAAGCAGATCTAATTTTGATTCTTCATCATTGTAACCATTTGAACCGTCACCATAAGTTGCCGCCGATGATGCGTAAATGAATCTTACTCCGTTCTCCAAACAAAACTTTGCAAGTTCTTGCGAGTAGTGAACGTTGTTATCCATTAAGAAGTCGGCATCTTTTTCCGTTGTTGAAGAACATGCGCCAAGATGAATTACTGAAGATACTTTGAAAGGAAATTTACGCTGTAATACTAATCCCATAAAATCATCTTTGTGAAAAAAGTCTGCGAACTTAAGACCGTTCAAATTTTTCCATTTCTCTTCTTTGCCCAGTTCATCAACGATTGTAATCTTATCCATCCCCATTTGGTTCAACTTCCAAACAACCGCGCTTCCTATAAATCCAGCGCCGCCGGTAACAACTATCATTATCTTCTCATTTATTTATTATATTTGAATGAAAATATATCACTATTAAAAATCAAATAAAATAGAGTAGCTCCAAGTAATGGGAGAAGCAGTTCATTGGAAAATGTATAAATCTATTTCCAGTTTAACCATGTAGCTTTTTTATATACAATTATGAATTTAGATTTTAACACGGAGCTTGCGGATAGATATAAAAGTAAATCCCAGATTGCAAGGATTTTGACGGAAGACTGGGTGCTGAATAATTCTTATTGTCCAAACTGCGGTAAAAGTAAACTATATAGTTATGCAACAAATAATCCAGCTGCTGATTTCTTTTGTCAAGATTGTAAATCTGATTATGAATTGAAAAGCTCGATAACTTCTTTAACAAATAGAGTGGTTGATGGTGCATATGAAACCATGATAAATAAGATCAAGGATTACAGTAACCCACATTTTTTCTTTTTGAACTATACTATCGATTATACTGTAAATAATTTCTTTTGTATTCCAAAGCATTTTTTTGTTCCGAACATTATTGAAAGAAGAAAACCTTTGAATGCGAGCGCAAGAAGAGGGGGATGGGTTGGATGCAATATTCTTATTAAAGATTTGCCTTCATCTGGTAAAGTCTTCTTGATTAGGGATAGAATTGCAATTGATCCTAAGTATGTTGTTAGACAATGGAGAAAAACTTCTTTTCTTGAAAAAGAAGAACTAAAAAGTCGTGGTTGGTTGCTTGAATTAATCTCTATCATTGACAAAATTCCAAAGAGTTCTTTTAGTCTTTCGGAAGTGTATAGTTACGAAAATGTTTTAAAAGCTCGATATCCAAACAACCGATTTATAAAAGACAAGATAAGACAACAGCTACAGGTATTACGAGATAAAGGATTCATACAGTTCATGGGAAATGGTTTTTACAAAAAAAAGTGAAATCAAAATGGCAACAAACAACAAAACGGCAAAAGTATTAATAGTAGTAAGCGGCGGAGTGGTGCAGAGTGTATTTTCATCAGATCATAACTTAACTGTCGATCTTCTTGATTTCGACAACGAAGAGTTCGAGACTAATGAAATTGCAGAAAAGGAATTCGAGAAACGAAAACAGAACCTTGAAGAAATTTTTTAATTCTTTTTCACAACTGTTGTCAATCCAGCCATTCTTGTTGAATAAGAAAATTCAAAGGGAAAAAACATTGATACTTATTGAAACACTTAGAAAAATATTATCAGAACGAATCTTACTGCTCGATGGTTCGATGGGCGTTTTTATACAACGCTATAAATTTACCGAAGAACAATTCAGAGGTGAGAGATTTAAAGATCATCCAACCGATCTAAAGGGTAACAACGACCTTCTTGTTCTTACACAACCGGATATAATCAAAGGAATTCATCTCTCTTATCTCGAAGCAGGCTCGGACATTATTGAGACAAACACATTTAACGGAACAGCAATTTCGCAATCGGATTATAAAACCGAACACCTGGTTTATGAAATAAATTTTGAAGCCGCTAGAATTGCGCGTGAAGCAATTAATGAATTTAATATGTCCCTCCCCTTTGGGGAGGGTAAGGGTGGGGCTGTTCGTTTTGTTGCCGGTGCCCTTGGCCCAACAAATAAAACTTTATCCCTCTCCCCCGATGTTAACGATCCCGGCTTCCGTTCGGTAACATTTGACGAAATGGCGGCGGCATTCAAAGAACAAGCACGTGGATTGATAGACGGCGGTGTGGATATTCTTTTAGTCGAAACAATGATTGATACTCTAAATGCAAAAGCTGCATTATATGGAATTATGGAACTATGTGATGAAACGGATAATCAAATTCCTATCATGATTTCCGGTTCAATCATTGATTTAAGCGGACGGACTTTATCCGGACAAAACACAGAAGCATTTTGGAATTCGATCTCTCATACAAAAAATTTATTGAGCGTTGGATTGAATTGTTCACTCGGTCCGACTCAAATGCGCCCATTCATAGAAGAGCTTTCTCGAATCGCCAACGTATTCGTTAGCTTATATCCAAACGCCGGTCTTCCAAATGAGTTTGGCGGTTATGATGAATCACCTGAAACCATGGGCAAGGTTCTTGAAGAATATGCCCAAGCGGGATTCCTAAATATTGTAGGCGGTTGCTGCGGCACCACACCGGATCATATCAAACGATTTGCTGAAATCACAAAGAAGTATCCTCCAAGAAAAATTCCAGAAGTAAAAAAATATTTGAGATTGAGCGGACTTGAACCGCTTACGCTCAGACCCGACACAAACTTTGTAAACATAGGTGAACGTACAAACGTAACAGGATCCCGAAAATTTGCACGACTCATCAAAGAGAATAAATTTGAAGAGGCTTTATCAGTCGCAAAAGAGCAAGTTGAAAACGGCGCACAAATTCTCGATATCAATATGGATGAAGGTCTGATTAATAGCGAAGACGCGATGACAAAGTTTCTGAAATTGCTCGCTGTCGAACCTGACATTGCTCGTGTTCCAATTATGCTGGATTCATCAAAGTGGAGTGTTCTTGAGGCAGGATTAAAATGTCTGCAAGGGAAAGGAATTGTCAATTCTATCTCGATGAAAGAGGGAGAAGAAATTTTCAAAGAGCACGCGCGGAAAGTTTTACGTTACGGTGCCGCTGTTATAGTAATGGCTTTCGATGAACAAGGGCAAGCCGACACTTTTGAAAGAAAAATTCAGATCTGTGAACGTGCGTATAAAATCTTAACACAAGAAGTTGGCTTTCCACCGCAAGACATCATCTTCGACCCGAATATTTTTGCGGTTGCAACCGGAATTGAAGAACATAATCAATACGGCATCAATTATATAGAAGCGACAAGATGGATCAAGAAGAATCTTCCATTCGCAAAAGTAAGCGGCGGTGTTAGTAATTTCTCATTTTCATTCCGAGGAAATGACACCGTGCGTGAAGCAATGCACTCGGCTTTTCTCTACCATGCAATAGAAGCCGGTATGGATATGGGCATTGTGAATGCCGGACAGCTCGCTGTGTATGAAGATATTCCGAAAGACTTGCTGGAACGTGTTGAGGATGTTTTACTAAACCGAAGAGAAGATGCAACGGAAAGGTTAGTTGAGTTTGCTGGGACAGTAACGCAAGACGTGAAACGAGAAACAGAAGACGCGGTCTGGAGAAATCTTACAGTTGAAGAAAGATTGAAACACGCGCTGATAAAAGGTATTGTGGATTTCATTGATCAGGATATTGAAGAAGCGCGTCGGAAATATTCTCAACCGTTGGAAGTTATCGAAGGTCCGTTGATGTCGGCAATGAATATCGTAGGCGATCTTTTCGGTTCTGGTAAAATGTTCCTTCCTCAAGTCGTAAAAAGTGCTCGCGTGATGAAAAAAGCCGTTGCATTACTAGAAGCCCATCTCCCTACCTCTTCCCAAAGGGAAGAGGAGAAAAATATTAATGCAAAAGCGAAAAGGACATTTGGATGGCAAACAGCGGATCCGACTATTTACAATTTGCTCAAAGATTTTTCTGAAAAGCATAGATCCATACCAACAAATGCGGAATTAATATTATGGAATTTTTTAAATGGTAAGCAACTCGAAAATTATAAATTCAGAAGACAGCATATTATCGGGCAATATATCGTTGACTTTGTTTGTCTTTCAAAAATGCTTGTTATAGAAATTGACGGATTAATTCATCAATTACCCGAGAATAAAGAATCTGACGAAATACGAACAAAATGGTTAAATGAACATAGTTTTGAAGTTATTCGATTTACTAATGATGAAGTTATCAATGATTTAGACACAGTGCTTGAAAAAATTATAGTTGAAATAAAAAAACAAGATTTAAAAAAATCCCTCCCCTTTGGGGAGGGCAAGGGTGGGGCTGCTGGTCGTATTTTATTGGCAACTGTCAAAGGTGATGTTCACGACATAGGGAAAAATATTGTAGGTGTTGTGCTCGGCTGCAATAATTATGATGTTATTGATCTTGGCGTTATGGTGCCGTCCGATAAAATTTTATCAACTGCCGTTGAAAAGAAAGTTGATGTCATCGGTTTGAGCGGACTCATAACTCCCTCTCTTGATGAGATGGTGCATATTGCCAAAGAGATGGAACGATTGAAGTTGAACTTACCTCTTCTCATCGGTGGCGCAACAACTTCGCGACTTCATACCGCTGTGAAAATAGCACCCGGATTTAACGGTATAACGATTCATGTGTTGGATGCATCCAAAAGTGTTGGTGTTGTAAGTAATCTTTTAAATAAAGACGCCAAAGAAAATTTTGCCAGCGGAATAAAAAAAGAATACACCAAACTGAAGATTGATCACGCAAACAGACAGACGGTAAAAGAATTCTTAACGATTGAACAAGCGCGCTCAAACAAACTGAAGATTGATTTTACAAACTACTCAATCAAAACTCCGGAAAAATTTGGGACTACTATTCTTCAAAACTATTCTCTTGAAGAAATCAGGAAGTATATTGATTGGACTCCTTTCTTTATTACCTGGGAATTAAAAGGACGCTATCCGGAAATTTTAGAAAATAAAGAATACGGAAGTGAAGCCACAAAGATTTTCAAAGACGCAAATAAATTACTCGATAGAATAATTTCCGAAAATCTTCTTTCCGCAAATGGAGTGTTTGGTCTCTTCCCCGCCAATTCATTGGAGGATGATATTGAAATTTACTCGGATGAATCACGAAAAGGAATTCTTGAAACACTTCATACAATTCGGCAGCAGTCAATTAAATCGGTTGGTATTCCGAATATAGCGCTTGCAGATTTTATAGCACCAAAAGAAAGCCGTGTAAAAGATTACATTGGAATGTTTGCAGTTACAACCGGAATAGGAATTGAAAAATTGATTACACAATACGAGAAAGAACATGATGATTACAATTCGATCATGACAAAAGCTATTGCCGACCGTCTTGCCGAGGCATTTGCCGAACTGCTTCATCAAAAAATTAGAAAAGAATATTGGGGTTATGCACAGGATGAAAAATTAACCAATACTGATTTAATTGCTGAGAATTATAATGGCATCCGTCCCGCTCCTGGTTATCCGGCACAACCGGATCATACGGAAAAATTAACTATCTGGAAATTGCTCGATGCTGAAAAGAATACAACAATTTCTCTTACAGAAAGTTTGGCAATGTATCCTGCTGCATCAGTATGTGGATTGTATTTTGCAAATCCAGAATCAAAATATTTTACCGTGGGTAAGATCAGCAAAGATCAAGTTGATGATTACCGAAAACGCAAAGGTATCAGCTTGAAAGAAGCCGAGAAATGGCTTAGACCAATTTTGAATTATGATGAAAGCGAATAATTATTTGTTTATTACAGATCACTGCATAGCGCGCAGCTTTCACAAAAATTATTTCATTTTCATTATGTGAAAGATAAAGGAAGTGAATTCTCGGTTAAATTTTTCTTGACATTGAAGATATCCGTAGTTAGCTTTTATACTGTTTGTTTTCTCTAAAAAAAATAAAAAATTAACAACAAATTAATAAGGAGTATTTATGAATAATGTTTTAGCTACAAAGCAAAAATTCTTGTCTTTGTTACTATTACCCCTCATTACAATTATTCTTATTGCTGGGTGTCAATCTTCCGATGACCCGTTGCAATCTTCAAACACATCGGAAAGAGAAGGATTAACATTGTGGAAATCCTCTTCTCAGGGTCTTGGTAACGAATTTGTCCCTGGAGAAGTTGTAATAAAATTCAGTTCGGGTAGTTCAAGCACTCAACGTGAAGAAGTACTTAATAGAATCAGCGCAAAAGTAAAAGAGAAAATTCTCACGCGCGTTATGCTTGCCCGTGGCGATAATGAAGGACTCAATTTAGTATCCACCAATTTCCCTGTACGGGATGCTGTACAATTATTGCGTGGATTACCTAACGTTGAATACGCAGAACCAAATTATATTTATAATCATTTTGCTACATCAAATGATCCTTATTACACTAACGGATCTCTGTGGGGAATGTATGGCGATGCTACGACACCTGCCAATCAATACGGAAGTCAAGCTGGTGAAGCATGGGCTGCAGGCAATACCGGTTCCAATACTGTGATCGTTGGAATTATTGATGAAGGAATAATGAAAACACATGAAGATCTTTCTGCAAATATTTGGATTAACCAGTTCGATCCTGTTGATGGTGTTGACAATGATGGGAATGGTTACATTGATGATACAAATGGATGGGATTTTGACGGTAACAATAATACTATTTATGATGGTTCGCAGGACGACCACGGTACGCACGTAGCCGGAACGATTGGCGCTGTTGGCGGTAATGGTAAAGGTGTTGCCGGTGTTAATTGGAATGTTAAAATGATATCGGCAAAATTCCTCGGTCGTAATGGAGGAACTCTTGCTAATGCAGTTAAAGCGGTTGACTATATTACAGATCTTAAAACCCGTCATGCAATGAATATTGTCGCAACAAATAATTCGTGGGGTGGCGGTGGATTTTCTCAAGCGCTTCAAGATGCGATTGAGAGAGCAAATGCCGCAGGAATTCTTTTCATTGCTGCAGCAGGAAACGAAACTAATAATAACGATGTTACGCTAAGTTACCCGTCAGGTTATCCAAACGCTAATATAATTGCCGTTGCTTCAATAACATCTACCGGTGGATTATCCAGTTTTTCAAATTACGGCGCAACAACAGTTGATCTTGGCGCTCCGGGCTCAAGTATTTATTCGACTCTTCCTAGCAAAAGCGGTACATCATCAACATACGGTTCATATAGCGGAACATCTATGGCAACACCTCACGTTACCGGTGGTGCTGCTCTCTATGCTGCTTCCCATTCCGGCGCTTCTGCAGCTACAATAAGAAATGCAATTCTCAGCAGTACAGTGCCGACGAGTTCATTAACAGGGAAGTGCGCGACTGGCGGACGATTGAACGTTAGCGGATTTTAATCATAAAGAAAAAACTGATCTGCAAATCATATTAAATAACCTTAAAGCCCAGGTGAAAACTTGGGTTTTTTGTTTTATTTATGTTTACTGAAAACATTATTACCTAAAAGCAAAAGGAAGGTTTCGTTTCGATTCATTAAAACTAATTTCCTTTTGAATTAGAACGCCTCTTCAAAATATCTCCTCACAAATCAAACCGCACACAAAATTGAATTGCTAATATTTTTTATCTATTTTGAAAATAAACATCCTCGCCGCAAGCGTCGGGGTATTGATCCCAACACAGAATAAAGTTTAATAAAATGTTGCGCGACTTATTACATTTTACATTGATCATAATTTGTTAATGTACAATTTAAATATTCTACTATCGGTAATATCAGCAAAGATCAAGCTGATGATTATCGCAAACGGAAAGGCATTAGCTTGAAAGAAGCCGAGAAATGGCTTAGACCGATTTTGAATTATGATGAGGGAGAATAAATGAAAAAACAATTCCGACCCGGCGCAATTGGCGCATTAATGGACGAGTACGAAAGAGTTGCTCTTGAATTGAAAAATTTATTGAGTACAATTACGCAGGAAGAGTTCATCAAAATAAGCGACCCTTTTACAAAAGATGAGGACTGCCGCTCTATTCAGTCGGTGATGAAGCATGTTGTTAGCGCAGGTTACAGATATGCCGATCAAATTTCTGTTTTTCTAAAACTACCCATTGAAAACCATAACTATCATATCTATAATTTAGTGCATGCAATTGATGAATTGGAAAATGTATTATCATATACAGCAAAACTGGTGAATGACTATTTAACAATGACAAGAGAGGAAATTATTTCTACACGTCAGGAAACACGATGGGGTCTTTACGATATCGAAATGATGTTCGAACACGCAATAGTTCATATACTCCGCCACAGAAGACAGATTGAAAGATTATTGATCTCGCAAAAGTGAAAGAAAATGACTGGAAAAAATTTCGCGTTTTTTAACACTTTTTAACTCAGTGTGATATTCTTATTGCATAATTTGATAACTGTAAGAAGTAAATCACTATTTCGATAATCCTAATTTTTTTACCATTCATAGCGGAGAAAAAGATGAAACGAATATTTTCCATAATTATTTTATTCTGTCTATCTCTCTCATCATCAATTTTTGCCCAGGAAAAAATAGATTACCAAATGATGCAGCGGATTCGTCAGGAAGGAATGCAAAATTCCAAGATGGCTGAAACAATGAGTTACCTTTGCGATATATATGCGCCTCGCCTTGCTGCATCACCACAATATCGTCAGGCCGGTCAATGGGCAGTAGGTAAACTTAAAGAACTCGGCCTGGATAAAGCAGCAATGGAATCATTCGGAGCTCTGGGCCGCGGCTGGGAATTGAAAAAGTTTTATGCTGCAATGACATCACCGCAATACATGCCCCTAATCGCTTACCCAAAGGCATGGACACCGGGACTTGAGGGCATTTTAAGAGGTAATGCCGTGCTCATGGATATTAAAACAGAAGCCGACCTTGATGCATTCAAAGGAAAGTTAAAAGGTGCTATCGTTCTTTCAAGAGGTGAACAACCTGTTGTTCTTGCAATGGAAGCCGATGGAAAAAGATATACGGATGAAGAATTAAAGAAGTTGCAGATGGCTTCTGAAGGAGGCGGAAGGAATTTTGATCCAGCACAAATGCAAATATTAACCGCCCAGAGAGATTTACAGCAAAAAGTTGCGAAGTTCTTAAAAAATGAAGGTGCTGCCGTAATTCTTGAACCATCCAGAGGAACCGACGGAACAATTTTTGTCCAAGGTGGGGGCTCTTATCGCAAAGATTCAGCGATGCCTTTGCCATCTGTGGTTGTTTCTGTTGAACAATATAATCGTATGGTTCGCATCGCTCAGAAAAATGTTCCCGTAACATTGGAGATGGAAATTCAAGCAAACTTCGTTGATACAGATACTCTTGGATACAATATCATTGCAGAAATTCCTGGCACTGATAAAAAATTGAAAGATGAAGTTGTTATGCTTGGCGGTCACTTTGATACATGGCATTCAGGAACAGGCGGAACAGACAATTCGGCAGGAAGTGCCGTTGCAATGGAAGCTATACGCATATTGAAGGCACTTAATGTAAAACCAAGAAGAACGATACGTATTGCACTTTGGGATGCCGAAGAAGTAGGATTGATCGGTTCGCGCGGTTATATTAAAAACCATTTCTTTGATGCAGAGAAGAAAGAAATGAAACCGGAGTATGATAAACTAGCCGCTTACTTTAATTACGATAATGGTTCTGGCAAAATTCGCGGAATTTATACTCAAGGCAACTTTGCTGTAATGCAAATTTTTGAAGACTGGTTAAAACCATTTAACGATCTGGGTGCATCAACAGTTACGCTAAGAAATACCGGTGGAACCGATCATCAATCATTTGACGGCGCCGGATTACCGGGATTCCAATTCATACAGGATGAACTTGAATATGATTCAAGAACACATCACTCAAATATGGATGTTTATGATCATACAAGCAGAGCGGACTTAATTCAATCTGCCACAATCATGGCCGCATTTGTTTATAATGCCGCAATGCGCGATGAAAAACTTCCAAGAAAATATTTTGATCCGAATGCTGTGCAGCAAAGAAGACAATTTTAATTATTCTAGGAGTTTCTATGTCTCTGTTTGATAGAAAACCAAAAGAGTATGCATCCGGCTCGTACAGTATTGCCGGGAAGAAAATTATCTGCCCGTTTTGTGGTAATGATATATTTGAGGTAAGAGATGTTTTGTTGAATACCCCCGGAATGACATTTTTAGGATTGGGCAAACAGAACCGCTGTAACACTTACTTGTATGAGCTGCGGAAAAATCGAATGGTTCTCGGAAACACCTGAATCAATTTAATCTGGAATTCTTGAAAAATTTTAGAAGTAAAACATATCTCGCTTTTTCAGAACTGCCCGGGAGAGAAAGTCCAAACTTTCTCTCCCTTTTCATATCCAAATTCACACACGAGTAAAAAATCATTTCCAAAGAAGATCCATATTTATCAATCGCATCTCAAAATTGAATACATTATTTTGATCACCGCAGTTCGTATTATATTGATCAGGGCGGGAAAGAAAATCCTGCTGAAGCAGAAAAATTATTTCTCAAAATACGTTAAAGGATAAAAATGGCAAGAGCAGAAAAGATCGAATCATATTCCAGGGGTTATGATTCTCTGATAAACGCATTAAAGGAATTTCCAGAGGAGATGTGGCACTTCAAACCCGCACCGGATAAATGGAATATCCATGAAATATTAATCCACAGGATACTTCTAAAAACTATCTTTTGTAAATATTTAACGCAGAGAACGCAAAGAAAAAGCAAAGTTCGCAAAGGATATTGTGGCATAGCCATCACTTTGTGAAAGTTTTTAGAACTACCCTAAAAACAAATTTGTATCCCGGCATGGAGAACTGATAATGAAAAAATTTTTACTAGCATTTCTTTTACTTGCAGCATCCATTCATTTTGCACAGGAAGCAAGTTGGATAAAAGAACGTTATACAAAGAAGGAATACCGTATTAAGATGAGAGACGGCATTACTCTTTTTACAGCAGTTTATTCACCCAAAGACAACTCTGTAAAACATCCGATGATTCTATTCAGGACGCCTTACGCAGTTGGACCGTATGGCGAAGATCAATTTGATAGCTTCACAAGATGGGGTGTTTCTCAAAAATTAGTAGAGGACGGATGTATTTTTGTTGCGCAGGATGTCCGCGGCAGATTTATGTCCGAAGGTGAATTTGTTAACATGAGACCGCATATTGATCATAAAAAAAATGATAAAGATATTGACGAGAGCAGCGACACTTATGATACGATCGACTGGCTGATAAAAAATGTTGAAAACCATAATGGTAAAGTTGGTATACTTGGAAATTCTTATCCGGGATTTTATTCCGCAATGGCGGCAATTGATTCTCACCCTGCATTGGTAGCAATATCACCGCAGGCACCTATTGCGGATTGGTTTGTTGGTGATGACGTTCACCACAACGGCGCTTTCTGCCTTTTGCAGAGTTTTATATTTGACCAATGGATGGATCAGAAAAGACCCGGTTTGACTAAAGATTGGCCGAAAACATTTGAGTATTCATCACCGGATGCCTACAGCTTTTTCCTGAAGCTTGGGCCTCTCTCAAATTCAAACACAAAATATTTTAAAAACCGTCTTGGATTCTGGGATGAACTGATGGAACACGGCACCTACGATAACTTCTGGCAAACAAAAAATATTCTTCCGCACTTTAATAAAATTACACCCGCTGTTATGACTGTCGGAGGATGGTTTGACTCGGAAGATCCATACGGTCACATTCATATTTATAAATCAATTGAAGAGAAAAATCCAGCTGCCAAAAATTCTATAGTTGTCGGTCCATGGATTCACGGCGGATGGTTTAGAACTAAAGGTGATTCTCTTGGTGATATTTCCTTTGGGAGCGAAACGAGTAAATTTTATCAGGACAATATTCTCACACCATTCTTTGAGCATTATTTATTTGGCAAAGAAAATCCGAATTTGCCTGACGCATATATCTTTGGAACAGGAATTAATAAATGGTTTAAATATGATCAGTGGCCTCCGAAAAATATTACGCCAAAATCTTTATTCCTGAGCGCTAGCGAAAAACTGACGTTTGAAAATCCCAAGGAGATAACCGCAAATTCATTTGATGAATATATCAGTGATCCGAACAGACCTGTTCCATATTCAGCTAAGATTCACGATTCAAGATTATCCTATCACAAGCCCTATGTTATTGAGGATCAGCGATTTGCTTCTTACCGCCCCGATGTTTTACTCTATGAAACAGAACCGCTGCAGAATGATGTGACAATTGTTGGACCAATGACAGCCGATCTATTTGTTTCGACTTCGGGAACCGATTCGGACTGGATCGTAAAGCTTATTGATGTATTCCCCGATGATTCATCCTCAGCTGATTCTGAATCTCAGAAAGTGGAGATGGGAAATTACCAGATGCTGGTTCGATTTGGAATAATGCGCGGTAAATTCAGAAACAGTCTTGAAAAACCTGTACCGTTTATTCCTAATAAAGTTACCGAGGTTAAATTCAAGATGAATAGTATACACCATACATTTCTCAAAGGTCATCGGATTATGGTTCAGATTCAGAGCAGCTTCTTTCCTTTCTTCGATCGTAACCCTCAAAATTTTTGCGACATATATAACGCAAAGGAGGAAGATTTCAGGAAAGCGACTCAAAGAGTATATCACTCTAAAAAATATCCATCTGCTATAGGTGTAAATGTCCTTCAGTAATTTTTATTTTGTCGGAATATTTCAGTCACTTATTAAAGCCCAGGAGTATTGAATGAATAGATCAAAATTATTTTTCTTCTTGCTATTTGCCCATCTTTTTTTATTTATCAATGCAATTCTCTACTCTCAGGGAGTAGATTATATCAAAGAGCATTACATAAAAAAAGATTTCCGTATTGAGATGCGGGATGGTGTTAAACTTTTCACTTCCGTCTATTCTCCCAAGGACACAACAAAGGATTATCCCATCTTGATGGTTCGAACACCGTATACAGTAGCACCATATGGGGAAGAGAAATATCCACAGAATCTTGGACCGAACGATACATTTGCCAAAGAGGGTTACATTTTTGTCTTTCAGGATGTACGCGGCCAATTTATGAGCGAAGGAAAATACGACAACATGCGGGCATATATTCCCAACAAGAAGAGTAATAAAGATATAGATGAAACCACCGATACATATGATACAATTGATTGGCTCGTAAAAAATTTGAAACGCAATAACGGCAATGTCGGCATCTGGGGAATTTCTTATCCCGGGTTTTATGCGGCCATGTCGTTGATTGATTCTCATCCGGCATTAAAAGCTGTTTCGCCTCAAGCTCCAATTGCCGATTGGTTTATTGGCGATGACATGCATCATCATGGTGCTTTAACGTTATCGATGTCGTTTAATTTTTTCAAAGGCTTTGATCAGCAGCGCGATTCTTTAACTACACAATGGAAGCGCGGACCAGTCTACGATTCACCCGATATGTACAATTTCTTTTTAAAACTTGGCCCTCTGGCGAATGCTAACAAAAAATATTTTGAAGGAAAACTTCCATTCTGGAATTCAGTAATAGAACATGATAGTTATGATGATTTCTGGCAATCAAGAAATAACCTACCTCATTTTAAGAATGTGAAACCCGCTGCTTTAATTGTCGGCGGTTGGTTCGATTCCGAGGATCTTTACGGACCATTGCAAATATATTCTTCCATCGAAAAGAAAAACCCGAACAACAAAACATATCTTGTAATGGGACCGTGGAGTCATGGCGGTTGGGCTCGCAGTGACGGTTCTACTTTTGGTGATTTTAATTTGGGCGAGAACACGAGTGAGCATTACAATAATAATTTACTCACTCCGTTTTTCAATTATTATCTTAAAGGAACCGGCAGCCTGAATTTACCTGAAGCCGTAACTTTCAGAACCGGTTCAAACATCTGGATCAATCATGAAGTATGGCCGCCTCTAAATGTCGAATCAAATTCTTTATACTTAGCTTCTCATAAAAAATTAAATTGGAAAAAATCTTCCGGCATAAATGATTTATATGACGAATACTTGAGCGACCCGAATAAACCGGTTCCTTACACATCTAAATTTCATGATTCACAGCAGATGTACTTCAGAACTTATATGGCAGATGACCAGCGGTTTGCATCCTCACGTCCCGATGTTCTGGCATATGAGACAGATCCGCTTGAAACGGATGTAACTGTTAGTGGACCAATCTCTGCAAAACTTTTTGTTTCTACAACCGGAACAGATGCTGATTGGGTTGTAAAAATTATTGATGTTTACCCTGACGCAGAAAAAAATCCTGAAAAGAATCCGAACGGAATTGAGATGGGCGGATATCAGCGTATGATCCGCTTCGAAATGTTAAGAGGTAAATTCCGAAATGGTTATGAGAAACCCGTACCATTCATTCCGAATGAAGTTACGGAGGTCAATGTAAATCTCAACGACATAGACCACACATTTTTGAAAGGGCACAAAATTATGGTTCAGGTGCAGAGCAGTTTCTTCCCTTTCTTCGATCGTAATCCGCAGAAATTTGTTAATATCTATAAGGCTAAGGAGGAAGATTTTCAGAAAGCATTTCACAGAGTCTATTTTTCGGAGAATTCGGAACAAATAAATTTCATTCCACAAAATTTTTGAGTAAGTTGTAATAAACAAACTTAGAGGATAAAATGAAAAAAGTGTTTTATCTAATAGTGTATCTAATTATCGCAGGCACTGTAAACGCTCAAAGTATAGCTATAGGCGTTCAAGGATCTTATGTCAAAGCGCAAGATGCTGATGCCGTTCTTATGCCGGGAGCAGCGGTAAGAATTGGATTAGGAGGATTAAAAGTAGAGGGGTCTGTTGGTTATAAATCCGAGAAATATTTTGATGGAATGGTTAAAACAACAACATACCCGGTTATGCTCACTGGGTTCTTAAATCTTCTTCCAATAGTACATTTAGAAGGTGGAATCGGTTGGTATAATACTAAAATAGAGTATAGCGGATTATTCGCTGGAGCTCCTTCGGAGACAAGTAGAGAAATTGGTTATCATGCCGGTGCAGGTTTAGAAATTCCTCTTGGAAATTTAGTTTTAACCGGAGATATCCGTTATGTGATGGCAAAAACAAAATTAGAGAATATTAAAAGCACCGGCGATTTAAAAAGCGACTTCTATATGGTCGTTGTCGGATTAATGCTTAAGCTGTTTTAAACAATTTATTATTTTAAAAAAATTTTGAGGTTGTATGGTTTTTGATCGATTAAAAAATGCCCAGCAATATTTTCCGCTTGGAGAAAGAATTGAAAAAGCCCTTAAGTATCTGGTAGATACCGATTTCGAAAATGTTGAACCGGGCACATACGAAATTGACGGTGAAAATATTTTTGCAATTGTTCAATTATATAATACCAAACCCTCCAGCTCAACAAAGTGGGAATCTCATAGAAAGTATATCGACATTCAGTATATGGTCTCCGGCAAGGAGAAGATGGGTTTCACAGATTCACAAAAAGTTATTGTGCTGCAAGAATATCATGCAGGTAATGATATATCATTTCATAAAGGAGAGGGAAATTATTTGATAGCCGACGAAGGGCACTTTGCTATCTTCTTCCCTGCAGATATTCATATGCCACAAGTTGCAATTAACATTCCTCATGAAGTTAAAAAAGTTGTGGTAAAAGTAAGAACTGATTATGTAGTTGAAAGTAAAGAGATAAAGGAAGAAGAACTCCAGACTGAAGAAAACGAAAATCCAGAACCTTCCGTAGAACAATAAAATAATCATCAATGACCGGTGAAAGAATTATTCTTATCACCGGTCAATTATAACACATCTCTATTTTACAATTTCCAGTAACTCAACTTCAAAAGTTAGTACTGTTGCAGGAGGAATTGTTTCTCCACGACCCGGTTCTCCGTATCCAAGATCGTAAGGAATGAAGAATTGAAATTTGTCACCAACCTGCATTAACTGTAAACCTTCAGTCCATCCTTTAATAACCTGATTAAGTGGAAATGTTGCCGGTTCTTTTCTATCGTAAGAACTGTCAAAAGTTTTTCCATCAAGCAATGTTCCTTTATAATGAACTTTAACCTGATCTGTTGCTTTTGGTGAAGGACCGCCGGCACCCTTTGAAATTATTTTGTACTGCAGACCGCTTGGTGTAGTAAGAACGCCTTCCTTCTTTTTATTTTCATAGAGGAATGCTTCTCCCTCTTTTTTATTCTTTTCAATCACTGGTGCCATCTCCGCTTTTTTTTCTTCCTCCTGAGCTTTCTGTAAAGCCATCTGACGCTCCTGCATTTTAGCATTTAGGGCAGTCAATACTTTCATACAACTTTCCTGAGGAAGAATTGATTTTTCTTTTGATGCGTCTTTAAGAGATTCTATCAAAACGTTTAAGTTCAGCTGGATACCCGGGTCTTTCAGGTTACCGTAAATATTCTGTCCTATCGCATAACTAATCGAATCACCTTGTGTTTTAAGTACAACTGATGCGGCGGTTTTATTATTCGCCGGTTTTTTATTCTGCGCTGTGACCACAGAAATGGTTAACAACATTATCAGGAATAATCTCATCAACTTCATTTTTTCTCCTTTAATAGAATAGTTATTGATTTATCGGTGTCGAAAATATAGGCAATCATTATGAATAGCAAATTGAATTTGGGTGGGTATTTTTGTAATACATGCGGGTTAACGGGCTCCACAAAGCACTAATGTTTTAATTTAGCATACTTCACTTGTTCTTCTAAAATGAAGCTCATTTGCTTTTCATTTTGTCTTTTCTTGTAAGATACGGGTAAAGTGTCATCAAGTCGTTCAAGCGATTTGAGATAATAATTTTCGCTGATTTCAAAGCCAATAAATTGTCGGTTGAGTTTTTTTGCTGCAACTGCTGTTGTGCCACTTCCCATAAATGGGTCAAGCACTATTTGATTTTCTTTTGTTGTGAGTTTGATTAAGAATTCAAATAACGCAACGGGTTTCTGTGCTTCGTGTATTCTTGTTTCGTCTTTTTCAAAGCCGAACTCTAATAGGTTTGTCGGGCTTACACCGTTGATTTTACATTCTTCTACATTGATTGCACCAACACCGTTTTTTAATATGTTGTCAGTAATTGTGATTTTATATGGTTTGAAAAACCAGGCAATAGGTTCGTAAATCGGTGCAAGATTTCCAAGCCGCCAACCTTCCCATTCCAACATTTCGCTTTCAAGTCCTCGTTTCTCTAAAACATTATTAAAGCGTTGTGCTCTGTGGTGTGCAGAGGGTTTTTTCCAAGCCAAAACATCTTTCAGCAAAAATCCACTGTCCTCAAGAGCATTAATAGCTCTATGAAGTGTCCGTCTTGCACCAAAGACAAATAATGATGCACCTTCTTTCAAAATTGGGTAAGTCAATTTTGCCCAACTCTCACACCACTGTTGATATTCTTTACCACTATTTCTATCAGCTGAACTCCAACCGTTAATGGGCTTGCCTCTCCGTTTAAAACCTGTCTTTCCACATTGCGCCGGTGATTGTCCTAGTAAAGCAGAGTTAGTGTTGTTGTGTAAGACATCCCACTCATCTAAATTTATTCCGTAAGGAATATCCGAAAGGAATAGATCAATCGTTTCCTTCTTCAAGTGTGCCAAGTGTTCTAAACAGTCGGCATTTGTTATTGTGTTCAAATATCTGTTATTCATAGAGGAATTTTTATGTTGATTGCTTTTTCAATCGTTTTAATTTTTGCTTCAATTTTCTCTGACTTAATCAGCATTTTTATTGCTTCTTCTTTTGAAAGTTTTGAAAACTCTTTGATTTTATTTTTCCAATAAGTAATTCCTTCTTTCCCGATTTCTTTTGTTTTCGCAATTTCAAGCTGCTTGTATTTTTTCAAATCATCAATGCTTCTTCCGACCGCATTACAAACAGTTTTGTTGATGACATCCCAATAATTTAACGAACTAGACAGTACGTTTGGTTTCGTGAATTCCTTTAAAGCATTTCCAGTTTCCCAGATTGGTTGCAGGTCATGCGCTTTGTGAAAATCAAGAAGAAAAAGTAAGTGTGTGTATGAAAGTAATGTTACATTTTTATCAATCGCCTGACTATAAATTTGGCTTGCTCGATTTGGGTATTGTGAAAGAGGAGCAACAAGTACAGCGTAGTTGTTGCCTTGGCGCCAACTATCCAACGCACTTACTTTAAAATCTTTTTGGTTTTTTGCTGTTCTGCTTAAGCGAAAAGTTTTTGCATCACCAACAATTGAATATTTGTTTGTCTTGCCGTAAACATCGGCTGAGTTTCCTCTTGCTCCAAGGACTTCGGCTTTAATTCCTAAGTGATTAAGAGATTGTGCAAGAATTATGTCAGAGAGTTTTGCCCAAAGTTTTTCTTCTGAACTGTCGTGTCCAAACATTTCGGGTAAGATGCCACATTCAATAATATTTTCTGAAAGTTCCTTTCTCGTTGTTTTGAAAAGATGCTTCTCCAACTTATCAAAAGCGTCTTTCTCTTTTGCAATTTTGAAAATTAAGTTGAT
>CAYTUV010000026.1:0-47710 GCA_964441505.1 uncultured Melioribacter sp. | reverse complement strand
AATTTATTAAATTGATTTGTAATTAGAAGGAGGAAACCACATTGTACGTTCCAACAAAAATCTTTTTTACTAAGGGTGTGGGTAGACATAAAGAATATCTTGCATCATTTGAGTTAGCTCTTCGAAATGCAGGTATAGAAATCTGCAATCTTGTTTCAGTTAGCAGCATCTATCCTGTCGGATGCAAAAGATTGAGTAAAGAACAAGGATTAAAACTTTTGAAACCGGGACTAATAACTCACTGTGTGATGGCACGAAACTCTACAAGTGAACCTAATAGGTTGATTGCCTCTTCAATAGGCGTTGCTATTCCTGCCGATAAACACATGTATGGCTATCTATCTGAGCATCATCCATATGGTGAGACAGAAAAAGTTGCCGGGGAGTATGCTGAAGATCTTGCTGCGACAATGTTAGCTACAACACTTGGAGTTGATTTTGACCCGGAGAAGGCTTGGAATGAAAGAGAACAGTCCTATAAAATGTCAGGCAAGATTGTTAATTCCTTTAATATTACCCAGTCTGCACAAGGTGATAAAAAGGGATTGTGGACAACTGTAATTTCCGTGGGAATTTTACTTCCTTAGATTTGGCGCATTAGTCGTGATCTAAGTTATCTGAAGATGTTGAATATATGCGGTGTTAACAGCGCACCGCTCTTCTCTTCTAAGAATAAAATCAAATATTTTCCTTTTTTTATATATGAGTAATCCATTCAACAAAGGTTGGTATGCACTAATCAATTAGCATGTTAATCATCAATCAGAATTATGTAGTCTACTTATAGAGCGGTCTATTTTTTAATAATTCCACAAATGTGGACTAGGGTGACAAACAGTAATCCAGCGATCATAGGTTCAATTTCTTTTAAAACACCTGCTGACATCTGTTCGCGGATTAAAAACCATACCACGCTAGTTAAAGAACCTCCAATTATCTCAACGAATGCTAAATTCTTCGAGACTTTCATTCCCTCAAAATAGGCACCGAAGAGAAGCAGAATAATTCCGGGAATACATATACTTCCTATTACATACCACAACGAGACCACTGATTGGACGTTATAAGCGAGTGTTATGGATATAATCGCCGACACAACTAATCCTATTCTGGTATAATTCGGGATATTTTTTTCATTTGATTTCTTGCTCAACTTGAAAACAAAATCACGTCCAAAAGTTGTTGCACTAAGGAAGATAAAACTGTTAAGCGTTGAAATGATGGTTGCGAACATTGCGGCATAAAACAAGCCTTTTGTCCCTATCCCCAGAATTTTTTCGGCATAGAGAGGGAATGATAAAACCGGATTTGTAAGATTTGGAAGTGCTGCTCGGGCAAATAGGCCGGTAGTTGTCGTAAGAAAATCGAATAAGATCATGAAAAACACGGAAATAACAATTCCCCACTTCGCAACATTACCATTTTTAGCAGCATAACATCGCTGGTGAAATCCCGGATCTGCAAAAGTCCACAGGGCAATAAGAAACCAGACAATTACATACACAGGCGAAACGTTGGAAGTTAGCTTTAAATGTTCGGGCGGAAGCGTTTCTCTTAAGTAGTTATAATCGCCCACATAAAAAATCGAAATGAGTACAATAAGAATGAAACCGAGGAACATAACAAAGAACTGAAATACATCTGTGTACAAATCCGCTTTATATCCTCCTCGTAACAGGTATACCCCGGATACAAGTATACTCAGGATAAGTGCCGGGAGTAAATTTATAGTAAAGATAATGCTAAGCAGGTTGGCTGTCATTAAAAGATATGGGGCAGGAGAAACAAGAATAAAAATTAAAACTGCGGAGATAAGCCCCACTTCCCTTCCATATGTCTCCTCAAGTTTATCTGGAATTGTAAAAAGCGATGCGTTACGAATCTTCTTTGCAAAAAAGAAAGCGAATATAATTGCAAAAATGTAATAAGGAAGCCCCTGGGTGAACCAACTTAAGAGTCCGTGATGATATGTAAACTCTCCTACACCAAGAATTCCTCCATACCAGGTGGAAACATTTGTCATAACAAAAAGGAACAGACCCACTTTTCTGCCTGAGAGTAAATAATCAGACGAATCACCTTTTATCTCTTTCTTCGGAAAAAATCCAATTGAAAGTAGAATGACGAAAAAAGAAACTATTATTACTAAATCTAATGAACTAAAAGAGACCATATTTACTCATAGTCTGAAAATCGCGAACAATAAATACTATTCCACCTTTAATGCTAAGTGAGACAGTATTTCGTAAAGCTTTATTGCTGGTACTTTCTTTTTTCCCGAAAGGTAAAGAAATGTTTCTGAGTTGATATTTAAGTCCCTTTGAAGAGATACGTGTTCTGACATCAATTCCATAAATTGAAATTGCCTCGTCAGGCATAGTGTTTAATAAAACATTTCCGGTGTGTGCTGAAAGTATAGACTTCTCATGAATGATTCTGATAGTAATTCGATCAAAATATTTAAGAACAATTCCAAGGTTACAGAATGAATGGTCAAGCCTGTCACCTGTTGAACCAAGCATTATCACATCTCTATATTTGTTTTTGATTGCAAATTTCAGGCACTTCTCAACATCTGTGTCGTTTTGCCTCTTAATCTGGATGATTTCACATTTATCAAAAAAATAATCATACACTTCAGGTTTGATCGAATCCAGATCGCCAATAATATAATCAGGAATCAGGCCTAATTTTGAAGCGGAATTCGCACCACCGTCCGCACAAATTAAAGTGTTATAACCATTCACTGAGAAATAACTTATCACTTTTTTTGAAGGTGCATGACCATTTGCAAGTATGATACAATTCTTCATCACAGACCTAAATTTATTCCTAAAATTAGATTTCTTTCTGCTGCAGGGAAATATTCTTTACCAATTCCATATGATGCGTAAAGGTTATCTAAAAGGTTATTGACCTGACAAAATACTCTTAAGTCTTTACCAACCGGATCGAACGAAAAAGAATACGATGTAAATAAATTAACTACAAAATAAGAATCTACTTTATTATCAGAGTAGTCGGTTATAGACGGATATCTATTTATCAAATCTGTTAACCTAACGTCGAAGTTATCGGTAAATAAATCTCCGACATATTTTATAGATAGCTGCAAAAAGAATTTCTCATAATATATTTTTGAAATAACATTAAATGTCAAATCTGGAAATCCGCTTATTCTATTTTCCTTCAAATCTATTTTATTAGTTGGCAATAGTGCGTCTCCGCTTTGAATATAAGTATAGCCACTGTTGATATAATTTTTCGAAATCGAACCGTTGAATATCAGTTCAAGATGATCAAATAGCTTATATGATCCGGCGGCTTCAACACCATAGTGAATCGTCTTGTCCATATTACCCGTGACCGGCTGGCCGAAACGATCAATTTGGCCCTGCTTTACTATTTCATTATTAAAAAGCATGTAATAAATATTCAACGAAAGATTCATACCATCTTTTACAATGGAAGATCCTAATTCAATATTATTCATTGTCTCTGGTTTAACGAGCGGTTTAGTAAAATCATACTTCCCTGCTGAATTGAACTCGAACTGTGGCACAGCGCCACCGCTGGATTCAGCGGCGTCATAATAATTCTTCAATCTTGGTTCTCTAGATACACGGGCAAGAGAGAGATACATATTTATCTCAGGAGTAATTTTATAATTAACTCCAATTCGCGGATTGAAAAATAAATTACTAACCTCAAATTCATTTCCGAGATATTTTTCTGCGAACAATTTATAGTTATGATAAGCAAGTTGTACTTCAAGAAGCAAATTGAGATGATTATCTAATTGATACTTATCATGGACATAAAAACTCGCTATATTATTACCGCCTTCGTACTGATAATACCTGTAATCTTTAGTTAATCCTGCAGGAAGATTTTCACCGAAGTTCAGGCTTCCCCAATGAAGTGAACGGTGAATTCTTATTTCGCCTCCAAGTATCAATTCTCCATTTGAATGTTTAATACTTATACGCGGGATCCATCCCCATTGTTTATTCTTAACCATAGCACGTATTAATGCGTTCCCTGGATTCCCTGCAGGTTGAAAACCAAATTCATTTGAGATTCTGAAATAATTTGTATCTGCCCAGGATCCATCATAATCAAAGAATCCCTCTCCCAAGACTAAAAATAATGCGTTATTAATAACCACTTTATCATTAAGCTTCCATTCATTTAATATCTCAAAATGAGGTTGTGAGAAATTCTCTATTTCATTCGCTCTTCTTTCAAGTGCATAAGTATAATTATTGTTATCCGCTTCCCAGTATGAATAGTTTCCCTTACGCAGCTCTCGATCTTTAATAGCGAATTTCGGCAGTCCGGTGTAAGCCAGACCATCTGCCACAGGACCGCCGTAAATGTTTAATTGAGTTGTTGAGTTTTCATCAAATCTAACAGCGCTCAAATAGAATGACTTAAAATCGATCCAACTTGAATTGCGGTAACCGCTGCTTAATGTTTGGGAGAGCTTTGCATAAAAAGAATATTTGTTCGCAACTAATCCGCTAGAAAACTGAGCCGAATATTTTCGTGTATTATAGCTTCCGATTGATAATAAAATATTCATCTTGGGTTTATCGGAAAATGAAGATGTAATTATATTTATTGAACCACCAACTGCTGGATATCCTATAATTCCAGAACCTGCACCGCGCTGCACCTGAATTAGCTCTGTGCTTTCCAGTAGGTCCGGAAAATCCAGCCAGTAAACATTATGATCTTCAGGATCATTCTGTGGGATTCCATTGATCGATACAGAAATTCTTCTTTGATCAAAACCACGGATGCTCAGATAGTTGTAACCAAGACCGTTCCCATTTTCAGAATAAAAAGTAATTGATGGCTGATAACTCAAGAGTTCCGGAATGTCCTGATTAACATACGACTCTTTTATTGCTGCACGATTTATTTTTGAAAATGTCAGCGGAGTGATACCAGGTGTACCGATATTACCTTTAACGAGAATCGTTTGGCTTGTAATTATTTTGTTTTCAAGATATATTTTTTTCGTAGAATTATTAAAATCATTCAGAGATATCCTCTTTGGTAAGAAACTTACGTGACTAAATATCAAAATATCATTTTCATTTAGTTGCTCTCCCAATTCAAAGAATCCATTCACATCAGAAACTGTACCAATCCCCTTTCCTTGGACGAGAACGCTTACAAAATTGAGAGGTGAGTTATCTGAAAGGTCAAAAATATGCCCGGTTATAGATTGAGCTAAAGCAATAGAATGAAAAGCAATTAGAAACAAAGTAATACTCAAGTACTTCATTTTATCTCTCCTATGGTTTAGAAATAAAAAAAGCCGTTTGGGAAACGGCTGTACTTGATTACTCACGTACCGTTTTCCTACGCTGGCATTATCCAGATCAGGTTTAAGGGTTTATTCTCAGCTATTCCCATTAAGTCAATGGAATGCACCCCTAACAGCTTTTTAAATTATGTTAAGAACTATTTTATTTCTGAATTTTTATTTTCTGTCCAACTTTTACACGTTCATTTGAAAGATTATTCCACGCAATCAGATCAGAAACACGAACTTTATTATTCTTGGCAATTGTCCAAAGAGATTCGCCCTCCCTGACAACATGAAGAGTCATTTTATCGCTCTTTAGATTAATTTCCTTCGTCTTATTAGAAGAAAGATCTGACTTCGGTTCAGATATTTTCTTAACGTTTGATTTCTTAACTGTAGGATCAACATCAGAATAAATTTCCAATGCTTTCCCTGAAACGATTTTGTTGCTGTTAAGATTATTCCATCTCTTGACATCTGCAACTGAGACTTTAAACATTTCAGCAATTTCACCAATCGTATCACCATCTTTCACGTTATAATGTAGAACATTTCCATCTTTACGTGTTGTATTATCACCCAGTGATGTAGCTTGTTCTTTTCCGTGCACAACCAATACCTGTCCAACAACAATTTTACTTGTACTAAGTTTATTCCATTTTCTTAACTGGGCGGTTGTGACCCCATATTTCTGGGCAATCTTGCCAATAGAATCGCCTTTTCTCGTTTTATATTTCGTTGTTCTGCTACCGGCCAAGGAATTAGTAGAACTGGTTTTTCTATAGTCCCCTGAATAGATCATTAGTTTTTTACCTTTTACAAGTCGATCACTCTTAAGATTATTCCAGCTTCTTAAATTTGCAATTGAAACGCCGTACTTAGCTGCGACAGTAGACAATGTTTCACCGTTCAATACTCTATGCTCTACACCAGCATTTCCAGAATTTACGAACAGAAGATTATTTTTTTCACTTTCGCTCATCTTATTTATCGATGTGAAATAATCAACTTTATCGGCTGGAACAATTATCGTAAGTTCTTGGCCAACCCTGACAGTAGATGTGTAAGGTAAGTTATTCCAATTTCGGATATCGGAAACACGAACATTAAAAAGATCGCCAATTGCAATAAGATTATCTCCCTTCTTCACGTCATATGTAATAGCGGATTTACCTTCGGGTACTGTGAAACTTACTGAGTCGGTAACCATATTCTGATAAATTTTCGAGAACTTATTTTCATCGGTATTATTTGTGATTTCAAGTTTATATGATGGACTCTGATTTAATGTTTTTATCTCATCCTCAAGAGCCGGAAGAATATCGGTGTTAATAGCGAGATCGTCAGGACTAAATGTTGAGACTGGGATTTTTATCTCAGAGCCGGTTTTAAGCTTTGCCCGCGGTGCTATACTATTAACGTCGGATAAAGTCGAAATACTTATATCATATTTTGCAGCAATGTCCGATAATTTTTCACCACGTTTAACCGTATGGGTTACAAAAAGAACTCTTGCATCGGCCGGGATATTACTAAGATTCTGAACAAATGCATCATATGATTTTGTAGGTACTTTTAAAGGATAACCACCATCATGATTTGGCGGTGTGCTGTTTTGTGTAAGTTCAGGATTCATATCACGAAGAAGTTCAACGCTAATTCCAGCACATTTAGCAAGGATACTAAGATCGATCGCTTCATTTATTCTGTGAATTGTGTATTCGTGTGGTTTTTCAAATTGTATGTTTGTAAAACCATATTGCTCAGGTCGACTGGCTATTAAAGTAACAGCAATGTATTGCGGGATGTAGTTTCTGGTTTCTTTTGGTAGAAATGGACGAATCTGCCAAAAATCACTTGAGCCTGCTCTTCTCATTGCTCTTCTTACTCTGCCTTCTCCGCTGTTATAAGACGCTACAGCGAGATACCAATCGCCTAATGAAGCATAAAGGTCTCTCAAATGTCTTGCCGCTGCATAAGTTGCTTTTTCCGGGTCTCTTCTTTCATCTATGTTAAAACTTATGCTCAGATCATACAAGCGTGCGGTACCGCGGATAAATTGCCAGAGACCGACTGCTTTAGCCCATGAGCGCGCGTATGGGTTTAATCCACTCTCAGGCATACTTAAATAGATCAATTGTTGGGGCACTTTTTCTTCTGCAAAGACTTTCGCCATCAATGGGAAATACTTTCCAGAGCGAGAAAGCCAACTCTCAATATAATGTCTTCCCTTTCCAGTAAAATACTCTATATACTGTTCAACATGACGATTTATTTCCAATGGAAAATCGCCAACAACAACTGTAGTAGTTGGTCCTGGGTCAACTTTAACATTAATGCTGTCGTTTTCCTGAATGACATCAGGGATTTTTTTATTCATCCATTCTTCTAGAGCACCAATTGATGCATTTTCAGGTAACTCTTCTAAACTTTCTATGAACTTCTGATAATCCTCAACTATGGAACTTTCCAACTCTGTATAAGGTGTGTTAACTTCGATGTCTGGGTAATAACTTAGCTTATTGATCGTAGATAATGCAGATTCATAGTAGTTAAGAGTTTCAACCTTAAATCCCAATTTTTGCTGATATAACGCACTGACATAATCTTTACGAGCACTCTCCAGCATTTCATTCATCCTGGAAGAGGTCTCAATATTTTTAATTGTATCCGGAACCGCGGTTGTGAATTTTGGTGAAGTTTGATAACTACTACATGCAGAAACAAATACAATAAAGAACAAAATCATCGGTAGGAATAGTAGTTTTTTCACACAGACTCCGTTTGCTTAAATTTTGGTCGCAATTTAATCCGTTATAAACGGATTGTCAAGTTAGTTTATGATGTCCGACCAGTTTAGTATTTGTAAATAAATAAGTTAGGTTTTAAAAACACTTAAAGAGGAATATTACAGTGCTTCTTTTTCGGATTCATATCTACTTTTGTTTTGAGAAGTTGGAATGCCTGAACAATTTTTATTCGTGTATCCCTTGGTGTAATAACTTCATCAATATATCCACGTTCCGCAGCAATATAAGGATTCGTAAATTTGTCAACATATTCGGAAAGCTTTTCATTCAATTTTTCCTCAGGATTGTCTGCTGCTGCAATTTCTTTCTTAAAAATAATTTGAACAGCGCCTTTGGGTCCCATAACTGCAATTTCAGCACTTGGCCATGCAAAATTAAAATCACCTCGTATGTGTTTCGAATTCATAACATCATAAGCTCCACCGTAAGCCTTACGGATTATGACTGTAACTTTGGGAACAGTTGCTTCACAAAAAGCAAATAACAGCTTCGATCCATGCCTGATTATTCCATTCCATTCCTGTTCTGTACCGGGTAGAAAGCCCGGAACATCTTCCAATACAAGTAAAGGAATGTTGAAAGCATCACAAAAACGTATGAAGCGTGCACCTTTGACTGAAGAATTAATATCAAGTACTCCAGCTAATACCTGTGGCTGATTGGCAACTATTCCAACTGAAAGGCCACCAACTCTACCGAAACCAACAATAATATTCTGAGCGTAATTCTCATGAACTTCAAGAAAATCGCCATCATCAAGAAGCAGCGAAATAATCTCTCTCATATCATAGGGTTTATTCGGATTATCAGGAATGATCGTATCTAATTTCAGATTAACCAGGTCTTTGCTAAAATCAAATTCATTTACAGGTGAGGTGTCTCTCCAATTAAGTGGAAGAAAGTTGATTAGTTTACGTAAATGCTCAAACACTTCCACTTCATTATCATAAACAAAGTGGGCTACTCCACTTTTAGAGGCGTGAGTTTCTGCACCTCCTAGATCTTCAAAACTTACCTCTTCATGTGTGACGGTTTTAACCACATTAGGACCGGTAACAAACATGTGGCTGATGTGTTTAACCATGAAAACAAAATCTGTAATTGCCGGAGAATAAACGGCTCCTCCTGCACACGGTCCGAGTATTGCTGAGATCTGAGGAATTACTCCGGAAGCTAACGTATTACGAAGAAATATTTCGGCATACCCGCCTAAACTTACAACTCCCTCTTGAATCCTTGCACCACCTGAGTCGTTCAATCCAATTATCGGAATTCCTATCTTCATAGCCATATCCATCACTTTGCAAATTTTCTCTGCATGTGATTCGGATAGCGATCCACCAAAAACTGTAAAATCCTGACTGAACAACGCTACTTGTCTTCCATTAATTTTGGCAAAACCTGTAACTACCCCATCTCCAGGATATTTCTGATTCTCCAATCCAAAATCGGTTGACCGATGTTTAACAAACATATCCACTTCCTGAAATGTACCTTCATCAACCAGAAGCTGGATTCGCTCTCTTGCAGTAAGTTTTCCCTTTTCATGCTGCGAAATTATTTTCTCGATTCCGCCGCCTGTCTGTGCCTCAACTCGTAGTTTCTCTAGTTTCTCTATTTTTTCTTTCATCAGTTGAATCCGCTTTAGATAGTGAGGTGAAATAACTTTTGTGTATCAATTTTGTTAAACGAATTTTCAATCTGTGTTTTGAGTAGTATAAATTTTTCCGAAGTATAAGTAACTCGGTCACGTTCGTGAGGAATATCAATATGAATATCGGAGAATATTTCTACCGGATTGTTTTTCATTAAGTAAATTTTATCAGATACGAAAATTGCCTCGGTAATATTTGAGGTTGATAAAAGAAATGTTGTTTTGTTCTTCCCGTTTACTGCTCTAACAAGCGAGTACATTTCCTGCTTGGTTTGATAATCCATCTGGTTGAACGGCTCATCTAATAGAATCGCTGATGGATTATTGGCAAGAGAACGTGCAAGTGCAATTCTGAATCGGAACCCAAGACTTTTATTGTCGGGATAGAACTTTTCGTAACCTTCCAGTCCGACTAACCTTATAAATTCGTTAATCTCTTTTTCATTCCATTTATCAAGACCAAATTTTACATTTTGAAAAACATTTAACCATGGGAAAGATGAAGGTGTTGAAGGGATATAAATTATTTTTGCATCAACCGGTTTTAATACTTCGCCCGTTGTTTGTTCTTCCAATCCGGAAATAATTTTAAGCAATAATGATGTGCCAGAATCAGCTGGAGCGAGGATGGAGGTAATTTTACCATCAATTAGTTGGAACGAAATATCCTTTAATTCAATTGGTTGTGACCCAACATTGGAAGAATATTTCCTTGAAATATTTTTAATCTCGATCATTATATTATGCTGTCCAATGAATTAATTTGTTTTTAATTGTCCCTATAAGATAGTTGCCAATCCATATTAGCATGCTAATTATAATTGCCAAGGTGAAAAGTGCAGTGAAATCGTTGTATGCGAGAGCAGCATGGTATATTGATCCAATCCCGTTAGTGTTTCCGATAAATTCATAGGTTAAGATTAGTAGCCAAATGTAAGGGTGAATTTTCTTCATATGTTCAGCTAATACCGGCAAAGAAGATTTCCAGTAAATATCCTCATAGATATCACTTGGAGTTAAGTTAAGATTGCGTGCAACTAACAGATATTCTTCTTTAACATTCTTTGATTCGCTAAATAGTTTTTTAGAAATTAGAAAAACGACAAGAAGGAATGCAAAAATGAATTCTCCCGCCAACCGGTTAGCGAAGTAATAATTAACGATCACCGCCAGAACAAATGCTGGTATATATTTCAGGAATTGAAAAGAGAGAAATGAATTTTCAAACTCCACAAATAATTTAAACAGCCAGGCAATTCTTACATAGACCGTCAGCAAACCGAGCATCAACATAAGATATATTACTGTGGCGGTAATTGTAAAAGCATAGAGAAGATTATAATCTCTCCAGATATGAAGAAACGATTCGGCTAACAGGCTTGGTCTAGGAAGAATCTTATTAACAGGAAGAATAAATTCGAACAAAATGATATAGACAAAGAGAAGTGTTACAAAAAGTATGAGACTGTTTTTAAATGAATTATCTTTTTTAATCATATTATGTATGCTGTTAATTCCACGATTTCTTGAATCAATATATCGATTGATACCCGCTAAATCAAATTAAGAAATCACCTTACGCAAAAGTTTTATCTCTGTGTAACTCTGCGACTTCCCGGTGGTACTCTGTGTAATAAAGAATAACATATAACACAGAGAAACACTGAGCAGGCACAGAGAACCACTGAGAAAATATTTTTTCTTCAATTCTTGCGTAAGATGAGTTAAGAAGATTTCAGAAAAGAGTTGTACATAATTTCATCTCCAATTGTCGTGCTGGATTCATGACCCGGATAAACTACAACATCATGAGGTAGTGTAAGTAGCTTGGTTTGTATTGATTGGATCAGAGTCTCATAATTCCCTCCCCATAAATCAGTACGGCCAATACTGCCATTGAATAATACGTCTCCGGTGAAACATACTTTCTCATCTGGAAAATATAGACAGAATTCACCGGGTGAATGGCCGGGAGTGAAGATGAATTTTCCTATAATCGCACCGAGAATAAATTCAATCTCTTCTGAGATGAATTTATCGGGCTTGGGTGAAGGTGTCAATTCAACTCCGTAATTCTTAGCAGTATCGATCATAAGATCAAGCATGAAAACATCTTTCTCCGGTGCCATATAAACCGGATTGTACTTCTGTTTAATATAGGCGTTTCCAAAAATATGATCGATATGACAGTGAGTATTGATCAGATATCTTAAATTGATTTTATTCTTGATTATAAAATCATCCAGTACTTCTCTTTCTTTAGCTTCATAACATCCGGGATCTATTACAGCACCCTCATTACCCTCATTATCCCAGATAAGGTATGTATTCTCGTAGAATGGACTGAATACAAAACGCTGAGTCTTAAGCACCTAACCTCTCGAGAAATTATTTTTGGTTCGTTCAAAATATTTTTGTGTGTAATTATTGTAATTTTCTTTTGTCTCTTCAATGCAGTCGCCGCCAAATTTCTGCAGAAAGAACTTTGTAAGAGTCCAGGCTGTCATCGATTCCGCAATTACAGCACATGCTGGTACGGCAACAAAATCGCTTCGTTCTCTTCTTGCTTCAATTTTCTTCATCGTGGCTAAATCGACAGAATCTAACGGCGACATTAATGTAGAAATCGGTTTCATGGCACCGCGAATAATTATGGGCAATCCTGTTGATATACTTCCCTCAATTCCGCCGGCTCTATTAGTTTTTCTGGTAAACTCACTACCCTTCATAATTATTCCATCATGTACACTTGAACCGAACAAATTTGACGCTTCAAATCCAAGTCCAATCTCAACTCCCTTCACCGCCTGAATTGACATGATCGATCTGGAAAGTTCAGCATCAAGTCGTGAATCATAATCAACAAAACTTCCAAGTCCAGGAGGAACACCTGTAGCTACTATAAAGAATGTTCCGCCAAGGGTATCGCCCCGTTTCTTGGCTATCTTAATTTTGTTTACGATTTTATTCTCTTGTGTATCATCAAGTACACGGACACAACTCTTATCAGAAAGATGATTCAATTTCTCAGCAGTAAATGATTTCGAAATTTTGTTACCGAATAATTTTTTTGAAAATCTATCTTTTGCGAATATTCCGCCGATACTTTCGACGTAACTTCCAATTTCTATTCCGAATTCACTCAAAAATCTTCTTGCGATAGAACATGCCGCAACACGTGCAGCCGTTTCGCGTGCACTTGATCGTTCAATTGAATTTCTGATATCGTTGTAATTGTATTTTAATGTCCCCACTAGATCCGCATGACCCGGACGAGGAATAGTGATTTTTTCAACATCTTCAGCAGGAATATCAACACTCATTCGCGAGATCCAATTATCCCAGTCTGTGTTTTTTATGAAAAGAGAGATTGGTGAACCAAGCGTTTTATTGAAGCGTACTCCTGAAATTATTTCGACTGAATCAGTCTCAATCTTCATCCGTAGGCCTCGGCCATATCCTGCCTGTCTTCTGCCCAACTGATTATTGATATAACTTTCAGAGATAACGAGATTTGAAGGAAATCCTGAAACCACGGCAATTAATCCTTTTCCGTGTGATTCTCCTGCTGTAACGAAATTGATCATATTTTTTCTTCACTTAGTTGTGGCAAATATAAAAAAAAGCGCCCAAATGTTTGGACGCTTTTACTTATAGATTAAAAATAAATCTAATTAGGAATATCAATACCAACAAGTCTTGAGTTACCCTGACTGTCAATAACTTTCAGCAGAACCGCTTGCCCCTTCTTTTTATCGAAGATGGATTGAAGTTCTGAAGCAGAATTAACTTCTTTTTTATCCGCCGAAATAATTACCGCATTAGCAAATAATCTCTGATTAAAGGCTTTGCTATAATTCTTAACATCTGAAATAAGGACACCGGATTTGACCTTATAATCATCTCGTTCCTCATCAGACATATTTCTTACTGTCATGCCAAGTGCATCGAAAGTAATTTCTTTCGAATCAAGATCTTTTCCCTTTTTCAGTTTATTTGAAGCAATGATGTTTTTAGAGTCTTTTTCGTCGCGTGCTTTCAATGTAACATTCCGTTCTATCTCTTTACCGTCACGGAAGATTGTAAGTTTAACAACAGTACCGGCTCTCTTTGATGCAACATAAGATTGTAATTCGTTCCTTTGATTTAATACTTTTTCATCAACCTTGAGTATGATATCACCTACTTTGATATCTGCTAGAGAAGCTGATCCACCCTCGACGATATCTTGAATCAGAACACCGCGAGGATCGCCTAATCCAACTGCCTTCGCTGTCGCGGCATCAACATCATCAATGCTAACACCAATATATCCTCGGCTAACTTTCCCATTGGCTATCAAATCATTAGCTACTGCTTTTGCAAGATTAACAGGAATTGCGAATCCGTAACCAATGTAACTTTGAGACATTCCATTGGTGGCGATGGCGGAGTTAATTCCGATTACCGCACCATTCAGGTCAACAAGAGCTCCACCGCTGTTTCCCGGATTGATAGCGGCGTCAGTCTGAATAAAATCTTCAACCGCGTATTGGTCTGTACTCATTCTTATGTTTCTACTTTTTGCGCTTATGATTCCGGCAGTAACAGTAGATGATAATGAAAGAGGATTACCAATCGCCATTACCCATTGACCGACTTTTATTTTATCAGAATCTCCGAGGTAAGCAACTGGTAAGTTCTTAGCATCAATCTTGATAACACCTAAATCTGTTAACGGATCGGCACCAATTACAGTCGCATCCAAAACTCTCTTATCATGAAGAGTAACTGAAACCGATTTGGCATCTTTGACAACATGGTTGTTCGTAAGAATATAACCATCGGCAGAGATGATTATCCCGCTTCCGCCGCCTTCCTGTTCCTGAGGCATCTCATTACCGAAAG
This sequence comes from uncultured Melioribacter sp., assembly GCA_964441505.1. Lineage (GTDB taxonomy): Bacteria > Bacteroidota > Ignavibacteria > Ignavibacteriales > Melioribacteraceae > Fen-1258. The sequence continues at coordinate 33,039 of CAYTUV010000026.1, read as the reverse complement.
GAAGTTTGAAAAAATTATGGAATGGAGTATTACTCAGATCATTTTTAACCGAAGAGACTACCGTAACCTGAACAATTGATGGAGTTACTTTTTCAGCAACTTGAATGAATGCATTGTTAAATGCGCTTGCGTCTGCATTCAACTGCTCTACCGGTGGTTTGTCCGCCCCGATTTTTACGTCGCCATAGCTCGGGCGAACCCAGCCAAAACCGGATACCAGAATGGCGCCGAAAACAATTCCAATGAATATTAGCGAGGCAGTGCCGATTAGATTTTTCTTTCTCATATATTTTTCTCCTGCTTTGATTTGCTTTTAATGTTATAGCTAAAAATCTCTTTACTTCTTTTCAAATGAATCTGCTTTTGAGTCACCCAATTTGCTTAACGGAACCATATAGTAAGTTCTTCCATTAAATTTGAATGGCCTCGCTCCATTAGGAAACTTCTCAGAAAAATAATTCAGTGCTGAATCAGCGGGAAGTGTGACCATCGGTTTTTCAAATTTCAACTTAAGAATTTCCTTCTGCAATGATTCAATTTGTTTTTGCTGTCCCTTCACAAGCGTCTCAAGATATTCAATTCTTTTGGTTAGTTTCGAATCCGCATCATCCTTCTTTGTATCTTGGCTGAATAATAAATCCGATGAAAATAATATTATGCTTAAAAATCCTATGATATTTACTATCCGTGTAAAATTACTTTTTCCCATGATTAATTCTCCTTGTCAAATTATGCTAATTTAATTTTAGAGACTTAAGTCCTTTGAATTCGTGAATATGGTACGATAAATATTTTTCAAGCATCTTAATGACAATGTTCAAGTCCCCCTCTTTGCAAATAATGTTATTTTGTTTGGTGTTTAGACAAAGAAGAAGATTCAAAAGTTCCTCATTAAAATCATAATTCGTAAGGCGGTCTTTCCTGCACTCATTGCACATTAATCCGTTCTCGAAGTTAAAGGATACCATACTTTTACTGTCGATTTCCTTATGGCATACATTACAATGTTTTATCTGAAACTCGTAGCCAATCTCCTTCAGAAAGAATAAAAAATACTTAACCAGCAGAATTCTGGGATTATCATCCGTTGCATCAAGTAAAGAAAATATTCTGACAGTTCCCTCAAATAATTTTTTACTGTGTTCGTTTTCCAATGTCATGGTGGATAGAAGTTCGATTATGGCAGATGCAGAAACATATTTTTCATAATTGTCCCTGATGCCTGAATAGTGCTTAACCAAATCAACCTGACTCACTAACTGGACTTCCCGTGTCTCTTTTTTATAAAGTACTAGTTGCAGAAGATTCATCGTATCAACCATCGCACCGATTTTTGATTTAGGAGATCGCGCCCCTTTAATAATGGCAGATATTTTCCCGAAATCTTCTGTGTAGAATTGTGCAATTCTGCTTGTATCGCCAAAATCAATTTTGCGAAGGACAATTGCCTGCGTCTTAACTATCTCAGACATTTAAAAGGTCGAATGGAGGTTTGTGAACGTCTTTCTCAGTAATCATTGCTGAGATCAAATGATTTGGTGTTACATCAAATGCCGGACAGTATGCAGGGTAGTCATCGCTTGTAATTTGATTTGTTCCGAAGTGTGATAATTCTATTTTTGCCCGTAGTTCAATTTCTATCTGATCACCATGTAAACAATTCTTATCAATAGTGGTTGTTGGAGCCGCAATATAAAACGGGATGCTATGATGTTTACAAAGAACAGCTAAATTATAAGTGCCAATTTTATTAGCAGTATCTCCGTTTACCGCTATTCTATCAGCCCCGACTATTACCATATCAATTTTTCCCTGCTTCATCAGAAAAGCCGCCGTTGAGTCTGTATTAATCGAAAACGGTATTTCGTATTCATGCAATTCCCAGGCAGTTAAACGAGATCCCTGAAACAGCGGACGTGTCTCATCTGCGTACACGTGTTCAACGAGACCGTTTTCAAAGGCTCTACGAATTACGTTTAGAGCTGTACCATCTCCGCCTGTTGCAAGGGCTCCTGCATTACAGTGGGTCAACACCCTCGATTTCTTATCAAAAATTCTTAACCCATTGGTAGCAATAGAATCACATAATCTAATATCATCTTGATGAATTGATATGGCCTTATCCATAAGTAATTTGTAAATATTTTGAGAAGTCTTGACTCTCTCGAACTCTTTTTTCATTTCGTCTAGGACATGAAACAAATTTACTGCGGTCGGTCGCGTTGAAGCCAATCGAGTATACGAACGATCAAAAGTATCCGTTAGATTTTTATCCGAAACGTTCTTGAGTGAAAGAGCCAGGGCGTAAGCAGCTGTAACTCCAATCGCAGGTGCACCGCGAACTTCAAGGCGCTCTATGGCAATAGCAATCCGTTCTAAATTATCCGTAGCAATAAACTCTTCTGCAAGTGGAAGCTTTGTCTGATCGATGATGAGGAGTTGTTCGTCCCTTAATTCAACTGCTCTGATAATTTTCATCTTAGCTGAAACTCGAAAGATCTCTGAATTCTATGAAGCGGTTATGTATTTCCAGATAGCTCAAATTTTCCAATCCTTTTGTGGAAAATTTTTCTACGCAGAAAGAAGCCATAACACTGCCATAAACAACAGCACGTTTCAAATTATCAAATGAAAAGTCGCGATTCTTATGCAGATACCCGCTGAAACCGCCGGCGAATGCGTCTCCCGCTCCGGTTGGGTCATAAATATTTTCCATTGGATAAGCAGGGGCAGAAAATATCGTGTTATCACCGAATAGCAACGCACCATGTTCGCCTTTCTTGATGATCAAATATTGCGGACCCATTTTTGAAATAGTATGTGCGGCTTTAATCAGGTTTGGTTCGTTTGCCAGCAGACGCGCTTCAGAATCATTTATGATAAGTACATTAACACGAGGTAAAACTTTCAGCAGATCGTCCTTAGCGCCATTAATCCAAAAATTCATTGTATCGCAAACAATAAACTTTGGTTTCTCGAGTTGATCGAGTACGATAGTTTGCAGTTGAGGTGCAATGTTTCCCAGGATGACGAAACTGCTCTTTTTACTTTTTACCGGAAGTACCGGATTAAATTTTTCGAAGACATTCAGATTTGTGAATAAAGAATCCCGCACGTTCAAATCATAGTGATATTTGCACCCATAACGGAAAGTTTTTGCACCCGGTACAACCTCTAAACCTTCGAGGTCAACATTGTGTTCTTCCAACATCGTCATATGCTCTCTGGGGAAATCATCGCCTACGATTCCGACAATCTCTATTGGTCCGGTAAAATAACTTGCCGCAAGTGAAATGTATGTTGTAGAGCCGCCGAGTGCATTGCTAATCTTATCAAATGGTGTCTCGATATCATCGAGTCCGATTGAACCAACAATTAAAAGTCCCAATGTTTCCTCAGAAAATTAGTTAAAGATTTGTAATAGAAATATAAATAAATACAAGTGAATTTCACGGCTGCTCAGAGAGATATTTCCACGAAATGTAAAAAGTTTTTCTGGTTTGTAAAGTACTCATAGATCGTTTCAACAGAATTACGCTGACCGGGCCATGCCAGGAGTTGTAAAGCCTTCTCCTTGCTTAGCCACCGGTATTCAGAATGTTCTTCTGAAATTACAACATCGATGTTGCAATCGACTAAAGCAGCAAAAACGGGAACCATGTAGATTTGATTTTGTTTTGGAGAATAAAAAGAATTGACATTCGGAACAACCCAAAATTTTACCGGTGTTAATCCGGTTTCCTCCTTAATTTCTCTGATTGCCGCTTCATATGCTTTTTCTTCGTTATCAATTGACCCGGTAACCATCTGCCATAAACCCGGGAAAATATCATGCGCTGCCCTTTTAAGAAGAAGGAATTCTAATTCTTCTCCCGCTAATCTGAAAATATGTACTTCAATTAAGTTTGATGTTACATTCATGTTCTCTTACCTACCAGATTATTTTGACTCATTGATGAATTAGAATTACAAATACACCTAACGCAAGAATTGAAGAAAAGCTATTTTCTCCGTGGTTCTTTGTGCCTGCTCAGTGTTTCTCTGTGTTATCTATTGGTCTTTATTACACAGAGTGACACCGAGATAAAATTTTTACGTAATGTATGTTACAAATATATTTAAGCTGAAAACTGACAGCTAAATGCTAAGAGCTTTTCAAAAATATGCTCTCGCTTCTGCTCTCATTGTCTGTATAACACGGCTGGAACCCTGAACCCGTGCATCGTAACTGAACGATGTTTGTACAAAACTTGAGATACGGTAATCAAAATATATACGCCAAAAATAATTCTTTCCGATAACATTCCCCCGGGTCATTTCGTACGGAAGATTAGAGGAGTTGGAAGTTGATATCAGTTCTGTTCTTTCTGCCTCTATGCGGAGTCTTCCAATATTCTCGAAAGAAAAATTTATACGCAATGTAATTGAGTTCAAGTCGATTATGCTTGGTATAAACTGAAAATTATCCTCACTTCTTCCGGCTTCAAGCTTAAATCCAATTTCAATTTCTCTTTGGGGCCGGTATGAAAAATCAGTAGAAATATTATTACGAGTTACAAGTCTCGCTCTGTTAGTTGCCGCTGGTGAAACCAGATTATCGGTTTGATTGGCAAACTCAGTTTGATTGCTTATTTCTTCCACCATTCTAAATTTTATACGAAGTGCACGTTCCCTGAAATAACCATTCTCTGTTCCACCGCTGAATTGATTAAGTGATCTCCTCTGAGTAAAGCGAAATCTGAAAGAGAATTCATTACTATTTTGGAAAAGATTCAGATCATGCTGAAATAGCTGCGATCCGCTTATGGTTGTAGAATCGTTCAAGAATTTTGATAGTTTCAATAAATAGAGATTACTTGTTTGTGGGTCCTTGCTGTTTTCTTCAATCCGGTAAAATGTTTCAGTCGAGATCGGTTTGAGAATTTTCGCCCAGAATTCCGCGCTTGTAAAAATTTTGCTTAGATCCATCCGCCATCTTGTATTTGTTTTAAGGGCAATTACCGGATAAAGTTTTTCTGTGGGAACTGTAATTAAAATGAATTCACCATCGTAAGAAGTCAACTGAAACTCATTCTCCTCCGAGATTCCATTATTATTAAGATCCCCGAGATAGATATAATTACCTGCACCTTGCTGAACTTTCAAAAATACTTTTTCCATTAAGGCTGATTGCTCGGTTGCTGCCTGATAATAAAGATCGCCCGTAATTAATCCGCTCCAGAGATTGATCCTGCTGTTTGCGAGCAACAGAATTGTCTGGTTATTTCCAAAACCATTCTTCCTAAATTCTTCTGTGTATTTTTTATTACGGAAGCTCATACTCATTGATGTTGATATTTCTTTAAGTCCGCGATAGTTAAGCTGGAATTGCTGAGTGGCGGCTGAATATTGTTCTCTCATTTCTCCATTTAAAGGAATGGATTCATTTCTTAAGGAGTAGCTGAACTTCGCGTCAAGTGAGGATGATAAATTGTATTCAATATAAGGCGTTGCCTCAAGATACTTCAAACTGGCAAGCAATAGACTCTCACTTGGTGATAGTATCTCTTTTTTATCCTCATACAAATATTCGAATCCGGGTTTGAAAGAACCAATCTGGAAAAAAGCCTTACCATTATTCCGAAGCCAGTCTGTCTTCATTGCACTGTTGACCGAATTTACATAATCAAGAGTAACTTCAACCTGAAGGGTTTTGGCATCACCAATACTCAACTGTGAATATAGGCGGTCAGAATTGAAACTATCTCCCTGTTTTAAGTAACCGTATTTTGTATTCCAGAATGAGTTCTGAACCGGTGAATAATTTACAGCCACTTCCCTTAATGTCTGATCAGTCGATATAGATGGAGGCAGGTTATAATTACGGTTAAACTCAACATCATTGATTCTATCCATCGAGGAGAATCTTTCATCAATAAATCTGTCTTTAATGTTTATTCCGATTTTGCCAATCGAGAAATTACTAATTCTGATTTCACGTTGAGTCATATCAAACATAATACTGCGTGCGTAACCAAGATTATTATCGTCATCAATGGATGATAACTTATTGCGGTCCCAACTGCTGCCGGATAGTTCGGTAGATATTTTTATCCCTTCAGAAATGGTTGCGGCAATAGAAATATTTCCTAATTGTTTTAACTCAGGCAATGGCAAATAAATAAGCGGAAGATATGTGCCTTTCTGTATTCCAACAAAACGATAATTTCCGAGACTCTCTTTTGAGTAATCGCCGTTTCCTTCACCAACATAACTGAATGAAACATTGTAGATTGATGTACCGGCACCGGGAATATATTTGTAATAACTGAATGGAGTAGAACTTATCAACGTATCAATTTTTGTATAAACTCCTTGAACTTTTCCAGTTGAATCCGGGACTGCCAATGTGACACCCGTTCGTACGGAAGCGTTTCTACTATTGCCCGCCGACTTTAATATATCCAGTTCACTATCCGTGAAGGAATATTCGATCGGACTGCTTTCATCATCTCCATCACGGAAATAGCTAACACCAACTTTTAACTTGTCATCAAAAATATTTGTTGAAAAATCAGTCCCGAAAAAATTTCTTCTATAATTTTGATCACTATACTCAAAATCTACCGATATTCTGCTGGCAGACGTTATTAACTGTTTGGGTGTGAAAGTAATCTCCGCGTTCGAATAATCGACTATATAATCATTATTCTCTCCACGTTTCATCTGTTCGCCATTGAGATAAATTCTTTCACTTCCTGCAATGAGAATTATAGCCCGCTCGTTATTCACGCCTGTTAAGTGATAAGGACCCTGATTACCGTCTGATCCGTTGAATTGGTTTGTATTATATTTCCCTTTTGTTCCGGCAATTGCAATTGTTCCTCTCGTTGAGCCGGATAAAAATTCACCTTTCAAGCCCTGTAATTTTCTGGTTACCTGAGAAAATTCATTCCCTCTTAAATTCAATTCATAGTCGCCAAAAGCTCCTATAGCATTTTTATGCTTCAGTTCGATAAATACTTTATCCAGTTCTTCCAGCTTCTCAGTATTGCCTTCCGGTTGAATCGGAGTATTCTCATCGGTCAACGCCGCAACGATATCAATCTCCTCAGAAAGTTTGCCGGAAAGCTGTAATCTCAAACCGCTATTTAATGTAAAATCGCGATTGGTACCGATTGTAAATCCACGTATGATTGCCCCACTCTTTTGAAGATCCTTTCCAAATATGGATTCAGATGTTAATGGTTCTGAAACTCTCTTTGAGGATCGAATGGTATCCAACATTTTGTCGTCATGCTGAATAACAAGATTTCTTCGCTTATACTCTTTATTGAGATTCAGTTTAACTGCTTGATACGTAACGACCAGAGTATCAAACAGGGAGTAATTAATTTTTGGTGAAAGTGTGAACGATCCGGTGGCGTAATTAATCTTATAATCATCCCGTGATAATATTTTTCTTTTGAGGATTATCTTTTCGGACGATGGAATAATGCTGAGAGAGGAGATTTTGTATGAATTATCTAAACTTATCCGAAATGTGTCTGTTATCGTTTTCGTCCTGTAACTCTGTGGAAAGAGTGGTGATACAAAAAATAGAAATAGCAGAACATATATATGGTTCAGAAATATCTTTTTCAAAAAAATCGCTTTAATAATTTTGTAAAATAAATCTAAACCGACACTCCCTTTAATTCAACAGTATAAAAATTATTCATAACGGAGAGCTTCAATAGGATCAAGATTTGAAGCTTTTACTGCGGGGTATACTCCGAATACAACTCCCACAAAGGTTGTTACCATCAGACCAATAAGAATCCAATCGATAGGAATATGAAGTGGAATGCTTAATGCCAGAGCTACAATATTCCCACACACAACCCCAAGTATAATACCTATCAATCCGCCAAACCAGCTTAGTGAGATTGCCTCAATAACAAATTGAGTTAGAATTGTTTTTTTACGGGCGCCGATAGCTTTTCGAATTCCAATTTCTCTTGTACGTTCGGTTACACTTACGAGCATGATATTCATTATACCAATTCCTGCAGCCAATAGAGCAATGAATGCAATTACAGCAGCACCAAGTTTGACATATTTAGTAAGGTCGTTCCATGATTGCAACAGTTGTTCGTTTGTGATTATTTCAAAATCATTATCCTGCCAGCTTTCAACTTTTCTGATTTTCCTCATCGCGCCGATAATTTCATCCATTGTTCTATCGATCTTACTTTTATCAGGTGCCATAACTATGAACGATGCGCTTCGTTCAGAGCCGAAACACTTTTCAAATGTTCGGATCGGGACGGCAATAAAATTATCTCTAGATTGTCCGAATACAGATCCCCGCTTTGCAAATACGCCGGCAACTTCATAATTGAAATTATCAATTTTAATCTCCTGCCCAAGGGGGGAAATATTTCTAAAGAGCTTATCAACTATATCTGTTCCAATAACACAGGTGAATCGTGCCATATCGTAATCGCTCTTTGATAAGTTTCTTCCCTCACCTATCTTCAGCTCATTTGCAATAAAGAGATCCTGGTTAACACCAATAACAGGGACATTCGGATTTGTTTTGATACTGTTATATTTTATTGTCCTGCCGCCTCTTGATACCTGAATTCCTACAGCCAGCGGAAGTTGGGCAATCTCTTTTAATTTTTCACCTTCTGCAACTGTAAGGTTTTTACGGTTATGCAATCTATTATCATGGCGACCTATCTGGATTCCAGACGGCCATTTGGAGACTATAAAATTGTTTGAACCGATAGAACTAAATATATCTTCGATGTTTGCCTGTATGGCGCTGATGAATGTCATCACTATGATTATTGAAAATAGCCCTACTGCAATTCCTAACAAGGTTAAAAACGATCTAAGTTTATTAGATAGGATTGAAGTGAATGCGAGTTTAATACTTTCAAATACCTGCATATTATTTACTCATAACGAAGTGAATCAACCGGGTTAAGTCTGGATGCTTTCCATGCCGGTAAAAAACCTGAAATAATTCCAACCAGAGCTGAAATAAATAAAGCGAGAAATACAACATCAAGCGGCATTGCTGTCGGTAAAAATTGATTTATTATCAGACTTAACGGGAAAGAGATCATCAAACCAATTATTCCTCCCATTAGGCATAGGATTGCTGATTCAGTTAAAAATTGTAAAAGGATAGACCATGTTTTTGCGCCAATGGCTTTTCTAACACCTATCTCTCTAGTCCTTTCTGTTACAGAAACAAACATAATATTCATGATTCCAATTGCACCAACAAAAAGGGAGAGTGCGGTAATGGCTATACCGGCGCTTGCGATCACACCAACAAAACTGTCATACATTTGTTTTAATGCTTCCTGCTGATTAATTGCAAAGTCATCAGGTTTACCAACAGGAACTTTTCTGATAACACGCATAGCAGAAATAATCTCTTCTTTAACATCATCAATATTCGCAACATCACCAACTTTGACGCTGATATTTAATCTGGATCTCATATTCCCGAATACAGTCTCAAAAGTTTTCAACGGCATAATAATTTGACCATCGAGACTAAATAAACCTAACATAGCACTGCCCTGTTTTTCCAAAACACCAACAACCTGCATCGGAACATTATTTATTCTTACTTCCTGATTGATGGGACTCTCAATGGGGAATAATTCATTTGCAATATCTTTTCCGATTACGCACACTCTTCGTCCTGACCGAACATCAAGATCGCTTAAGAATCTGCCTTCATCCGGATTAACATTGCCAGTTTTCTGGTACTCTTCTGTAGTACCATAAATTACAGACGATGTAACGGATCTTTCTTTTCTTTTGATGGTTGCACCAAAAGAACTTTTGCTGGGAGCCATCGCTTCATAGTTCTTGAGAGTCGATCTAAGTTTTTCGTACTGTTCAATTGTGATATTTTTTCTATTGCGGAATTGGCTCCAATCACCACCGGCAAACCATGGATATTTATCTACATAAAGAACATCACTTCCCCACGATGAGATTGAACTAATAAACGCTTGTCTCAATCCTACTATTGCAGTTGACATTGTTGTAACCGCAACAATACCGATAATTATTCCAAGTGTAGTTAATACAGAACGGAGTTTGTTTGCACGAATTGCACTTAAGGCAATTTTGAGTATCTCTTGAAATTCAACGAAGAATATTTTCATGTTTACAAAATATTAAATTTGAACCTCAAGATGCAATTTTAAAATTACAGAAGATTCCGACTTATTTTAAGAACCCTCTGAAAAATATATTTTGTCACTTCGACCGTAGGGAGAAGTCTTTGAATTTAGAAAGATTTCCCGCTCCGACACGCGGAGCGAGGCGAGCTCAGTCGCGGAGTTTATCATTAAGAAATGAAGGGCTGTATCGACTTGCCTGCGGTAAGCAGGAATGACATTTCAGAATTTTTCAGATGTCTTTTTAATAAAAAAATATTTACTCATACCTAAGTGCGTCAATCGGATCTAGATTAGCCGCTTTATATGCCGGATATGTACCAAAAGTTACCCCAATGACTACGCAAAGTAATACGCCGATCAATACCCATTCCATTGGAATAACTGCCGATGCTTTCAGGAATGAGCCCGCAATATTGCCAACCGCAATTCCTAAAATAATTCCAACAATTCCGCCTGCAAGACAAAGAGTAACTGCTTCACTCAAAAATTGTATCAGAATACTTTTTTTCTTTGCACCGATAGCTTTCCTTATTCCAATCTCACGCGTTCTTTCTGTAACAGAGACTAACATTATATTCATAATCCCTACACCTGCTGCGAGCAATGCTATGCCGGCAATTACAACCGATCCGATTCTAACACCTGAAGTGATATCATTAATCTGTGTGAGCATCGATTCGTTGGAGAATATTTCAAAATTATCCGGTTCTCCTGCCGGTACTTTGCGTATTGTTCTAAGATAACCTGATGCTAAATCAATCAGATCTGTATAAGATTCCTTATCATGACCCATAACCGTAATGTTAATGCTTCTGGTATGTTTCCCATAATAATTCTGATAGGTTGTAATCGGTATCACGGCAAAATTATCCTGACTATTGCCGAACGCGGCACCTTGCGGTTCAAGTACCCCGATAACCTTGAGTTTATGACCATCTAAAGTGACAGTACGATCTACTGCGCTATAATTAGGAAATAATACTTTTGCAATATCGGCACCGAGTACTACAATGTTGTCATATCTCTGAACATCCCGCTCGTTAAATGCCCTTCCATCTTCCACAATCCATTTATTATTTGGGAGAGCCTCAGGTGTTGTTCCTGCAACTTGAATATTAGGATTTGTCTCCCTGTTACCCGCTTTAACTAATTTTCCAAAACTCCATTGTTCAGCACCAACAGATTTGGCTTCAACCAGTTTTGCTTTCAACCGGTAATATTCTTCAAGTGTTATGTCAGGACGGTTTCTAAATCTTGCACGATCGTTCGGGCCATTATTGAATACAGGGAATTTCTGTATTTGAAAAGTATTCTGTCCAAGCATTGATACACCTTCCTGAATACTTTTCTGAAGCATTTCAATAACAGTACTGATAGCAATAATTGAAAATATTCCGACTACAATTCCAAGGATTGTGAGAGCTGAACGTAATTTGTTTGTGCGGAGAGAAGCAAAAGCAATCTTTATGACTTCAATAATTTTCATTATTCATACCTCAGGGCTTCAACAGGATCTAATTTAGCGGCAGTATACGCCGGCGCAAATCCGGAGAGAATTCCGGTTAAAATTGATATAACAATAGCAAGAATAAAAGCATTCGCATCAACGGAGGTTGGTAAGAATTGATTAATAATCAAACTCAGTATTATTGCAATCACAAGACCAATCATTCCGCCTATCAAGCAGATTATAGCGGATTCTGAAATGAACTGGCCGAGAATTGATCTTCTCTTGGCACCAATTGCTTTTCGAATTCCAATCTCTTTTGTTCTTTCTTTAACAGACACAAACATAATATTCATAATTCCAATCGCGCCGACGAATAAAGAAAGTCCTGTTATAAACAAGCCCGCAATCTGAATTACTCCTACAGTTTGATTAATGGTGTTAAGCAAAGCCTCTTGCTGGTTAATTGAAAAATCATTAGCCTCATTGTACTTTAATCCGCGCACCCTTCTCATAATTCCAACAGCTTCTTCTTTAACAGCGTCAACCATCTGACTATTCGGAGCGCGTACATTGAGTGTGACGCTTCGAAAATTTTCACTCTGAAAATATTTGAATACATTTTGAATAGGGATGAAAGCTTGATTATCCGGATTGAAATTTCCCATCACCCAGCTTCCCTGCTCGGATAGAACACCTATCACTTTGAATCGATGGCCTTTTATTTTAACATCACTATCAAGTGCACTACCACGGGGAAATAATTTTTTAGCGATTTCGCTTCCAAGAACACAGACTTCTCTTCCTCCATTGCTTTCTATTTCATTAAAAAATCTTCCTTCGCTAAAATTGAGATTGGTCGTTTTGATATAATCGTCGGTAGTTCCTTGAATAATGATGAACTCAACCGAGTGTTCTTTGTATTTTAAAGTTTGATTTGACCAAACAGTAGGAGCTGTTGCCGCCGGTAATTTTGCAAAATCGGCATACTTTTTATAATCAGCTAAGGTAATATTACGACGGTTCCGCATCTGCCAGAAAGGAACATCGTTGTTAAACCACTCAAACTTATCTATGTAAAGATTATCAGAGCCAAGTGACGCGACACCAGTTTGAAATGCATTATCTATTCCTCTGATTGCAGTTGACATCAAAACTACAGATGCAATTCCTATAACAATTCCAAGCGTAGTCAAGATAGCCCGGGCTTTGTTAGCTCTGATTGCCCTTAGAGATATTAATAATCCCTCTTTCAGCTCAAATAAAAAATTTTTCATCTTACAACCTTCTTATTTTGATGCACCATTTTTCTTGGGTACATATCTCTTTGTCACTATTTCATCTTTTTCAATTAACCCGTCTCTTAATCTGATAATTCTTGCGGCATGTTCTGCAATGTATTCTTCATGAGTAACAAGAATTATAGTGTTACCTAATTCATAAATATCGTTGAATAAAGCCATGATGTCCTCTCCGGTCTTAGTATCAAGGTTACCGGTCGGCTCATCTGCAAGAATAATTGAGGGCTTTGTAACAAGTGCGCGTGCTATAGCAACACGTTGTCTCTGCCCTCCTGAAAGTTCGTTCGGTTTATGATGCATACGATCCGATAAGCCTACCTGTTCCAGTGCTATCTTTGCGCGCTCTTTTCTTTCAGATGATGAAACACCTGCATAGATTAAAGGAAGTTCAACATTGTGGAGCGCATCAGATCTTGCGAGCAGATTGAATGTCTGGAAGACGAATCCAATTTCTCTATTTCTAATTGCAGCAAGTTCATTATCATTCATCTGACTGACATTGTGGCTTTTAAAATCGTACAAACCTTTTGTAGGCGTATCCAGACAACCAAGAACGTTCATTAGAGTTGACTTACCTGAACCTGAAGGGCCCATGATTGCTACGTATTCATTTTTGTTGATCTTAAGAGAAACGTCACTAAGCGCATGAACCTCTTCGCTGCCAACCTGATATATTTTTGCTATGTGTTCAATATTAATGATATTCATTTTAGTTCCATTCTTAGTTGGGTTACTTTTTCTCGCTATCTGTGCCTTTGCGCTTAGACTGAACGGATGCTTTTGATCCGTCTTCCAATTCTTTCGAGATTGCGCGATACGGACCGCTAACAACTTCTTCATCACCTTTTAGACCGTTGAGAATTTCTATATACGTGTCATCGCTAATTCCGGTTTTCACTTCGATCATCTTTGCTTTGCTGTCTTTCAGAACAAATACAACTTCTTTTGGTTTGTTGCTTTTCTCTTTTTTAGCCTTTGGTTCAGCTTCAGCCTGATCACCGTCACCGGAACCTTCCGGTTTAGCTTTAGCAACACGTGCAGTTACACTCTGAATCGGCACAGTAAGTACGTTTAGTTTTCTTTCGGTTTCGATATCAGCGTCACATGACATTCCAGGACGGATATTGCTTCCAGGATTAAGAATTAAAATTTTTACTTCGAAGTTGACAACTTCATCCTGAGTTCCAAGACCTTTCGTTACAGCACTGTTCCCAATCTGGGTTACAACACCTTTGAAAGTTTTATCCGAGTATGCATCAACATGAACCGTAGCTGTATCACCAACACTTATTAATACAACATCATTCTCATCAACATTTACAGTGGCTTCCATTTTACTGAGATCTGCAACTGTGAGCATCTCGGTACCCGGACTGAAACCGCTTCCCAAGACTCTTTCACTTAAATCAATATTACGCTTACTAATTGTACCATTCATCGGTGCATATACAATCGTCTTATTCAGATTAGTAACAGCATCCTTTAAAGAAGCTTCCGATTGAGTTACACCTGATTTCATAGCTTCATAATTGCCGAGAGTCTGAAGGTAAGTTGATTTTGCATTTTCAAGTTCTGAATCACTTGCTAATTTTTTCTGCGCCAATTCTTGAATACGTTTATAGTCTGATTCAACTTTGTCAAGCTGTGCTTTTGTGGCTGACAAGGATGATTTAGATTGTGCTAAACGTGCTTCGGCGCTATTTTTTTGTGCTTCGTAATTATCCGGTTTAATTCTAAGAAGGAGCTGGCCTCTTCTAACAACGTCCCCTTCTCTTACCGGCAAATCAACAACCTCACCTGTTGCTTCAGCGCTAATCTTTACCTGATATACCGGATTGATTTTACCTGTAGCAGAAACTACTTGTGTTATGTTCCTCTTTTCAACTTTTTCTGTCTGGACTATAACAATTTCTTCTTTACTTCCACCTAAAACTACAAGTAGAATTACTACTAATAAAAGCAGTCCCAGTCCGCCGAAGATGAAAAGTTTCTTTTTCGATTTTTTACCGTTAGCCATTTTGATTTACTCCTTGATATAATTTATTCAAATTTTGAAAAATCTAATCTGCCGATAGCATTGTTCAATTTATCGTGCTGGCGGTAGAAATCATATCCAGCATTAATTTTATTACGCAACGCATCCTGATAATCTCGGCTTGCCTGTAAGACATCAAGCAAAGTTGCGGAACCAAGGTTATATCTTTCCTGGTTGATCTTTCTTGTTTCTTCGGCGGCAGAAACACTCTTTGATGCAACATCTAAACTTTTTTTAGCCGCAACTAAATCCAAATAAGTTTGCTTGATTTCAATTTTGATTTGTCTTTCCAAAGAGAAAAGATCTTCCTGTGCATTCAATGCATTAACTTTTGCCAATTGAATCTGATTTTCTGTACTGAAGTTTGAAAAAATCGGAATATTTAGTGAGAGACCAACACTTAAAACTTTCCTATTGAAAAGATCAGCTGTTGTAACAGCACTTGTTGAATAAGAATAATTTCCGCTTAATGACGGATATAATCCGCTCTTTGCAATAGTTACACCGCTTTGGGCAGCACTTAAATTCAATTGTTGGCTTTTATAATCAAAGCGGTTATCTAAAGCCGTGTTTACCATCGTTTGAACATCTTCAAAATCTTTCATGTAGGAATCTGAATCAACTAATTTCTTCCCTAAAAATGGGTCAACAAGTGAATAATCTTCTAAAACATTCAGTGCAAGGTAATTTAAAAGAGAAGCTTTCGAAGATTCAAAAATATTTTGTGTTTGTATAAGTAGAAGTTCAGCATTTCCTAATTGTACTTGTGCTGAATAAACGTCGGCAAGAGTGACAGATCCTAAACGGTTTCTTTCTTGAATAGTCTCGTAAAGCTTTTTGTAATATTTTACATTTTCTTCCCGGACACCCAACAACTCTTCGGCATTCAACACGATATAAAAGTAATCCGTAGTCGTATAGACAATATTCTGTTTTATTTTTGCAATGTTATATTCACTTGCGCGTAAATTATTTTTGCTCTGAGATATTGAAGCATAATTTGCCAGACCATTAAATAACATAACATTTCCATTTACTCCAACACTGTAACTTCTATTTTCGTCTGTTGATGCAGGTGTTTCTCTTGTGTTGCCGAGGTAATCTCTTTGAATACCACCTTTATCTTCTGTTCTTTGCCAGTTCCATCCGGCGGATGCACCAAGACTTGGGGCTAATGCACCATAAGCATTTTTCAATTGTGATTCACTAGTTGAAAGACTGTTCTTAGATTTAATAAGAGTAGTATTTCTTTGGAGTGCAATTGAAATCGCTTCTTGAAGAGTCAATTTCTTCTGTGCGAAGTTGGGTGCTGCAATCATCAACACTATAAGTAATATTGTTATTCGTTTCATCCATCTCTCCTTTTGAGAACGATTTTGATTTACTGTTTATTAAGACGTAATCTACCTTATAAAAGTTACAAGCTAAAAATAATAACCGGCCTAATGATTCTTATTAATAAAGTCATCCTTAATAACCATCAAATATTGGAAAGCTTCTTCATAATTGTTAGCAATCTTTCCATCAAGTATTGCTTCTTCTATTGCTGTTTTAATTTCACCCACCAATCTTGATGGTGGAATATTGCAAATTTTCATTATCTCTTCACCACGAACAGGGGATTGGAAAGCCCGAAGTTGATCTCTCTCTCTTACATCTTTGACCTTCTGCATCACAATCTCGTAGTTCTCTAAATACTTCGAAACCTTTGAGGGATTTTTACTTGTGATATCTGCGCGGCAAAGAGTAATTAAATCATCTAAGTCTTCATCTGCAGAAATGATAAGACGTCGGATTGCCGAATCCGTGACTTCTTCATCAACTAAAGCTATCGGTCTCAAGTGTAAACGGACTAACTTTTTAATATAATCTAATCTGGTCAGAGGAAGTTTCAGTCTGTTAAAAATACTTTTCATCATACGCGCACCCAGTTCTTCGTGCCCGTGAAAAGTCCATCCTGTACCCTCGACGAATCTTTTTGTCGGAGGTTTAGCAATATCATGTACAAGAGCAGCAAATCGCAGCCATACATTCTCACTTATAAGTGAAATATTATCAACAACCTTGCAGGTGTGGTAAAAAACATCTTTATGGTGATAATCTTTTCTCTGTTCAACTCCGGCCAAATTATGGATTTCCGGAAAAATAACTTTCATCACTCCACTTTCAAACAAAAGCATCAATCCAATCGATGGTTTAGGTGATGCAAGAATTTTAAGAAACTCATCTGTAATTCTTTCTTGAGAGACAATCTTAATTCGCTCCGCCATCAAACCTGCTGAGATAATTAACGACTGATCAACTTTAAAATCCAGTTGAGCCGCGAACCTGAATGCCCTCATCATTCGTAAAGGATCATCATCAAATGTCTGGCTAGGATCAAGAGGAGTACGAATAATCTTTTTTTGAATATCCTTAAGGCCATTAAACTTATCTAACAACTCCCCAAAATTGTTTTCATTTAGAGAAACAGCGAGTGTATTAATTGTAAAATCTCTACGTCTGATATCTTCTTCGAGGGAACCGATTTCAACAACCGGATTTCTGCTATCGTGTGAATATGATTCTTTTCTTGCGCCTACAAACTCAAGTGCCATTCCTTTATACATGAAATGTGCCGTTCCAAAATTTTTATATATTGAAACTTCCTTAACACCTAATGAATTGGCAAATTGCTGAGCAAATTCAGGACCGTTCCCAACAACAAGAAAATCCATTTCATCTCTGGCGCGATCTAAAATAATATCCCTTACAAATCCGCCGACAAGATATAAATCAGAATTGGAAGTTTTTGCCAACTTGGAGGCCTTTTGCAAGAAACTGTATTGTTGTAATTGATCGTTAAAATTCATTGTCTTTTCTTAAATGTGAGTTTGAGCTCTTCAGCGTTATTTTTAAACCAGTTTACAGCTCTTAGATTTTCAATATATGGATGATTCAGGTTCTCATCTTGTTTGTAATTCATGGCAAGTATTGCAAAATACTGTGCGGTTTCATAATTAGCTTTTTTCAGAGCGTATTTCGAAGTTTCCAACGCAGCGTAACTTGAGATCAGATCTGTGACAATAAATTTCCTCTTCAGCGCCTTTACAAAATCAATAGAAGCAAAATTATTCCGCCTCGCATGTTGCAATAATGAAGGAATGGAGAAGTAATTAATATCCTTCTCATTCATTCGCAACAGTTTCTGATACTTTAGAGTTTCATTCATGGAAAAATATTTTTTCAAAGAATCGATGCTTTCATCCAAAATGGTTTTTCTAATCAATATTTCATTTGTGTACTGTACATGAGGATTTTGGACTAGGAGAGAATCGTAAATTTCAACAGCTTTCTTTCTTTCATCACACTTTATATATAGATCACCATATGCAAGTTCGAGATAAAAGTAATATGGGCTTGATTTAAAATTAGGTAATTGCTGGCTTAAAAACTTTTTTGCTTCCAAATATTTCTTTTGTTTTATGTAACATGCTAGCATACCACTTAAGGATTGATAAGAATTTGAATAGGAAAATATTTTTTGAAAAAGTACTAACGCTTCGGCCGTTTTTCTATTATCATACAGTCCCCACGCTTTCTTGACTTCTGCTGCTGCAACACGAGGGCAGAATTTTTTAAATATTGTAGTTCCGCCAAAATAAAGCTGCGCCTTGTACCTGTTAAAATCAATTCTATAATTTTCCACAAAACCGATATACTCTACCGCAAGAGCAGAAAGGTTTTTCCCAAAAATCTGTTTAAAATCAGAATTTGCATACAATAATTTGATCTTATCAACACCGTACTTTTCTGAAAGAAATTTTATAAATGACCCACTATAAATATATGAGATGGATGAAGTCGAATTGAAAAAATTTAGTCCACTAAACAGTGTCTCAATGGGAATTTTATAATCTGCCTGAAAAGCTAATTTTGCCATGTAGTGAACTGGGTTACCATCGTAATTGTTTTCTATAGCCATCGCTAATCCTTCGATCATCGAAGGATTAAAGTTTTCAGCAACTTTTAATGGAGTAGTTCCAAACTCCCCTCCTACCACGTGAATCAATTCATGTTTCAAGGACTCTTCATAACTTGAAGAATTAAGATAAATTTGACGAAGCCAGGGTTTTGCAATATTTGCACTCCCTGCTCCGAGCAAAATTCTTTTTTGATTTCGATCTTCATAAATGTAGGAATCTATTCTGAAGTTTTCTTTTAATTCCAAATTAATCTTTATCTGATCTAAATAATACTCATGCAGAATTGCTGCGTACCTGACTTCATCTTCATTAGTTGAAGCAGGAAAATG
The DNA here is from genome assembly GCA_964441505.1 of uncultured Melioribacter sp. Taxonomy (GTDB): domain Bacteria; phylum Bacteroidota; class Ignavibacteria; order Ignavibacteriales; family Melioribacteraceae; genus Fen-1258. The sequence continues at coordinate 13,784 of CAYTUV010000026.1, read as the reverse complement.
AATTTGGAACGATTCTGTGTTAACAAATCTATTAAGATTGGATTCAAGTCGGTTTAAATCTGTGGAAAAATAAAGGGTTGGTTTTAAATAGGAAAATCCTCCAATAATCACTATCAGTAATAAGGAACTCAAAAGTTTATTGATTCTACTCTTGAAAAATAGATGCTCTGAAAAAGTGACAAGTCCTATGAAAAACGCAATGTTGAATATCCGGTAAGCAATAAGTATCCGGTCTACCGACAAATCTTCATCATAAATGGTACCCGGGAAAAAACCGAATATTGGATTATAAAAATAGATTTGTGGATTTACAAAAAACTCATGTGCAGTGGAAAGAAACATTAGGAAGAAGAAAAGTAAAAAAAAAAGAAAGGCATATCTTTTTGATAATACATATGAGAAAAAACCTGTTGCAAAACCAAAGAACGAGGCTGGTACTGTAATAGCAAGATAGAAAAAGATGCCATCAGTTATCGGGCATTTTGCGACTATTAGACTCGATATCAAACTTATGAGGAATGGTAAAACAATCAAGAGCAAAAATGAATTTTTGTTATCTTGAAGAATTGAAATGAACTGCTGACTATCCCCCTTTTTAATCATATTAATTCCTAAAAAACCGCTACATAAAAAGAGCAGTATTGCATTGATAACAGAAAACTCATACCCAAGTGTATTTGTAAGCGGTAGAGTGGTGAGAAAAAGATTAATCGCAATTGTGGTAAAGATTAAGAATCCAAAAATGTTAAAACGTCTGACGATTGATGAAATCTTCAAATCAGTATTCCGATGTTGGCACACGTTCAATATCAGCGCCTAGTAACCGTAACTTCTCCTCTATTCGTTCATACCCCCGGTCTAAATGATATATTCGAAGAACTTCTGTTGTGCCCGAGGCGGCTAATCCGGCAAGAACCAGTGAGGCACTTGCACGAAGATCGGTAGACATAACTTTTGCTCCCTTCAACTTGCGTACACCTTTCACCACCGCACTATTATTAATAACTTCTATGTTGGCACCTAATCTATTTAATTCCGGAACATGACTAAACCTATCGTGATAAATTGAATCTGTAACCGTTGATGTTCCATCGGCAAGGGACATGTACGCCGTCCATTGTGCCTGCATATCTGTAGGAAATCCTGGATACACAGCTGTAGTTATATCGACACAATTAGAAATAAAATTAGATGCATCTATTTCGACTAAATCTTTTTTGTAGGTTAATTTAACTCCACTTTCTTCCAATTTGAAAAGCTCCGATTCAATGTTAGATTGCTCACGGTATTCTAGTTCAATTTTACTTCTTGTTATAGCTGCTGCTGTTAAAAGTGTCCCGGCTTCAATTCGATCTGAAATATTTGACATCTTAGAAGACTCTAACTGTTCAACACCTTCAATTTCAATAGTAGTAGTGCCTATTCTATCTATTTTTGCTCCCATTAATTTTAGACTTTCACCAAGCAGTGTTATCTCAGGTTCGATAGCAGCATTTGTAATAATAGTAGCTCCCTTGGCCAGGCATGCAGCCATCATAGCATTACCAGTTGCACCTACTGAAGAAATATCAAAATGAATTTTAGCACCATGTAATTTTGAGACTTTCGCTATGATGTACCCTTCTTCTAATATTATTTCAGCGCCTAATTTTTTCATCGCATCAAGATGTAGATTAATTGGTCTTGGCCCCCAGGCGCATCCTCCCGGCATAGATACTTTGGCATATCCAAAACGAGTGAGTAAAGGCCCTAATACATATACTGAGGCTCTCATTTTTTTTACATGTTCGTATGGGGCGACCTGACTCGAAATATATGATGTATCCAATTCTAAAGTGTGATTTTCAAATTTATGAGCTACTCCTAACTGATTAAGGAGTTTTATCATTGTATAGATATCATTCACCTCAGGAATATTTTCAATGATATTTGTACCACTGTTAAGTAGGGTCGCCGGCATTAAAACCAATGCTGAATTTTTTGCACCGCTTACTGAAACTCTTCCACTCAATTTTTTGCCGCCATGAATTACAAATTTGTCCAAGACTTTTTCCTATTGAATTTTAATAATCATTCCATTTACGCCAACAATAAATATTTTTCCATACGGGCTAAGAGATAAACCGTTCATATTAGAATAGAATTTAGAATCAACTATATCCCAGTTTTCACCCTTATCCTTGGAAATAAGAATGTTTCCCCGACTTCCAATGATAATCGAAATACTGTCCGAGATAAATTTTACTTTCTGAAATCCGCCTGAAGAATTCAATTTAGTTTTTTCCCAAGTTTTTCCGTAATCTGTAGACCGCAAGATTGTCCCATCTCCGCCAACTATTAATCCATAACCCTCCTCGTTGAGGTCTATCGATTTTAAATAGTTATCTGAAATCGTTTCACTTAAGGATGACCACGTCTCGCCTCCATCTTTTGTTGACAGAATGATTCCGTTCCATCCAACGGCAAAACCTTCTTTAGCACTAAAGAATGATAGATCGAAAATTATTTCTTTGGTGTTGGTTTTGACTTTGTACCAGTTAAAACCGCCATTAATGGTTTTTAATATCAATCCCTTATTGGCCGTTATAAAACCTGTGTTGTCATTCAAGAATTTTATTCTAAAGAATGTATATCCTTTCTCTAAGGGAATTAATTGCAACGAATCGAGAAAATTAGAACAGTAATAAAGAGCGGATGAATCACCAACAACAAACATTTTGCCATTGTTGAAAATATGAACGTCACTTAAAGAGATTGAACGGAGAAGTTTTTTAGTATTCCAAGTGCGCCCATCATCTATTGAAGCTAGGACTAATCCAGAATCACCAACCGCCGCAGCATATTTTTCATTAGCAATGTAAACAGAATTTAAATTTCGAAGAACACCGCTTTCAATCTTTGTTATCTCATTAAATTTGGTTTTGATACCTTCAGATGCGAACAATTGTTGAATGCTATACTTCTTATACTTATCAAGTTGATTTGATGTTATTAGTGTATTTACCTGATTATAAACAAAATAAGAAACCGTTATTAAGAGTAATGTAAAAGTAGCGTAGGCAGAGATAGCCATCGCTTTGTATCTCTTCGATCTGGGTTCAGTTCTCTGAAAATAACTTGTAAGTTTAGCTACTTGAGTATCTAGTTCTTGTACATCATTGAACATCTCCTCACAAGTATTATAACGGTTTAATGGATTTTTTTCTAAAGCTCTTAATAGAATTTTATCAATCTTCTCAGGAATTCCACTCATTTTCTCAGTTACTCTTGGAGCATTTTTTTTTAGATGTGCATCCATTACTTCATATTCACTAGGGAAATCGAATGGTGGTTCTCCAATAATCATTTCATATGCCGTACAACCAATCGAGTATATATCGCTTCGGTTCGTAACTTCCTCACTACGAATCTGTTCAGGACTCATGTAATAAACAGTCCCTATTTTGGAACCTGTTTTAGTCATGCTGTTATCAAACAAGGATTTGGATATGCCAAAATCCATTATCTTGGTAATACCTTCTTTATTAAGAATAATATTGGATGGTTTTATATCTCTGTGAACAAATCCTTTGGAATGAGCGTAACCTATTCCAAGCAGCAGTTGTTTGATGATGTAAATAACATCGTATAGATTAAATCTTCCCTGTCGCTCAATAACTTTTTCCAAACTTTCACCTTCTACATACTCCATCACAATACCAAGAAGATTCGAGTACTCAATAAATCCATAGACGGCAACAATGTTGGGATGAGAAAGTTTGGCCTGGTTCTTTGCTTCACGTTTGAATCGTTCTATAAATCGTTGTTGATCACTTCCGGCTGCGGAGTTAAGCATTTTTATAGCAATATATCTATCAAGCTTAATATCGTAAGCTTTATATACAATCCCCATTCCACCTCTACCCAGCACTGAAACGATCTTGTAATTATCTATTATTTTGCCAATCAGGTTTTCCATAAATCGTGTTTTTTTGAATTCAATATAACAAATTCTCATTTTCCATTTTTATTAATAGATGAAGGAAAGAAGATTTTACATTCCTTTGATATTTACAACCATTTAACTAATTTTGCGAGCCCATTGCAAGACTATGCGAGACTGGCGGAATTGGCAGACGCGCTAGACTTAGGATCTAGTATCGAGAGATGTGGGGGTTCGAGTCCCCCGTCTCGCACTAAAACTATGTTTTACTCAATATTAACGAGGCTTTTTTGGATATCAAAGTAAATCAGCTTACGGACTCTCAACAAGAAATTGAAGTGCTGTTAAATTATGACGAAATTCTTCCTGAAATTTCCGAAGCGTACAAAGAAGAGAGCAAGACAATTGCCATTGACGGTTTTAGAAAAGGTAAAGCCCCTATGGGAATGATTAAAAAACTTTTCGGTGAAGCAATTGAATTCAAGGCGAGTGAAAAAATTGCGAATAAAAAATTCTGGGATATCGTTGATGAAAAAGAACTAAAGCCAATTAGCACTCCGCAAATGACTGATATTGACTTTGTTCCCGGTACAAAATTACTCTTCAAAGTTAAGTACGAGATAAAACCAAAACTCGAATTGAAGAATTACAAAGGATTAGAAGTAGAAAAAACTATATTCGTTGTTAAAGATGAAGAAGTGGAACGTGAAATAGATTTTCTTTTAAAACCACTTCAGAGATTTGAAGTTGGAGAAACAATAGAAAATTTTAATTATAGAATCACTTCTAATCTTCAAAGAATTGATTCTGAGGGATTACCAATGGTTGGATCTCGAAGTGAGAATATTCAAATAGACTTAAGTGATGAAAAAGTGAATTTACAGATCAAGGAAAACGCTCAGGGTAAAAAAGTAGGAGACTCTTTCGAATTCACATTTGTTGATGAGCACTTTCACGGTGAAGAACTTCACAAAGAAGAGTTTAAATACATTGCTGAAATCTCTAAAATTGAAAAATTTGTTAAACCAGAGCTAACCGAAGACGTTATTAAAAAGGTAACCAAAGATAAAGCTACAACCCCCGAAGAACTTCATTCATTCCTTAAAAAAAATATAGAAGATTACTACACAAAACAATCGGAAGAGATACTAACAAATAATTTACTTGGCGAAGTTGTAAAAAATAATGATTTTACTCCGCCTTCGGGATACGTTAATTCGGTACACAAAAGAATGGTTGAACTAGAAAAAGAAAATGCCAAGCGTCACAAAACCCCAAGCTTTGATGAGAAAGCCGTTGCCGAGTACTATAAACCAAGAGCAGAGTGGAACGCAAAATGGCAGATTATTCTTGAAAATTTAGCAGCTACAGAGAATATAAAAGTTGAGGATTCAGAATTAGAGGAACTTGCAAAAGTTGAAGCCGAGACAACCGGTATCTCAGTTGGTAAACTTGTGAAATATTATAAGGATACCAACCGGATTGAAATGCTGCTTGAGGATAAGGTGATTAGCTTCTTAAAAGAACATGCAAAAATAAAAGAAGTGGATGCTGAAGAAAAACTCAAAGAGAAGAAGGAAAAATCCAATGAAGCATAATATTCCAACCGAATCCCAATTGAATAAGAAATTTGAAATTTATAATCAGCTTGTCCCCTATGTTATTGAACAAACCGGCCGCGGTGAACGAGGTATGGACATTTTCTCGAGGTTACTGAGGGAACGAATAATATTTTTAGGAACAGCAATTGATGATCACGTAGCAAGTTTAACTATCGCGCAGTTATTATTTCTTGAGGCTGAAGATGCTGAGAAAGATATCTTCTTGTATATCAACTCACCGGGCGGGAGTGTCTCTGCAGGTCTTGCTATCTACGATACTATGAAATATATCAGATCAAAAGTTTCAACTATCTGTGTCGGTTTAGCTGCCAGCATGGGAGCTGTGCTGCTTGCGGGTGGTGAAAATGGAAAACGCTCTTCCCTACCAAACTCAAAAATTATGATCCACCAGCCCTGGGTTGGAGGATTACAAGGCCAAACAACTGATATTGAAATTCATGCAAAAGAAATGATCAAAACCCGTGCTGCCCTTTATAATATACTGGTTGAGGCTACAGGAAAAACATATGAGCAGATTGCAAAAGATTGTGACCGCGATTATTACCTGACATCCGAAGAGGCAAAAGAGTATAAATTGATTGATAATATACTGGTACATCGTGCTACCCCAAGTACAGATAACTCTAAAAAATAAATTATTTTACTCTTGAAAGGGGCACCCGTTGCCCCTTTTTTGTTTTAAATACTGAAAGCAATTCAATATTTGGAGATCTGCTAATGAAACGGTTCAAACTACTATTCGTTCTATTTTTTATTTTTATTGTTTCTCAAATACTTCCACAAGAGAAACTATTTACAGTTGAAGATGTTATGCTTTCCGGACAACGCAGCACTCAAAATGAAAAACCGCTGGATTACTTCTCTTACGTAGGTCCTGGTCATGGTGTTGCTGGAGGAGAAGCGCTTCATCTTTATACTAAAATAACTAACTACTTCTTAGACAATCTTTAATACTTGGCACAACAATTAAGGCAGAGAGCTTAAATATCTCTCTGCCATTTTCAACTGTATAATAAAATAGTTATTTTCACAATCAGTTAATTATATTTGAATTCAAAAGAGACCTGATATTGATAGGCGGAAAACTCGAACTCCTAAATAAACTAAGCGAACTTACTGCATACGCGCTGCGAGGCGATGAATTCTTACTCAATGAGCTTTGTAATTTCCTTTCAAATGAATTTGATCTCCACTCTGTTGTTATATTTAATATTCGGGATAATGTCTCCCACGAAGTAGTCGGCAGATCTGCAAATACTAAAGTTTCTTTCAAGAAAGGTGCTTCATTTCAATGTGATATCTGCAAATTAGTTTTACAAAATGATAAATCTACTCTGAACATTGATCCATTATGCAAACTGCAAATATCGGACAATGTTGCATTCGAAGGATGCTTCCTCCCTAAACTTCCGGCTAATCGAAGAATGCTTCTGAAAATAGCACGGAAAACTGCCTTCACTCAAAGTGATAAAGACTCACTCGAGAAAGCACTTCAATTAATTTCCACAATATTATTTACTTGGATTGAGAATCATGGAGATATTAGTTCCCGTCAAGATTCAATTTCAAAAATTATTTCCGACACAACCAATGAATTAAAAGCCGGCTCCAACTCAATTATAGGCTACACTTCAATACTCGCCAGTGAAAATTTAACCTCTTCTCAACTAGAATATATAAATGGTATTAAAAAAATTGCACAGAATATTCTTCTCAATATGAATGATTTGGGTGAGCTATCGAAAATTGAATTAAATAATATCTCAAGAAATCTTAATAAGATAGATCTGAGTACTTTTTTAAATGAAATCATTGATATTTTTAAGAGCCGTATTGGCAACAGGAAGATAAATTTTATTGCTAATATCGATAAACGGCTAAGTAATCCCGTCAGTCTGGATGATCAAAAACTTCGTTATATAATCAGCAGTCTGCTTTTCATTTCCACAACTTTAACTTTACAGGGTGAGATTGTTTTAGACCTTTCTGTTACAAAAGATAACAAAATCAGGTTCATGATTTCAGATAGCGGGAAAGTCCTTAGCAATCAAACGATTGATAAAATCTTTGAGCCATTTGCTCTATCAAAGATAGATGATTTTAAAAACTCCTCTATTACCGGTCTATTTTTAACACTCGTAAATAAATATGTAACTCATTTAGGGGGTGAAATTTCAGCTTCGAGCACAGCTGGAAAAGGTAATTCTTTTACATTCACTATCAGTGGAGAAGTGATGTCTAATCTTGAAAATGGTATCTCGCAATTACCAAAACCCACCTCTAAAAATCGGGTTCTTGTGATAGAGGATGATTATGCTACCTCTAAATTGTTGAATAATTATCTTACAAAATGGGGATACGACCCAATCATTGTCAGCACTGAAGAGCAAGCTTTCAACCTGATAAACGGTGAAAAGCTTCTGGCGATAATTCTAGATATAGAACTTCCAAACCTCAATGGTCTTGAACTACTTAAAAAAATTCATGAACATCCAAATGCTAAAAATATTCCTGTAATTGTTTGCTCTGTAGAACCAGAGCAGCAAAAAGCATTTATGATGGGTGCTGTTGAATATTTTATTAAGCCTATAAATTACAATTATCTTGTCGAAGTACTCACAAATTATAGACTCAGGAAAAATTCCAACGTGCTTTGTGTAGATGATGATTTGCCAACTTTGAATTTAGTGAGGCAAGCCATCGAAGCAGCCGGCTTTATTGCTGTTGCAGAAAATGTCTCAGCAAACGTGATGGATTCTATCAAAGACAAAGATATAGATCTCGCAATAGTCGATTTGGATATGCCCACTCCAAATGGTTTTGAGTTGATCAAATTGATTAAATCGGATAAGAAATTTGCGAACCTGCCGATTATCATTTACACAGGTAAAGAAAATTACAAGGAAGATCTTTACAAAATTGAGGGATTATTTGAAGAGCTGTTGGATAAACGTTCAACAAATATTGAAGATCTTGCCGACACCATCAGTTCCATGATTAATCGTTATGAGACTCCCCCGCCTCAGGAAGAAGTAAGAGCCAAACACGGTGTTCTTAAAATATTATTAGCGGAAGATTATAAACACTCTCAGATTATAGTAACCCGACTTTTAAAAAAGAACGGTTTTGAGAATATCGTCGTTGTGGAAAATGGTGAAGATGCGGTGAAGATGGCAAGGGAAGAAAAATTTGATGTTATACTTATGGATATGCAAATGCCTGTAATGAATGGATTTGAAGCTACTGAACAACTCCGCCTGTTGGACGAGTATAGAACAACTCCCATTATAGCACTCACAGCATTTGCGATGAAAGGTGACCGGGAAAAATGCCTTGAATCCGGCGCAACAGATTATATTCCTAAACCAATCGATTCAAAAGAATTTATTGATAAGGTGAAATACTACACAAATACGGTTAGTTAATATTTTCTTTTCAAAATTGAATTCTGAAAAAGAGAGGCTGTCTTAAAAGTACAAATTACTTATCCCATAGGGAACACTATGTGAGTGTTTCTTGGAGTCTTGGTGACTTTGTGGCGATTAATAAATTATTTTGTTTACTTAAAAACCAAATATTGCCACTAGGACACAAAGTCACAAAGTCATCACTAAGGACTTTTGACAACCTCTTTTCAATGATGCAGAATTCAAAATCAAGTTTTTAGTATTTGCCTCAGTTTAAAATCATTTCGGAGTTATTTTTGGAAAATATTCGAGTTCGTTTTGCGCCCAGTCCCACAGGCTACTTGCATGTAGGCGGATTACGTACTGCATTATATAATTATCTGTTCGCACGTAAAAACAATGGTAAATTTATTCTAAGAATAGAGGATACCGACCGCAACCGTTTTGTAGAGGGTGCAGTGGAAAATTTAATTGAAGCGCTTAAGTGGTGTGGCCTTGAATTCGACGAAGGTCCTAATAGCGGTGGGCAGTTTGGTCCTTATATGCAATCTCAGCGTCTCGATATATATCAGAAATATGTCCATAAATTAATTGCAAACGGGCACGCTTACTATTGTTTCTGCCCTCCACAACGGCTTGAAGCATTGAAAGAAGAGCAACAGAAGCAGAAGCTTCCTCAGGCAAAATATGATAAACATTGTCTTTCACTTTCTAAATCGGAAATTGAAAAAAAAATGGCAGATAATACACAATTCGTTGTTCGTCTGAATGTGGAGTCGAATCACAGAATTATTTTTGATGATATAGTTCGAGAAAGAGTGGAGTTTGATAGCAATAATGTTGACGACCAGGTTCTAATTAAGAGTGACGGTTATCCAACCTACCATCTCGCCAATGTAGTGGATGACCACTTAATGCAGATAAGCCATGTAATAAGAGGCGAAGAGTGGCTCTCATCCACTCCTAAACATGTGTTATTATATGACGCGTTTCAATGGAGAAGACCTATTTTTGCACATCTGCCGCTGTTATTGAATCCAGATAGATCAAAATTAAGTAAACGCCAGGGCGATGTAGCGGTAGAGGATTACAGATCGAAAGGATTTCTGAAAGATGCACTCGTTAACTTCGTTGCATTATTAGGTTGGAATGCCGGTGACGATCAGGAATTTTATTTATTAAATGAGTTGATTGAGAAATTCTCTCTTGAACGTGTAAACAAATCCGGTGCGGTTTTCGATATTGAAAAATTAAGCTGGTTAAATGCAGAGCATTTACGGAGAAAAACTGATGCTGAGTTGTTATTCTTCTTGAAAGAAGAAATTCTCAATTCTCAATTCTCAATTCTAAATTATACCGATGGTTATCTGTTGCAAGTTATTACTGCTATGAAAGAGCGTGTTTCATTTGTAAAAGAATTTATCTCCAAGTCCCCATACTTTTTTGAAGCACCCAAAGAATATGAGGGAACAGCAGTACAAAAGAATTGGAAACCGGAAACACCTGAACAGCTACAAATACTTCGGAATGCCTTTGCAAGTTTAGAAAATCCTGTTAAGGAGGGTTATGAATATGTGCTGGAAAAAGTGGCAGAAGAATTAAATATTGGGAAAGGAAAACTTATTCATCCGTTACGTTTAGCTGTATCCGGAATGAGTACCGGGCCCGGTGTTTTTGATATTGTTGTAATACTTGGGAAAGAAGAAGTCCTTGCCAGAATCCAAACAGCAATAGACAGAATTAAGTAGAGCTAAGGGGTTGCGCTTATTTTGAATGGGTATGACGCTGTGAATGTTGTTCCCTTCTCCTTAGAGGAAGTGAAGGATACATTTCCATTAAGATACTTTTCTGATAAGTACTTCATGCTGTATAAACCTAATCCTCTTCCAGCTCCCTTTGTTGAGATCGCATTGTTGAAGAATTGAGATTGTATCTCCTCAGGAATGTACGCCGCGTTGTGAACAGTGAAAACAACAATATCATTACTAAAGCCGCATTCTAATTCAATTGTATCATTCTCACCGGATGCCTCAATTGCATTTTTTATCATATTGTGCAAAACCCGGCCTAAAAGAATCTCATCGCTTTCAAATATTTTATCTATGCTTTTTGGTGAGAGAATTAATTTCGGGAATCCGAAAATATCTGAATGGAAAAAATGATTGCAGATATTTTCGAAGAATCTCAATGAGCTGATCTCCCTTATCTTCAAATTTATTTTACTTTTATCCGACGAGATCAAATGCTGATGAGTTTTTATCTCATCGATAATTCGTTTTGAAACATTACCAATGACTTCCAACAGTTCCTTTGTCTCAGGATTAGTGATGCTATCAAAATCAATAATTTCAGTGATATAACTCAGACTTCCTGCGGTATTAATAATATCATGAAAGAATATACGTTCTATCTGCTTCCGTTCAGTGATATCTTCAAAGATTCCAACACCGCCGCTTATTTTGCCGTCATCAAGAATGATCGGGGCAAAGTTTACCCGTACTGGTGTAATCTTACCGCTTACATTCGATATATGATCTCCCTCATAATGCCCAATATTTCCGGCAAGGGTATTCTCGATTGCCGATGCGAGATGAATATCAATTACATCAGTTAAGTTTTTACCGACAACCTTTTCCCTTTTAGTATCGATTATAGAGATTAAATTATCATTACAGGTGGTGATCCTTCCATGCGGATCGAAATGAAGAATTCCTAATGGAACATTTGAAAAAAGTAATCTGTATTTTTCTTCACTTTCACGTAGTGCTACTTGAGTGTTTTTAAGATCCGAGATCAACTTGGCTATAAGGTCGAGTTCCTCTATGGTCTCAGGATTCAATTCGGTAGTCGAATTAATAATCTCCTTTACGTTACCGGAGACAATACTCCCAAGTGAATTATTTAGCATAAGAATAAAAATTAATTTTAAGTTTTTGATTAGGGCAGAATTGAAATACCCGTTTAATTATTCTTTCCCCAGCTATCCTTCAATGTAACAGTTCGGTTGAATACTAATTTTTCACCGGTAGTAAATTTTGTGTCCACACAAAAATATCCATTACGTTCAAACTGAAAACGGTCACCCGGTTTTGAACCTTTCAGAAATGGTTCGATCACAGCATCATTCACAATTTCAAGAGAATCCGGATTCAGAAAATCAAGAAAACTTTTCTCCTTGTCTGCATCTGGCGCTTCCACAGTAAACAGACGGTCGTATAGACGGATTTCGGCTTTAACCGCATGCTCGGCAGAAACCCAGTGAATTGTTCCTTTAACTTTCTTTTTGCTGGTTCCTGTTCCGCTTCTTGTCTCGGGATCAAATGAACATCTCAACTCAATTATTTCTCCGGAATCATTCTTTATTACTTCTTCACACTTGATAATATAAGCATAACGTAATCGTACTTCTCCTCCCAGCACTAAACGATGAAAACCCTTAATTGGATTTTCCATAAAATCTGTTTGTTCAATAAAGAGCTCGCCGGTAAAAGGAATTTTGCGCGTCCCCTTGGATGGATCTTCCGGGTTATTTACGCCCTCGAGTTCTTCTGTACCGGAATAGTTAGTTAGAACAACTTTTAAGGGACGCAGGACCGCCATAGCACGCTGCGCATGCTTATTCAGATCATCGCGCAGGGAATATTCAAGCAGGGCAATATCTGTCAGCGCATCGCGTTTGGCTACACCGATCATCTCAGCAAAGTTTCTAATTGCTTCGGGTGTGTATCCCCTTCTTCTGAATCCGCAAATTGTCGGCATACGGGGATCATCCCATCCATCAACATATTTTTCTTTTACCAGTTGTAACAATTTACGTTTACTCATAACTGTATAACTTAAATTTAGTCGTGCGAATTCAATCTGTTGCGGATGATGGATTCCAAGTTCATTAAGAAACCAGTCGTAGAGCGGTCTATGGTTCTCAAATTCCAATGTACAGATAGAGTATGTAATTCCTTCGATAGAATCTTCAAGTCCGTGAGCCCAATCGTAAGTTGGATATAGACACCATTTGTTTCCCTGTCTATGATGCTCATCATGAACAATCCGGTACATGATTGGATCCCTCATATTGAAATTTGGTGAGGCCATATCAATTTTTGCACGCAGGGTTTTTGAGCCGTTAGGAAATTCTCTGCTTCGCATTCTCTCGAACAGATCAAGATTTTCTGCAACACTTCTGTTACGGTAGGGTGATTCCTTACCGGGTTCGGTCAATGTTCCCCGCGTAGATCGTATTTCATCGGCATCAAGATCATCAACATATGCTTTTCCTTTACTTATCAATTCAACGGCCCATTTATACATCTGTTCAAAATAATCCGAGCCATATAGAATTCTATCCTCAAAATCACCACCAAGCCATTTTACATCCTCTATTATGGAATCCACATATTCCTGCTCTTCTTTTTCAGGATTTGTATCGTCAAAACGAAGATTGAATTTACCTTTATAATCTCTAGCGATACCGTAATTCAAGCAGATAGATTTAGCATGGCCTATATGTAAATAACCGTTCGGTTCAGGGGGAAAACGAGTGTGAACATCTCCACCCCATTTATTGGTTTTCAAATCTTCATCGATAATCTCATAAATGAAATTTTTTGATTTTACTGATTCACTTGATTCATCAATAATATTTTTTGAATTGCTCATACCTTCTCTTAAATAATTTCAATGCAAAATTACATAATTAGTACTCAGTGCTCAAATAATAATATTTAATTGATCAAATAAATAGATTGCTGGCAGATTTAAAATTATGGATTAACGGTGGGTTTTATTTAGACTTAAAAAACCACGTCCTTTGGGCGTGGTAATGAACAAAAGGCT
>CAYTUV010000025.1:0-48525 GCA_964441505.1 uncultured Melioribacter sp. | reverse complement strand
TTACACGGCAATAAATTAACAATAGAAGGTCACTGTTTTCATGAATAAAGGCAAGTGCCTTTATTGGATACTCAAACCGACCGCGATGAAGATGCGGTCGTATGATGTGGTTATCGGGTTTGTTTTTTCATAGCTGGTTTTTCTTTTAAGTGTGATTAGTAAACAAAAATAATTAACAAAATTAGTTGCGTTGACAAAACTGTCATTGCTGTTCTGGGCGGCGGGCTAAACAACGTCGTTAGTTGCTAAAATAGTTGCCTATAAAAATATTGTGAAATAAATATTTTACTTTATAATGGGACTTAAAGAAATAAAAGAAGAACTTCTCAATCAAGATAAAGATGCTCTGGTAAAACATCTTGTTGAATTATATAAGAAATATGATTCTGTAAAGGAATATTTCAACTTTTATATCAATCCGAACGAAGATGAGCTACTAATAAAATATAAAGAGAAAGTAAGAGAAGGATTTTTCCCAAAACGAGGAATGAGATTAAAGCTATCCTTGTCGAGAAAAGCAATTAATGATTTTAAAAAATTAGAACCATCAAAAGAGAAATATGCTGACTTGATGCTTTATTATATCGAATGTGGAATTGAATTTATAAATGATTTTGGGGACATAAGTGAATCTTTTTATACAAGTGCCGGAAATACTTTTGCCAACTCGTTGAAGATATTAAAGGAAGAAAATGTTTTAGAAACATATGAAGAAAGAGTTTCTAATTTGGTTAAAGAAACTATTGATATGGGCTACGGCTTTGGTGATACAATGGAAGATATATTTTCTGATTATTATGATTAGTCAAATAAGTAATACAATAAAATCGTAACTAACCTCTTTAATAAGTAAAAAATCAATAGGGTAAAAATATTCATGACCGATCCGTAATAGACGGATGATGTAAAGTGTTTCTTGAAAAACTGTTTTTTCTTGACTTTCTTTTCTATAGATGACAACTACGTTATGTGGCTAAAAGGTCGACTTGAAAATTGGAATGACGATATGTATCTTATTATAAAATTATTTACGTATTATTTGAAAGGAATTATATGAATACTAAACTAACACTAAAACTCAACAAAAGAGCAATTGACCATGCTAAAAAATATGCTCAAAAAAATAAACAGAGTCTTTCAATAATGGTTGAAAAATATTTCAATCTAATATCTGATAAAGAAAGCATAACGGAAATTGAAATATCACCAAATGTTCGTGAGCTTTCCGGGATCATCAAATTACCAGAAAATATTAATTTGAAAGAAGCTTATAGAAATCATATTGAGGCGAAATATTCCAAATGATTAAACTCTTTATTGATTCTGACATAATATTAGATTTACTAGCTTTAAGGTAGTTTGTTCTGAAAAACATTTTTATAAATAAAAAGTAGTTGCAACTATTCGGCATTGTTTTTCTGGGCTGCCGGTTAGCGGCAAGAGCCGTTATGTGCATAAACAAAGAGAGTATATCAGATATAAGATATGGATACAGACAATTTATCTATAGAAGCTTATAATTCAATTATTAGAAAAGCCGAAGCATTTGACCACGGTTTAACATTACAATTTGGCGTTTTATCTTCAGATTGTAAAAATGAAAACGAATATTTAGAAAAATCTTTATTGCTAATTGAAGATTGGAAGTCGGACATTGAATCGGCGGTTGATGATATATTTTATGAAAATATTCCTCAGATTAATAAATTTGAATCAGTGTTAAAAGAATTGAAAGAATCAATCAAAGAAGTCCAAAAAATACCGGTTGACAAAAGGACATATGAAGAATGGTGATAGAATGAAACTTACAGGTGAGCAACTAAAATCAATAGCAGAAGATTTGGAATGCGGAATGAAAGTATATATCCATAAAGGAACAAAAGAAATCAAATCGATAATAAATTTTGACGAAAATATTTATGCGGACAAAGAAGCGTGGGCTGAAGATATAAATGAAATAGAAGAAAACTATGATAAGTATGTTGAATTTGAGAAAATGTCCTCAAGAGAATCCTTTCAAGTAATGGAAGATTTTGTGAAAATTGTCAGAGATGAAGAGTTGAGAGGGAAATTAGAATTAGGATTGAGTCTTTCAAAACCATTTAGAAATTTCAAAGATATCATTGATGATGAAGGAGAATATAGAGTGAAATGGTTTGCATTTAAAAGCGCTAAGTATATTGATTATGTTAAAGAACAGTTAGATAATTACAACAATGCACAAGAATAAGTTAACCGCACATAACATCTTTAGTGCCGATGCAAGAATAAGTTTTGGCATGGATGGGGCTGAAGCGGTGCGCGAATTGGATTTTACCGCAGTGCGTGGATCTTTTGAACAAAATAGTTTTGTCAAAGGAGTGAATGAGAATAGTATAATGATTGAAAGGAAAGCGAAAAGTCAAATTGAATTCCTTTCCGGTTTGAGATAACAAATTAATTTTTAGCTTGATTCACCACCGTTTGCATTTCCTGTACAGCTCGACTGCACGGAAGGCATCTGGAAGTTGTGACAATTCCCTTTAATGTAATGCCTAGATAGATCCTGCCAGAAATACTACCTCGTTATTCAGAATCTTCGTAAGATTGCCTGAGTAAAAATGGAATCCGAATGAATCCCTCTGCACCACGTCAGAGCAGCACCTCAAAAAATATTTTCGAAAAAGACAACCTTTTAGGAACTGATCCGGTATAGTTAAATAATGGGTAATGTTGAAACGCAAATATCGAGAAATACAGACGAGGAACTGATGGCTTTGGTGGTTCAACGCAATACAAAAGCACTTAAAGCATTATACGACAGATACGGCGGAGGTGTGTTGAACTTTACATTGCGTTATACGAACAATAAGGAGATCTCGGAAGATGTTCTTCAGGAGACGTTTACAAGAGTCTGGTTCGCATCCCATACATTCAATCCCGACAGGGGAACATTCAAAGCGTGGCTCTTTACCATTGGCATAAACATAAGCCGCAATGAGATGACGAAGAAGCGATACACATTTCAGTATCTGGATCTTGATGAGATAACAGTCGGGGACGAAGAGAAGGGGAGATCACATGAAGAACCTTCACATGATATCTTGGAGAAGACGGAACTTGAGGATACTATCAGCAAAGCGCTTGCGAGATTAAATCCTTTTCTGAAAGAAGTTGTAATACTTAAACATTATCACAAGATGAAATTTTCGGAGATAGCCGAAATTACAAATACACCGGTGGGGACATTAAAGGCACGGTTTCATAACGCATTAGGTCAATTAAGAAAATTGCTGGAAAAAGCGGAGTTTTAACATGTACTGCGAAAACAAAAATCACCTGCTGGATCTCTACTTCCTCGAAGGAAGCGATCATGAACATTCCGAAATACGAGAGCATGTTTCAAAATGCGAAGGCTGCAGGGAATATTTAGCAGGTCTGAAACAGACGATGAGCATGCTGGATAAAGTTGATGATAAAGAACCGTCACCGGTTCTGTTCGACGGAATTCTTGCGGAGGTTTCTACTTCAATTCCCCAACCGGTTATGCCTAAATCGGGCGTGCAGGTAGTTCCAATCCTGCAGATCGCGTTCGGACAGATATTTTTATTCTCGCTTATCTACTTTCTCAAAATACAGATAACATCGATGCCGATATGGAAGACTTTACAAAATCACTGGATCGTTGAATCAATAGGAAGTGTGGGCATTGCTGTAATAATTGCACTGATAGCCGGAACGTTTATAACGCTTTCACTAGCACCGATCCTGCTCTTTGAATCGAAAGAGAAAAAAAGTTTTAGCTAAAAAAATAAATTACACACGGAGGAAATATGAACAAGAGAAAACTAATCAGAAAACTTGCTTTACCCGCGGGCATTATTGCGGTTGTATCGATTATCACCCTGATAGCAATGATTCCAATAAACAATGCACGGTATGAAAATCATAAGGAGGATTTCAAAAAGTATATCAATACTTTTATGGAACAGAATAAGGCATACATAAAAGAGATAGCCGCAAAAATTAAATCGGTTCCCGTCGATCCTGTTCTGATCAACGAACTGCAGTCTGAATATCTGGTTGATCATCAGAAATCCGACCAGCCGAAAAAATATTTATGGATGTCCTCTCTGAACAGTGATTTTCTATTCGGCGCACCCACTGAAGATTTTCAGAAGATGAATAACGCATTCGATAGATACCAGAATACAATTAAGGCAGATGAATACTACCGCGACCGGAATGACTATCTGACCAAGCTGATCAATAAACGGGAGGAAATTGATTTTTCGGATTTTGAAAGAGGGGAACGGCCTGAAAGAAATTGGGGCAACAGCGGCTGGCGGTATTATAAAAACTATGAGGACGGTTCATTAATTCAAGCTACTTCAACAAGTTTTTCAACACCGGTTTATGACGGAGGAGGAAAGCTCATCGGTCAGCTTTTTATGAAAGTGGATGATAAAGTAAATGAAGAGAAATATTTCAACGATCAGCGATTACGAAGAAGCGAACTTTACGATATTGTAAATAATCTTTCGATGACACTTCTTGTAATCTCTGGAATATTTTTATGGTTCCTCCTTCCTACATGGGTTTACACTGACGCACAGGAACGCGATGTTAAAACTCCGGGTATCTGGGCATTTCTGACTCTTACTTCATTGTTCTTCGGTCTAACAATTTATCTGATAACAAGACCGAATACGCTGAAGTCTTTCAGCTGTCCTAAATGTGAGGGCGAACTGAACGGTACGAAAGCGTACTGTCCTCACTGCGGATATGATCTTGCCAATACATTCTGTCAGCAATGCCAGTATCCTATCAAACCGGAATGGCAGTTCTGTCCAAATTGCCGTGCGGAATCAAAAGCAAAGCAAGCGCTGAGGGTTGAAGCGGTTAATCACAGCGGCCATGATCACGAAGCTGAACATAATTAGTGACTGTCTGACCCCCGATGAATATCGGGGGAAGAATCTTAAACGCGCTTAGGCGGATTGTTGGATTTTTCACTGCATTTTGTTTCGTTCGGGATGACAAAATGTTCTAGATGATTCAAGAATAAGTAATAAATCTCTGAAAGGTTGATCGGATGAATTGGAAGAGTGATAAGCAACGTCAGATAATATTTTTAATACTCATCATAAGCGGTACGCTCGTATTGTACAGCTCGGAGTTTTTTGGTAGTAAAAAAAATAATGCGAATGGATTTTCTTTGCACAATGAAAGCAGTATAGTTGAAAGAAAAGTAATTAATAGAGATACCGATAAATTATTCGGCATCTTCCTAAAAAATCCCGCAAGCAAGGCGGGAATTGACGCTCTCTTCAACTCAATTGTATTCTGGGATAAGGCAGGAAACGATTCTCTTATTCAATCTGCGATAATTGTTTTTGAAAAATATATCAAAGATGATTCGCTGAAGAACAGATTTTACACCCGTCTCGGAAAATATTTTGTGGATATGAATAGGAAGTCGCAGACAACAATTGGAGAGATTATCGAAAGATATTCCCATCCTCTGAAAGAGCAGATGTAATTTACAGGCATTAATAAGGAGGAGTTTAATCTGCAACTGCCACGGATGCGGCGTAAATATTTGATGTACCTTTATCGAAAAGAATTCTGCCGCACTCGGAAATGGTTGCCCCTGTAGTTATAACATCATCTAAAAGTAAAATTGTTTTTCCCTTCAAGGTATTACTACCCTTACCGGTGAAAGCATCCTTCAGGTTTTCTCTCCTTTCAGTTAAATTCAGATTGGTTTGTGTTTCGGTAAAGCGTGTTCGTCTTACCTGTTTTGTATCAATCGGAATTTTCAGAACCGATCTTATGCCTCTGGCGATGTAAGCCGATTGGTTGTATCCCCGTTCAGCCCGTTTAAGATGATGCAGCGGCACGGGAATTAATAAATCAATTTTCCATTCATTGAATTGATTTCCCAGTTCAGCACCCATGAGTTTGCCCAAATAGAGTCCGATCTGAAATTTCCCGTCGTACTTTAATCCGTGTATGATATGCTGAAGCTCTTTGTCTTTCTCAAATACGTAGAGTGAGGTGAACCCGCTAATGATTTTACCGGAGCTGAATTTTCTTTCGAACTCATGGCTCAATCTTTCTTTATCTGCGTGTTTGATTTTTGAAAGACAAGTTGTGCATACAATCTCTTCCTTAACGGATAATTTATTTCTGCAGGAGGGACAAAACCGAGGAAGAAAA
This sequence comes from uncultured Melioribacter sp., assembly GCA_964441505.1. Lineage (GTDB taxonomy): Bacteria > Bacteroidota > Ignavibacteria > Ignavibacteriales > Melioribacteraceae > Fen-1258. Next base: position 42,324 of record CAYTUV010000025.1, on the reverse strand, counting down.
AAATCAATTAAAGGTGTTAGAAAATTCATCTAACGGTCTCTATTATAAAAATCCTTTATCAGTCAGAAACTGTCCGCATTTACGGTCGTTAATCTCGATATGATTGAAGAACCAGCGTCTGAGCCCATGAAGTTCATTCATGCCAAACGATTCTTTGTCTTTGTCAAATCGTTCGATTGTTTTTAGCATCTGTCTGTAAAACCGGTCATGTTCAAGTTTGTGAGAAAAGTAGCTGGGGAAGCGGTTCTCTTTCATCATCATCTCCTCATTCTCAAAATGTCCTTCGAGAACTTCAAGAAGTTTGTTCATTTCGATACGCATTAATGCTCTGTCGGCTTTCACAACTGAATCATGAAGAGAATTAACAATTTTCGCTACAAGTTCGTGATCGTAATCCATGGAGCGTATGTAAACTTTGTACTCAGCTCTGAAATCGATGAAACTCATTTTATCTTCCTGAAATTAAAAATAGGATGTCAAATCATTCCGCCTCTTTTTCTGATGAACCACTCCGCCGCGAAAAAGCAGATGATAGCAATTAATATCCATGGGTTTGCCCATAGCTGATATTCGCTTTTACTTATTAATTCTTTGGAGGAAGAGCGATTAAGTTTTTCAAGTTTTTCTTTTAACCCGTCATAATTGTCCGCGGTGTAGTAACTGCCGTTTGTTGAAGCAGACAATGATTTTAGAAATTCCACCCTCATACGTGTATCGAGTTTTTCAATCTGAATTTCCCCGACGCTGAATCTTCCTCTTTCGCTTTTAAGAGTTGATCCGTTCAGACCGGAAATGCCTTCGAAATTGTAATCGCCTGTTTCGGAGGGTACAAACCTGGAAGTATAAATACCGTTGCCCGCGGGTGTGAAAGTAAGGTCAACAGTCTTTGTGTTATAAATAATTCGCACAGAAATATTTGCCGTATCTATCGGATTAAAAGTGTTATCATATAATTCAGCCGTAAATTCAACGTCATCTCCGGGGGAGTAAGTTTTTCTATCGGTGGTAATTCTAAACTGTTTCTGCTGAGCCGAAACGCTCAGCCATTTTACAATATCATTAATAAAGTTATCAAAGAATTCAGGATTCCTTTCGGCGGTCTGGAGCTGCCATCTCCAGATGTCCCCTGCTAATATCGAAAATACTCTCTGATTACCGAGACTTCTGGAAACAATCAGCGGATTGCCGATTGAAATATTTCTGACTTTGGATTTTACAAGAATATTGCTGCCCGGTTTGGCTGTAAGCTCGGAGGAAAATTGTGTAACCTGCGGCAGATTATTCCAGATTTCACTTTTGTTGTTTGATGTTGAGAAATAGGATGAAAAAAACTGGCGGTTAAAATCGGGCAGAACCTGAAGAAACTCATTTGATCCCTTCGAAACCGAAAATGGAAGATTCTTTTCAAAAGTATTGAGTCTGTTAATGTTTACTCCGCTGGAGAGCATAAAGAAGAACGGTTTGTTCTTGGTTACGGCGCCGGAGACTCTGTCAATTATTTTTTGCGATGAGGCTGATGATGGAAAATCAACAAGAAAGAGCAGATCGGAACTATCAATCACACTCGGATTCACATCATTCCAGAATTTATTCGGTGAGATCTGAACGAGCTTTCTTATTTGAATGTTCTTATCGGTCGAGAGTGCTTTGGTTATTGCCGATAAATCAGCCGAAGGGCTTCCGGCAATCAAACAAACCTTTAGTTTTGTATCGAGAACATTTACATAAACGGTACGCGAATTATTTTTTGCTGATGCCTCTCCCTCAAGTGGTGAGATTGAGAATGTAAGTTTTTTTTCGCCGCCTCCGGAAGGTTTGTAGTTGAACGGAATTTTGTCCAATCCGGTTTCATTCAGCGTGAGGTCTTTACTCTCAATAAACTTACTCTCTTCAAAAAAAGAAACGCGTGTGTTTTTATTTTCGAAGCCGAAGTTCTTTACGGCAACTTCAATAGTTGTAGGTTTATCTGTGTAGATAACCTGATTATGAAGAAGATTATAAATCAGTATGTCTTTCTTCCGGGACGAATCTCCAATTCCAAGAGTGAATATCGGGACCTGAAGTTTTTCTGCCTGATATGTCGGGTCGATGCCGTCCGTTATAATTCCGTCGCTCAGAATAACAACGGAATTAATTTTGGAATTATTCTTCCTGATATGATCAATTATTGCGGCGAAATTTGTCTGCGATTCTCCGAAATTAATTTTGTCTTTCCGTCCGGCCTCCAGAGAATCAATCTTTTTACCGAAAGTATAAAACTTTGTTTTTATTCCGCCTGTCGAATTAAGGTCGTCAATGAGCGAGAGGGATTGTTCCAGCTTCCTCAGACTATCAGCGGAGGCGATCGAATTTGAGTTATCAATGTAAACGAATGTTTTTGTCTCAACGGAATATTTATTTATCAGAGAGAGGACAGGCTCGAAGATTAAAAATAATATCAGTATAAAAATTATGGAACGGATGATAATCAGTAAAATTCTTAAACCGGAAGATACTTTTGGAATTGTATACTTATAAACGAAGTAGGAGAAGGCCGTGAGTACGAGGGTAAATAGTATAATCAGCCACCAGCTGCTTGAGGTAAAGATACTGAAACCGCTTAGTCCTGTCATTTATTAGGTCAAGGCTTTTGTTTATGCATATTTTCTAAATGCCAATCCTTCATCGTGTCGTAAGTCTCGTAATCGGTCAGATCAAAATGTATTGGAGTTACTGAAACAAAATTCTGGCGTACAGCGAACTGATCGCTGATCAATTTATCATCGGCCTGCATCAGATTTCCCGTAAGCCAATAGTAATTTTTCCCGTAAGGGTCTTTTCTTTCTTCATAAACATCATCCCATTTCGATTTACCCTGCTGAGTAAGAAGAACGCCGGCAATTTCCTCTTCAGGTAAATCAGGAACATTCACATTTAGCAGTGTTCCGGTTTTGAGTTTATGCTGAACTACAAGTTTAGTTAAATCTGAAGCGAATTTTGCAGCGTAGTCGTAATGATTAGGATCGTGACTGGTTACAGAGATGGCAATAGCCGGAACATCCATAATAGCGGCTTCCCGCGCTGCTGAAACTGTGCCGGAGTAAATTATATTTATAGCTGTATTTGAACCGCAGTTGATTCCTGAAATAACAATATCCGGCGGGGCTTTCATAATATTTCTGATTCCGATTTTAATGCAATCGGCAGGAGTTCCGTCAATCGCATAGCCGAAGAAATCACCATTCTTAGAATATTCCGTTATCCGTAGGGGAAATTTCATTGTAATTGCGTGACCAACCGCGCTTTGTTCCGTGCGGGGGGCTATTACAATTACTTCACCTATTTTTTTCAATTCAGTTGCAAGTGCGGCAATACCGGGGGAATCGATACCGTCATCGTTTGAGATAAGTATTTTCAAGATAATCCTTTGTGGCTTGAGTAAAAAAATGCGTTCATTTAGGTGCAAATATACTCAATTGATAAGAAGCATAGAAATTAATTCTATTCTTCGAATATGAAAGAAAATCAGAATTGTTTTGGCAAAAAAGTTTAATTTAATCGGCGCAAAAAAGAATGAATATAATGCAATTCACTAGAATCGTTTTCATCTTTCTTATTATAAATATCAGGATATTTTCCCAGATAGATTCAACCGTATTCGCCAATACCGAAGTTATGGTGATTGATTCCTATATAACTCCGGAAACACCTAATAAATTTGTGCTTTCCTTCTTCACGAGCGATAGCTGTACCTCAAAACTTCGTGTAATGAATAGCCTGATGTTCGAAGTTTCAAAAACCTTTTCAGAAGATCACAAGATAGAACTTGAGTTGGGCAAACTGAAAATTGATTCGACGGCATTCAGATATCAGATAATTGTTTTTGATCGTACAGGAAGGGAAACAAGGAGTGAATATTTTGAGGTTTCATTGCCCGTTGGTTTCGAAATAGCCAGGGAATTGGATCCGGGATTATTCAGTATCTGCTTAGGTGCAACCATCTTTGCTATCCCTTCACCGGCATATGTTATATCGGATGGTACGCATCACTGGTCGCTTAACAAAGAGATTCCGTTGATAAATTTTTATTCGCTTGGATATAATTACCCGGCAGGATATATCGGAGTTGAATATTCTTACGTTTTTGAATCTGAGAGGAAAAATTTTCTGCGGATTGGTTATAAACAGATCTTTCAAGTATCTGAAATAAAATATATCTCCCCCGGAATAAATTATTTTACCGATTTCAGAGGGTACAACGGGCTAAGCGCCGAATTATCAATCGGACTTTTCCAGATTCAAAATGTTTTTACACTGTATAGCCGTTACCGGTACAATTTTCAATTAATTAGCAGCGGAACCAGTTTTCACGAAATATCTCTCGGACTGTACTCGAATTTCTTTTCGCTCAATCTGTAATGCTTTGAAAAAATCAATAGAAGAATTATTTGAATCACGGTCAAAAGAATTTGATTTAGTTGATAATGCTGGCGTACAATTATCGGAAGCGGCGTATATTGCGGATGCAAATTGTTTAATTTTTGTTTGATCCTCAGGAAAGAATTTGAATGGCAGAGACAGTTCTATCGGTAAGTGAAATAACCGGACTAATAAAACAAACACTTGAAGAGAATTTTTCCGAAGTGGGTGTAATAGGCGAGATTTCAAATTTCAAAGCTCACGTTTCGGGTCATTGGTATTTCACTCTAAAGGATGCTAATGCGCAGATAAGTTGTACAATGTGGCGCGGGGTCAATAATTACGTATTCTTCACGCCTCAGGATGGAATGAAGGTCATCATTGGCGGAAGAATTACAGTATATCCTCCCCGAGGGGGTTATCAGATAGATGTTCGCACGATGAAGCCGGCAGGTGTAGGTGAACTTCAGGCGGCATTTGAAAAACTGAAACAGAAACTCGCTGCAGAGGGATTGTTCGATGAACAATTCAAAAAACCGATCCCGAAATTTCCGAAGAAAATTGGAGTAGTGACTGCTATTGACGGTGCGGCGTTTCAGGATATGAAAAGTATTGCATCAAGACGTTATCCGCTTGTGGAAATTATTATCGCCTCATGCAAGGTTCAGGGAGATGGAGCGGCGGAAGAGATAGCCAAAAATGTTAAACTGCTGAACCAGCAAAAAGATATTGATCTAATTATTGTGGGTCGCGGCGGCGGATCACTTGAGGATTTGTGGGCATTCAATGAAGAAATTGTTGCGCGCGCGATATTCGATTCAAAGATTCCTGTAATAAGTGCCGTAGGGCATGAAATTGATTTTACCATCTCCGATTTCGTTGCCGATTTAAGAGCGGCAACTCCATCTGCGGCAATGGAACTGGCTACTCCGAGTAAAGATGAACTCTTTGCCTTTATAGATGAGTTTTCCTATTATTTCCCGGAGAAAATGCAGGAAATAATTACTAACCGGAGAGAGGAAATAAGCAAGCTGCTTTTATCCTACGGATTCCGAATTCCACAGGATCTGATAAGCAATAAATCGCAGCAGCTGGATAATCTTATTTACCGGTTCCAGAGTAATTATGAAACTAAACTATTAGCTGTGAAAAATCGTTTGGCACTACTGGAAAGCAAAGTCCAGTTTCATAATGTTGATAATGTTCTGAAGAAGGGATTCGTCATTGTAAGACAGAATGAAAAGTTTATAACACGAAAGAAAAATCTAGTTCACGAAGAATCATTTGAAATAAAATTCTATGACGGAGAAGTGAAAATAAAATGAGCAAGAAAAAAGAAAATAGTTTTGAAGAATCGTTAAACCGCCTTCAGGAAATTTCGGACGCGCTCGAGAGCGGTGATGTTGGTCTTGATCAATCAATCAAGTTGTATGAGGAGGGGATTAGTCTAGCCAAATTTTGTTATACAACTTTAAAAGAAGCGGAACTCAAAGTGACCGAATTGAAAAAGCAGCTTGAAGAAAATATCAAACAGTAATTTCCCAGGGAACATCTGATAATGGTTGATGAATCTAAGTATAAAATTTTATTCAAAGTTAATTCGCCCGCAGATATACGCACATTTTCTAATGATGAACTTAAAACTCTCTGTTTTGAAATTCGCGAATATATGGTTGATGTAATTTCTCAGATAGGCGGACACTTCGGCGGAGGACTTGGAACAGTGGAGTTAACAGTTGCTCTCCATAAAGTATTTAATACTCCGAATGATCTGATCGTATGGGACACAGGTCATCAGGCTTATCCTCACAAAATCTTAACGGGCAGAAGAGATAAACTGCAAACCATAAGACGTTTAAATGGAATAAGCGGATTTCTTAAAAGAACAGAAAGTGAATACGATGCCTTCGGAGCAGGACACGCATCGACTTCAATTTCCGCAGCACTTGGAATGGCTGTTGCGCGTGATATTCAGAAGAAAGATAAAAAAGTAATCGCTGTCATTGGCGATGGAGCAATGACAGGCGGAATGGCATATGAAGCCATGAACAATTCCGGGGTCATTAAAAGTAATCTGATCGTTGTTCTCAATGATAACAATATGTCGATCGCTCCAAACGTCTGGCAGATCTCAAATTATTTCAGTGAAATGATTTCTCACCCCGAGTATAAAAAATTAAAAGATGCTATCTGGGATTTAACCGGCAAGCTTGACAACTTCGGTGACGGAATAAGGAGAGTTACATCCCGTCTGGGATCCGGCATCAAATCAATGATCACACCGGGCATGTTGTTCGAAGCGCTGGGCTTCAGATATTTCGGACCTGTGAACGGGCATAATCTGGATCAGCTTATAAAAATATTTGAACAGATAAAAGATTTACACGGTCCAATTCTTGTCCACGTGACTAGTGAAAAAGGAAAAGGATACAAACCGGCTGAAGATCATGTTCAAAGATTGCACGCAGCAACTCCGTTTGATAAAGTCACAGGTGAAGCAATTAAAAAAGCGGGCGGAAGCCCTGCATACACAACAATTTTCGGAAATGCTCTGGTTGAAATTGCCAAACAAAATAAGCTGGTGATTGGTATAACCGCCGCAATGCCCGATGGAACCGGACTTGATATTTTTCAGAAGGAATTTCCCGATAGATATTATGATGTTGGTATTGCCGAAGAACATGCAGTTACTTTTGCTGCTGGAATGGCAACGCAAGGGATAATTCCAGTCGTTGCCGTTTATTCAACATTTCTGCAGCGCGCTTTCGATCAGATCATTCATGATGTGGCTCTTCAAAAACTTCATGTTGTCTTTGTGTTGGATAGAGCGGGGCTTGTTGGAGCAGACGGACCAACGCATCACGGTACATTCGATTTAACTTACCTGAGATTAATTCCGCACATGGTAATCATGGCGCCAAAGGATGAGGCGGAATTGCGGAATATGCTTCATACCGCGGTAAATTGTATCGATGGTCCAGTGGCTGTAAGATATCCGCGCGGTTTAGCGCTTGGTGTTCCGTTGCAAGAGGGCTTTACAGAAATTTCTCTCGGGAAATCTGAAAAAATTAAAAGCGGGTCAGATGTTGCTCTTCTGGCTGTCGGAAATATGGTAGAGTACGCAAAGAAAGCTTCAGAAAAATTGAATGACCACGGAATCAATTGTGAAATAGTTAATATGAGATTTATCAAACCCCTTGATCTGGATATACTGAATGAAATAGCTGCCCGGTTTGAGAAAATTGTTACGTTAGAGGAAAGTACAATTGTCGGCGGATTCGGTTCCGGTGTTCTGGAATATTTCTCCGATAGAAAATATAAGAATGAAATTATGAGAATCGGCTTACCTGATAAATTTATTGATCACGGCACTCAGGAAGAACTTCATAAAATTATTGGAATCGATCCGGATGGGATTTCGGAAAAAATAAAAATATTTTTAAGCAGGAATATCAATAAAGGTGATGTGGCCTAATGGAGAAAACAAAAATTGCTGTCATCGGTCTCGGCGGAATTGCCCAGTTAGTGCATCTGCCAATCTTATCTAAACTCGGGAATGTTGAAATTTGTGCGGTAGCTGATATTAATAAAACCCGTTTGAAAACCGTCAGTGAAAAATTCACGATAGATAAGCAGTTCACCGACTATAGAGATCTTCTTGCCACACAGGATGTTGATGCGGTGATTATTGCAACCCCAACGAACACACATTCCGAAATTGCGGTTGAATGTTTGAATGCTAAAAAACATGTGCTGATTGAAAAACCTATTGCCAGAAATTTAGTTGAGGCAAAGGAAATTCACTCGGTTGCTAAAAAAAATAAAAAACATGCAATGATCGGAATGAATCTGCGTTTCCGTCCCGACGCAATGCTTATGAAAAGTCTGGTCAGCAGCGGTGAACTGGGAGATATCTTTTACATACGATGCGGATGGCTGCGTAAACAGAGCAGTGAACAGAAGTGGTTTCTGAATAAGAATCAGTCGGGTGGCGGAGTGATTATTGATCTTGGAATTTTGATTCTCGATCTGGCGATGTGGATTATGAATGATCACAAAATGAAAAGCGTATCGGTGCAAAAGTATAATCATAATACAAAGGATGTGGAAGATTCATCTGTCGGTCTTGTACGTTTTGTTAATGATCAGGTCATCAGTTTTGAAGTTAGCTGGGGATTACATTCCGAGTGGGATAAATTTCATCTTGCGGCATTCGGCACAAAAGGAACCGCTCATTTAAATCCGTTGCGTGCTTATAAGCGTCTTGAGACAAACCGGATTGATTATACTGTCACACATCCTTCCATATCTTCCAATCTTTTTAAGAAATCTTATGAAAATGAATTAAAACACTTTGTAGGAATGGTAAGATCGAATACTCCTGCTACATCTTCAAGTGATGATGCTGTTTCATTGATGAAATTGCTGGAAGCGATATATAAATCTGCCGATTTGAAAAAGGAAGTGAGTTTATAGATAAGCATGAAAACAAAAATTCTTTTGGTTGACGACGAAAAAGATATTGTAGAATTCCTTCAATATAATCTTGAGCAGGAGGGATTCAATGTTATCACCGCTCATGATGGGAAAGAAGCTCTTGAAAAGATATCTCAGAAACCTGATTTGCTGATTCTTGATGTGATGATGCCCAGAATGAACGGCTACGAAGTATGTGAAAAATTAAGAGCCACAGATGAATATAAAAATCTTCCAATAGTTTTTTTAACTGCAAAATCTTCCGAGATAGACGAAGTGCACGGTTTAAATATAGGGGCAAATGATTTTATACAGAAGCCTATTTCACCTAAAAAATTGATCGCACGTGTCAGATCCAATCTCCGTAAAATCGAGACAACTGAAAAGGAACAAAGTCAGGAAATTTCTATTGGTCCCCTATTTATTAATAAAGAAAAGTATACGGTCACACTCGAAGGAAAACAAATAATTCTTCCCAAGAAAGAATTTGAAATTCTCTCATATCTGGCTTCTAATCCGGGCAGAGTTTTTCATCGAGATAAAATACTTAACGATATCTGGGGTTCGGATGTATATGTGGTTGAAAGAACTATTGATGTTCATGTTCGTAAGATCAGAGAAAAACTCGGTTCATATGCCGATCTGATTGAGACAATTAAAGGTGTGGGTTACCGGTTCAAAGATGAAAAATGATTTTAAACTGAACTTTAACTCAGCCCGTGTTTTTATTCCCTCTATTCTAATTATTTCTTCTATTCTTTTAATCATTTCTTCTTTTCTTCTTTCCTTCTCTTCCCTTCAGTTATTGCTTTTTGGACATCTTCTATTCTTAACGGATATAGCAATTTTGTATCTGCTTGGACGAAAGAGAAGATCTGAATTGGAGAGTATAAAAAGAATTATTAATCAAATCAGGACGAGTTCATTCAAATCGGCAGACGAAATTAATATGGGAAAAATGTTAAGTGAGCTTGAAGATGAAATCAAAAGAATGTTTTTAAAAACAGACAGTGATATTGCCCATCTAAGAAAACTCGAACAGTTCCGTACGGAATTTTTGGGTAATGTTTCGCATGAACTGCGGACACCGATATTTGCCATTCAGGGGTATATAGAAACTCTGCTTGATGGTGCGTTAAATGATGAGAAGGTAAACAAAGTATTTTTGCAAAAAGCCAACAACCACACTCTTAATCTGAATAATCTGGTGAATGATCTTATTGACATCTCAATGATCGAATCGGGTAAGATGCAGATGAGCTTTCGCTACTTTGACTCCTACGAGTTTCTTGGCGGGATTGTACTGGAACTCAGACCGCAGGCGATTAAAAAAAATCTTGAATTGATTTTTAATCCGATGGGTCAGTCGTTGCAGGTATTCGGGGACAGGCAGCGTCTGAGGCAGGTGATGACAAATCTTACCATGAACGCAATAAAATACACAGAAAGCGGTTCTATTGAAGTAGGAATTATTCCTGAAGAAAAGTATGGTAGGGTATTTGTCCGCGATACAGGTATTGGAATTGCCGAAACTGATATCAACAGAATCTTTGAAAGGTTTTACAGAGTTGATAGAGACCGTTCGCGAGAAATGGGTGGAACAGGATTAGGATTGGCAATAGTAAAACATATTGTTGAAGCTCATGGTTCTAAAGTCGGGGTAAAAAGTGAACTGGGAAAGGGAAGCGAGTTCTACTTTTCTCTCAAAATCTGACAAATCAAAAATTCTTCGCAGCAAAACAAAATTTAACAATTCCTTAATATTTTCTGGCTTCCTGTTTAATTCTGCTGTCCGATAAATATTTTGATTGCTTATAAAACTTGACAGATGTTTTATTATCGGCTGACCGCTGAATTTTTTAGATTTGTTCATGGTTTTATTTGTTTTGTGATAATTACAAATTTAACCACGACAAGGGATTTATCCTTATGGTTTTTCCATTGTCTTTTCTTTTTTATCAGACACTACTGATTAAATTCATCTTATTCCCCGGTTCAGAATAAGGATACCTGAAAATATTGTGGGATGATTTAAGATATTATCGTTAAATTTAATCACAAAATCAGTATGAGAGTTGAAATGAATTACAGAGAAATTCTGCTGCAAAAAATTGAAGATAAATCCGCTACGATTGGAGTTATAGGGCTAGGATATGTTGGTTTGCCGCTCGCTCTTGAATTCGCCAATAAGAAATTCAATACAATCGGATTTGATATTGATGAGAAGAAGGTCCCGATTCTTATGAAAGGGGAAAGTTATATTAAGCATATACCTTCGACGAAAATCAAATCAGCAATTGTATCAAAGCATTTCGAAGCAACGTCTGATTTCTTACGCCTCAGCACTTGTGATTGTATAATTATTTGCGTCCCGACACCACTAGATCATCATCGTCAGCCTGATTTAAGTTACATTGAAAACTCCGGCAAAGTTGTTGCCCAATATCTGAAAAAAGGGCAGCTCATAACTCTTGAATCTTCGACCTATCCCGGAACGACAGAGGAGATACTACTGCCGCTCTTCGAACAGAAGGGTGAGGGGTGGAAAGCTGGTAAGGATTTCTTTTTAGCGTTTTCGCCTGAAAGGGAGGATCCAAACAATCCGGTTTATTCAACATCCACAATTCCTAAAGTTGTAGGCGGAGTAACACCAGCGTGTCTGGAAATCACGTGTAAACTTTACGACCAGATAATAGTTAAGACAGTTCCGGTTTCATCACCCCGCGCGGCTGAAGCAACCAAGTTATTGGAAAATATTTACCGTTCGGTGAATATAGCTCTGGTCAATGAATTAAAAATGGTTTTTGAGAGGATGGATATTGATGTGTGGGAGGTGATAGAAGCGGCAAAAACAAAACCGTTTGGATTTCATGCATTTTATCCGGGGCCGGGATTGGGAGGGCACTGTATTCCTATTGATCCCTTCTATCTGACATGGAAGGCGCGCGAGTATGATGTTAACACGAAATTCATTGAACTGGCAGGGGAGATCAACACATATCAGCCCTACTATGTGGTAGAAAAATCTAGAGATGAATTAAACAAGCAGGGCAAATCACTTCACGGATCGAAAGTTCTCATACTTGGTGCGGCGTATAAAAAGAATATTGATGATATGAGAGAATCCCCATCACTCAAACTGATAGAAATATATCAGAGCAAAGGAGCTCATGTGGACTACAGCGATCCATTTGTATCCAAACTTCCGGTTACACGAAAATATACATTCGAAATGGAATCAGTTGAGCTTAGCATTGAGAATCTTAATTCGTACGACCTGATTGTGCTATCCACCGATCACGACTCATTCAACTATCAACTGATTGCCGATAACAGTAAACTGATTATTGACACACGCAACGCTTTTGAACGGCTTGGAATTAAAAAGCCGCATATTCATAAAGCCTAGAAAATTAGGTTCCTGGCTACAGGAGTAGATATAACTGATTGAAATGAATTTAGAACTGAACACGGACACGTTTCTAATAGTGAAGTTCAAGACGGATAAAAAGTTAAACCTAGAAGAGTTATTGGAAAAGCAAATGAAAGTTTAGAAGGGAAAATCCTTTACTTCCGAATATGGAACGAAAAGAATTATCAAAACTCTGAATTATAGCTGGCTATAAAATGAAATTATTTAGACGTTTTGCTTCGCCCATTTTGTCAAATAATTTAAGTTCTCGTTTCAGAAATAAAAGGGCTCAAATTCTTTTAGATAAATTATCGGCATTAAATCTTGATGAAATAAAAATTCTAGACGTTGGTGGTTCCTCATATTTTTGGGATGAAATAAGAAACTCCTTTAAAAAATCATATCAACTGGTTATTGTGAATTTGAGCAAAGAGGAAATTGGGATTGGTGAATACCAAAAAATAGTTGGCGATGGAAAAACTTTATCTTTTATAAAGGATAAATCCTTTGATATTGTTGTTTCGAACTCTGTAATGGAACATCTTGGAACATTTAATCAGCAGAGAGAAATGGCTGAGAACATTAAAAGAGTTGGAAGATATTACTTCATTCAAACACCTGCATTTATTTTTCCGTTTGAACCGCACTTTTTATTTCCGTTTTTCCATTGGCTGCCGAAATGGGTCAGAGTGAAGTTAGTTCAAAATTTTAACTTGGGCTGGTTTACTAAACAAAAATCGAAAGAAGATGCACAAAGGTTGGTGAATTCTATAAGGATATTGAAGAAAAAGGAATTGAAGAGATTTTTTCAAAACTTCGAAATTATTTCTGAGAGATTATGGTTTTTTACAAAATCATACTTAGTTATTTCAACGAACTAACTTTATTGCAATGTGAATAAAAATCCGCATGACCTAAAACGGTTATTTTCGAAAGGTAAATTTATCTTCTTTATCTCTCTTACCGAAAAGCTTACTTTTTTTATCGTTTATTTAATTATTGCACGTTATTACTCCAAGTTTGAATTTGGACTTATTACTACTGTGTTTGCATTTGCAAATATAGCAAGTTCACTCTTGGATTTTGGTTTTACGATTTATTTTCAACGTGAATCTGCAACAGACGGGATAGAACTTTCAAAAAAATTCTTGAGTGCATTAAATCTACGTCTTCTTGCAGTTGTTGTATTCGTTGTTTTGTGTATTGGTTATTTTTATGAAGAGATGCACGCTGAACCTTTGAGTATAATTTTACTTTCTTTATCAATTTATATAGTCAGTTTCGGATATTTTCTCAATAGTATGCTTTATGGTAAGAGCTTATACAAAAAATCTTTCCTTGAAATTTTTCTTAGTCGCTCTATACTAATACTGTTATCTCTTAGCATATTTATTTTCAAATTTGATTTAAGTGTTCTTTCTTCTTTCTTTGTTTTAGCATTTAGTGTTCATTTAGTTTTTCTAAACAGCAATCTGGATGAAATTAAAATTCCCATAAAAATTGATTTTAATTTTATAAAGCCAAGTTATAGTTTAGTAAAATCAGCTTTGCCATTTGGATTGGGAATTTTATCCGTCTGGGTATACGACCGCTCTGCGTTTTTGCTTTTGCATAAAATGATTAGTGTTGAGTCAGTAGCAGTATTCGGGGTTGCGTATTCGTTATATAAAATTCCCCAACCTTTTTTGGGAATAATATTAACACCATTGTTTACAGAACTTTCGACTTTTTATAATACTAATCATTTTATAGAAAAGAAAATAATATTGTCGTCAGTTAAATGGATTATAATTATCTCTATTGGATTGATTGCATTCTATTTATTAACGAACCAATTATTGATCAAATTAACTTTTGGAGATAAATATATAGAAGCATCGAGTATGCTTGCACTGATTAGTATAGCTTTGCCCGGGCTGTTTTTGAATAATTTAACCGGGGTTGTGCTGAACTCTGCCTATAAAGAAAAGTTAGCGATGAGATCAACAATGATTGGTGCATTTGTAAATGTTGTATTGAATATAATCTTAATAAGTTTATGTGGTATTATAGGTGTGGTAGTAACTTCAATACTAACGGAGTATATAATTTTATTTATTCAATTGTATTTCATAGGCAAAACGAAAATTATAAAATCTGTTCCAACTTAGTATTTGAATTGTAATTATTCATTGATGATATAAATATGGGAACCTCTAACTGGCAAAATATTTCATATTGTGTTGAATTGATTCGAAGAATCAACCCTAAAACAATTTTAGATGTTGGTGTTGGCTTTGGAAGATGGGGAATTTTGTGTCGAGAGTTTCTTGAGGTCTGGGGAGGGAAAGTCCATCAAAAAGATTGGACTCTCCAGATTGATGGGATTGAAGTTTTCCCCGGTAATATTCAAGATTATCATAAATATTTTTATTCCAAAATCATTGTTGCTGATGCGTATAAATATATTTCTGAGAAAGATGTTCATTACGACTTAATGATTTTTGGAGATGTGTTGGAACATTTTGAGAAAACCATGGCGATAAAATTGTTGGAAATCGCATTGAACAAATCGAAATTTGTCTTACTGAATATTCCAATTGGAAAATATTGGAAACAGAATGAGCTTTATGGCAACAAACATGAAGAACATTTGAGCTTCTGGAGTATGAGTGAATTGAAAAAAATCGGTCCAATTGAATACAGTGTATACAGAGATGAAATTCATCGAAAGTTTGCTACTTTCCTTTTTTCAGATGAGTATGATAAAACGCCCAATAGATTAAGTATTAGAACGAAACTTGCTTTAGTTCTCACTCAATATCCTGATTTAAAAAATCTACTAAAAAAACTAATTCAAAAATGAATATTGTATTATTAGGCAGACTTCACGAAGGAGAAATTTCATTCGGCCCGCAAAAGGTTGCACAACAACTTTATACACATTTGTTAAAAAACAATATAAATGTTGAGTTTATTGAATACTATTTTAAGATATATAAAGATTCTACCCTGCTTAAAAGATTTTTCGGCTATGAAGTATTCACCGATAACGTAAAACGTCTCGGCATAATTCAACTTTTTATTTACCTCTTTCGCACTAACCCTGATGTTATTCATATTGTTACCTTAGAACGTTACATTCTAAGTATTTTCTTATACAAGTTTCTTCTTAGAAGCAAGATCATTGTCACTTATCATTCAATATTAAAATATGAATTATCAACAAGAAAAAATAAACCAACCAATTTTGGGAAGTTAAAAGATTACCTCCTTGAATACCTTACAATAAAATTTTCTGATCGCTTGATATTTCTCTCAACACCTCACCATAATCTTGCAAGGAAGTTTTATAAGTTTTCAGAAAAGAAAGTAAATATTGTCCCGAACGGAGTTGAAACACTTAAAAAACGAAGAATCAAAGAATTCAATTTTAGCAGAGGATTAAATATTGTGTTTTATTATGGTGGTGGTGAGAAGGATAGAGGATTTGAACAACTACTATTTGTATTGGAAAATGTTAAAGTACCAGTTACGCTATATGTATTAGGGAAGATAGAATGCTACAGTTTTAGTAGTGATTTCGTAAAGATTGACAATTTAAAACTGATGCCACATGATGAGCTTTATGAATTTCTTACTGAAATTCATCTAGTTATCAAATCGAATGTAGTGGATGAATTTTCATTATTTGTTGGTGAGTGCATGACGATGAGCCTGATTCCGGTTATTTCAGATAAAATTGGAATTTCTGAATATATTGTAAATGAAGCCAATGGTTTTGTTTATAATAGTGAGAACATTGAAGAGGTTAAAACGATTTTGGAGAATATTTACAATGGTCAATACGATATTCAAACAATCGCGCATAACGCACAAAACATTGTTGAGCAATTGGATTGGAATAAAGTTGCTCAGCAATATCTTGAAGTCTATAAATCGGTGATTGGATGCAAAACAAAATAAGAGTATGTCACATCTGCGATCGTATTACCGGTAAAGCCGATGGAGTATTTGCACATCTTTTAATGTTATTAAGAAATATTGACAATCATAGATTTGAACAAATCGTTATTTACCAAGGTGGAGAAGTTGTTAAAGATGAATTGAAAAAGTTTGGTGTAAAAGTATTTATCGTCCCGGGATTGAGCAAAAGAATATCAATTTATAGCTTAGTCAGAATCTTGAAAATACTAAGAAATGAAAAGATTGATATAATCCAAACTCATTTATTAAAGCCATATATGCTTGCAGGACTTATTAATATCTTTCATAAGAAAAAGTTGATTTTTAATTATCATGGTTTGTTTATTGATTCAATCTTTCACGGTTTTTTTGAAAAACAAGTTTTGTATGCTATTCACTCACTTATATGTTTTACAAAAGCGGTAGATATAGCTATAGTTCCGTCAAAATTTAGTAAACAAAAATTAGAAACTGAAACAAAACTTTTCCCCAAGATAGAGATTTATTATAACGGCTTCGATGGCAGATTGGACAAATCGATTGATTCTGTGATTGTTGACGAACTTAAAAATCGAAAAACCAATTCATTCCTCATAGGTATTATTGCTAGACTTGAAATCCAAAAGAGAATAGATTTATCATTACTTATTCTCAAAAAACTAATTGAAAGTGGTTATTCTGTTTTTTTTGCTTTCTTTGGTGACGGACCTTTAGAAAATGAAATGAAAAATCTATCACATAATTTAGGTGTTAATAATAACTGTAAGTTTTATGGTTTTGTTAGGCAGGCAAGTAATTGCATAAAATACTTTGATACAATTTTGTTTACTTCAGACTGGGAAGGCTTACCTTTAACTTATTGGGAGGCAATGGCTAATTCTGTTCCAATTGTTTCAACTGATGTAGGAGGAGCAATAGAAATATTAGTTGAGAATAATTGCGGGTTAGTTTATCCTATAGGCAATATTTATGAAGGAGAAAAAGCAATAATTAGATTGATGGAGGATGAGACATTACGATTGTTGCTGGGTCAAAATGGTAAAAATGCAATACAAACTAAATATAGTGTTAAATCCTTTAAATCTTTTTTTGAAAACTTATACAACGAATTGATGGCTAAGAAGATTCATAATGGATAAAGTGAATATTCTCCATATATCACCAGATTTTAATTACTCATGCGGAGTAAGCAAGTATGTTTTTCTGCTTCTTGATGAATTAAGCAAAAGAGAAGATTTGCATTTATTTTTTCTCACAAATAAAGGTGACTCTCTAAATAGACTGAATGGATTAAATGTAAAGATCAATTTCCTGAATTTTGAAAGAGGGAATAAGAATCCTTTCAAATTTATTTTGAATTATTTTCTTCTTAAAAAATTTTGTACCGAGAATAGAATTGAGATAATCCATACACACCACCGCTATCCAGAACTTCTTGCATATTTTGTGGGTAAATTTCTAGGAATCAAAACTATCACTACTGTACATAGTCTTGTGGATGGATGGAAATACTTCAGTTTTAAGTCAGATAATATTATTGCAGTGAGCAAAGCAGTAGAGAGGCATTTGATTGAAAAGTATAAAGTGAATAAAGAGAAGATCACTCAAATTTATAATTTCGTTAAACCTTTTGAATCCCCGAATTATGAAGAGATAAGTAACTTAAAAGAAAAATTTGGAATAAAAAGTGATGATAAAGTATTACTCTTTATTGGTAGAATCGGATACACAAAAGGATGTGATATTTTGATCTCGGCATTTGAAAAGCTATCGAATAAATATCCGTCTTTAAGGTTATTGATGATCGGTAATTTTGAGTCTAATGAACTCAAAGAATCCATTATGAAAAATGAAAGAATAATTTATCTTTCTCCTACAAATGATATTTATAAGTATTACTTCTTGTGCGATGTAGTTGTGTTACCTTCTAGAATCGAATCCCTTGGTTATGTAATGCTTGAAGCCGGGTTGGCTAAAAAACCTTTTATTGGAGGAAAAACTGGTGGAATCAAAGAATTTATTGAAGATGGTACCAACGGACTTTTAGTGAATCCTGGAGATGTAGATAACTTAGTTGAAAAGGTTGAACAATTGCTCAACGACAGCAACCTTTCTCAGATGCTGGGTTTCAATTTATTTACCAAGGTTTCACAATTAACTAATGGCGATTTATACACAAACAAATTAATTGAACTTTATTCGAGTTTGCCAAATGAAACCGTTCGATAAAATTCTAATTAATGAAGAAGAGGTGATTGACTTAACATTGTCTTCTGTTGAAAAAGGAAGCGAATTTCTGCTTACTTATTTTAACCAGCATTGCTACAATAGATGGACTGAGGACGAAAAATACCGCGAACATATCAATACAAAATTCCAATATTATTTAGATGGGATAGGCATCTGGTTGGTGTTGAAATTGTTTAATATAAGTACTGTAAAAAAATTCAATGCTTCAGAATTAAATGAGAAATTGTTTACTATTATTTCTGAACGCCAGGTTCCCTTGATACTTATCGGCGGTAATTTTAATGAGAAAATGATTAAAAATAAACCACTGAACGTAGTTTCGTACATTAACGGGTATGAGGATGTGAGCAACATAGAAAACGTAATTCAACAAATATCGAATTCTAATTCAAAGTTGGTAATACTTGGGCTGGGTGTTCCACTTCAGGAAAAATTGGCGGTTGAAATATCATCGAAAATTTCTGGACTGCAAATTATTTGCGTCGGCAACTTTTTAGAATTTTACTTCGGCATAAAACCTCGTGCTCCAAATTTCCTTCGTAATAGTGGATTGGAGTGGCTGTTCAGACTTCTTATCGAACCAAAACGTTTATGGAAAAGATATTTAATTGGTATTCCGATTTTTATCTCCCGTATATGCAAGGAGTATTTTTTAATCAAATCCAGGAAGAAGAGTTATGAAAAACATCATTAGATTTTTTCTAATCTCTTTTTACTTCTTTTATCTTGTCTCAACAGTTTTTAGCCAACATCAAAAGATAATTTACAGTTCGCAAGAAAAGGTTCATATTCAACTTAATTTATCTGAAGATTCTATATCAAACAATCTTATTACAACCTCCTCGCTTTTGTCTTTAAGTATTGATGAAAGCAAACCCGGAGCGCCCGCACTTCCTTCAAAAACGTTCTTTGTAGCAATACCGCCTAGTAGCAAAGCAAAGGTATTGTTAAAAGATATCGAACGAAAGGTTATTTATAACGCAAAAGTTCAAATTAACCCAATTGTTGAATTGGTAAATGATTCCACATTGAATTACAAAAAAACTGAATTATCTCCTATCTATTTTTTAGACGAAACATATCCTTCAAATGATGTTGAGTTAGTGGGATATACCTGGCTGCGTGATTTTTATTGCGCTGTAATTAAAATAAATACTCGTAAGTATAATTGGAAAAGCAGAGAAGTATCAGAAATAATAAATGCACAGCTTCATGTAGAGTTTTATGATATAAAACCCTTTACAAAATTAATTGACTCTTCCGATAAGTTTTTTAATGAGTTGAATTCGATAATATTAAATTATGATCAAGCCCAAAATTTTCGTTCAGAAAGAGAAAATTTGAGTGATGATCCAACTTCTTCGTGGATTGATTACACCAAAGATTATATCAAACTAAAAATAGCTAACGATGGCTTGTATAGGATTACATTTACGGATTTGATCGGCTATGGAATTAATCCGGCTTCAATAAATCCCAAAACATTTAAGATATTTTACAAGGGCAGTCAAATCCCAATTCATCTCAATGGAGAAAATGATTTATCATTTGACAGCAACGATTACATCGAATTCTATAGTGAAAGGAACTATGGTTCGAATAATTACCGGCAAATTGTTCCCACCGGTACTGATTATTTGAATTATATGAATAGGTACACTGATACCACAGTTGTTTGGTTAAGCCGGGGCGGAGAATTTGGCAAAAGAGTCCCGATAGACAATTCAACTTCAGTAATTCAAGCAGACACTGTTTCTTCCTCTAAGGTCAAATTGCACTTCGAAGAAGATAAACGATTATGGTATTACGATCCGGTTGACCCACGAGTGCAGCTTCCATATTGGCAGGAAAACAAAATTTGGACTTGGCTTGTAACGGGGAGTTCGGGAAGTCAAAGTATTAACTTTACTGCCAAAAATATTCTCCCAAATTCTGAAGTAAAAAGTTACGTTCGATTAATTAGTAATGCTGCTGATATTCAAACAAGAGCTCATAAAAACGGTGTTTCGATTAACTCTGTCATATTTCAAGATACTCTTACATACAATTATCGCGAAACCGTAAACTTGAATTCAAAATTTTCCTCTGCACTATTAAAGGAAGGGAACAATGTTTTTAGAATTTTTGGTATGCCTACAAAAGCTTCTTTTCAACAATCCCTTGTTGATTGGGTTGATATAGAATATTCTAAAAAAAATGTTGCTGAAAATGATTCCATCCTAATAACAATCCCCGATGAGATAACAAATGCGGTGAGAGCAATCAAAATAGAAAATATTAAAGATGATGCCGCAAATATATTAGTGTATAGAATTTCACCTTCATTTAAAAAATTTGAGAATATAATTCAAAATAAAAACCGGAACGAAATTGTTTTTGTTGATTCTGTTAATGGTGGAAACATGTATTTGGTAATCAATAAAAGCAGAGCAAGTAAACCGATGTTTATTCATCTGAAAAAACTTACAAACCTCAGAGATAAAAATAGAAGTGCCGATTACATAATGATAACAGAGAAATCTTTTTTACAATCAGCTACAGAATATCAAAAATTTATTTCAAGTAATTATCGGTTAAGAACTCAACTTGTTTTTACTGAAGATATTTATGACGAGTTTTCTTATGGTATGCTCACTGCAGAGTCATTAAAGGAATTTTTAAAGTATACATATAATAATTGGTTATCTCCCAAACCAAGCTATCTATTAATTATAGGCGATGCTAATTACGATTACAAAGATGTGTATACTCCGGTGCCGTCAATTAGAAAGAAAAATTTTGTCCCATCATTAGGTAATCCGGTAAGTGATGTGTGGTTTACCGTTTTTGATGATACAAATATTCCAACACCACAAATGTACGTTGGCAGAGTACCCGCGATAAATAACGAGCAAGTATTATTTTACTTGAATAAACATAAGAATTATGTTAAAAAAGATTTTGATATTTGGAATAAATCTTATCTCTTGTTCAGCGGGGGTGATACGCAAAAACCAAGTGAACTTGCCCAAATCAAAAAGGTTAACGACGATATCAATAACAAATACATTCTTCCTAAACCAATCGGGGGTTCTTCAAAACATTTTTACAAAACAATTAAACCAGCCTCGAATTTTGGAGATTACTCTACAGAAGAAATTAAAAATACAATTGAAAACGGTGCTGTTATTGTTTCCTATGTGGGGCACAGTGGAACTCAAACTTGGGATAATGGAATAACAAAGGTTGAAGACCTGAAAAATATTTTTCCAGATCGAAATCCTTTAGTATCAGATTTTGGCTGCTCTACAGGAAAATTTGCCGAACCAGATATAGACGCTTTCGGAGAACTTTTTATTAGCGGAAGTAATAACGGGCAGGCAATAAACTATTTAGGAAATACAAGCTGGGGTTATCTTTCAACATCCACTGGTTTTCCGCTTCTTTTCTATAAACAGTTTTTACAGGACTCGGTATTAAATGTTGGTAAAGCTCATTATTTGGCTAAGATGAGGCAATTACAAACCACGGGTGTTAGCAATGTAAATTTAGTTTTTACTTATTGTAATCTACTTTTTGGCGATCCAATAATATCTCTGCCAATCCCGCCAAAACCGAACTTCTACATCGATAACAAATCATTTTTAATGCTTGCTGAAAATGTGAATGATTCGATGGATTCTGCGTCTGTTAAACTAATTATCAAAAATTTAGGAAGAGTTCCCGATGATAAATTAGATGTCAGCATTCAAGCAAGCAGTGAAGGGATTAAAACATTTGCAAAAACAATTAAAATTAATTCACCTCTTTTTAATGATGAGGTTGTATTTAAAATACCAGTTACAAGACTGCCCGGCATTCATAAAATTGAAGTTGTTCTTGACCCAGCGAATAAGATAACTGAGCTTAATGAAAATGATAATACCGCAAGTTTTTCTTTTAATGTTTATTCGAGCGCTTTTAGCTTAATTGATTACGATAGAAACTATATATCTTCTCGAAAAATATTAAAGCTGATGAATCCTAATAAAGTTTTTAATAAAAACGAAGACCAAATTAATCTGGTGCTATCTTTAGACAAAAATTTTGATAATCAAATTAGAATTGAAAAAACTCTTGACACGCTAATTACAAAAGTCAACTTACTAAATCTTATTCCTAACAGTCGTTATTATTGGAAAGCCAAAACAAATGCTTCAAGCTCTGTTTGGTCAGAAGTACATTCATTCAAGAATATTCAAACCAATTTTAAGTGGTATGCTGATGATAATTCAAACAAAGAAGAATTTGTTATTAACTCAATTGAATTTGATTCTAGTAAAAGCAATTGGGCATTACAAAAAAATGGAAATTCGTTAAAACTAATTTCATCGGGTCAAACCGCAGGTTCATTCGCATCATTATCACTCAATTTAAAAGAAGTTTTTCCAAACACATATTTTTGGGGAATAGCTTCAGCTTTAATTGATACTCTAACTCTAATTCCACATTCGTTCAAGTATTTTTTATATCCCGCAGAAAAGTCTGGTACTGAATTAAAAGATTATATAGAATCATTGCCAAAAAATACTGTAATAGCATTGGCAATTTGCGATGACGGAGCTCAGTCAGTTTTAGGATTTAGCAGTGGCACGCCGGTTAGAAAAGCAATCGAAACGCTTGGCAGTCAATTCATTAATAATGTTATGTACAGAGAATCGTGGTGTATCATAGGAAAAAAAGGTGCACCAAAGGGCTCTGTTCCGGAAGTCCATAAAAAACTTTTTGAGGGACAAGCAATAATTGAACTAAGCAAAGAGGTTTTAGCAGATTCTGGTTATGTTGTTTTTCCTATAATTAAAAATTCTGCAAAGTGGCAGGATGTTTCAATTTCTACTTATCAGCCGCAAGGCACTTCAATAAAACTTTTTCCTATTGTTTCAATGCAGGATGGAAAAGTAGATACATTGAGATCGTTACTTTTAAGTGAAGGCGCTTCTTCACTTTCTTTTATCAATGCAGCCCAATACCCAAATATGAAATTATTAGCTAAGTTTTTTTCGAATGAAAAGAAAGAATCGCCGGTATTAAAATCTGCCGGTGTTAATTTTATACTACTTCCAGAACTTGTAACCAACTACCAGGTTGTATCTGTTGCAAAAGACACATTAGAACAGGGAGAAACCGCAAATATCTCTTTTAAAGTTTATAATGTGGGTGAATCCCGGGCGGATAATTTTAAGGTGAATGTTGAATTAATTAAGAAAGACAACTCACGAGAAAAAATATTCGAGCAGGCTGTCGATTCAATAGGAGCGGATAAATACAAACAGTTCAATGTCAACTATAATACAGCGAATGTTTCCGGATCACTTCAGCTTAACATTAATATCGATCCTGAGAATAAGATAACTGAACTTTACAAAGACAATAATTATTACTCCATTCCGATTTTAGTTAGACAAAACACAAAGCCGGCATCTATCCAACTCACATTTGATGGAAACGATATCATCAACGGTGATTTTATCTCTCCTAATCCAAATATTAGAATCGAATTGAACGATCAATCTCTTATACCAATTAACGATACATTGGCAGTGCAATTATTCCTTAACAATAAGAGAATCTACTTTTCGAATAATGCGTCGCTCTCTTATTCATATTCATCCAATAATCCAAAATTTAGCGTTGATTATAGACCTTCTCTTGAAAACGGACTTTATACATTGAAAGTGCTCGGAAAGAACGCAACGGGACAATTAATAGATACCGCCGGAGTGGTGAGAAAATTCTCCGTTAATAAAGAGATGCAATTACTGAATGTTTACAATTATCCGAATCCAATGAAAGGTGAAACCTATTTCACTTTTAAGCTGACTCAAATACCGGACGAAATGAGAATAAAAGTTTACACTCTTACCGGTAGAATGATTAAAGAGTTTAACCTGACTTCATCGGAATTGAAATATGATTTCAACAGAATTTATTGGGATGGTAGAGACACAGATGGTGATTTAATAGCAAACGGTGTCTATCTTTACAAAGTAATTCTAAAAAAGGGAAGTGAGTTTTCAGAGATTACTCAAAAACTTGCAGTTGTTCGTTAAGGGTGGTTCTAAAAACTATCTTTTAGAAAAATTTAACGCAGAGAATACGCAAAGTCTGCAGAGAATATTGAAGTTTTTAGAACTACACTTAATTAAAAATATTTGGATTGTTTATCAAACATTAAAAGACGGAACTTGGAGAAAAATGCATTTGGGGAATTGTTTTAATCCTTTACAATTTAATGACCTATTCTTATTTTATATTAGTTATATTTCCCTACAGTTTTGGGTCAATTAATTTTATTCAGAATTAATATGTTTATGAATTGAACCCATCTTTCTGTTGACAAATTTCTGTGCGTAGATATGAAAATAAATATATTGTTTCGGGGGAAGGACTTTCCAAACCGGTACCTTCCAAAATTGTACTGCAAAAAATAAAAACCATCTTAAAAGAAGATAAATTCCATTAAAAGAATGATATTCCGGATTACTGGTTTGCAAAGCTGAGTTTAAATACAGCATAGCTAATTCGGAGAAATGCGAAAATCATTTTAATAAATGCCCGATGAGGTTTAAAAAATGGAGAATTCAACTGACATATTGTCAAAATGAATTCAAAAAAAGCCCGTTGAAGGTTGACAAATGACAACTTGAGTTCAAAAAATGCCGAATGAGAAGTGACGAAAATCAAAATGAGGTTAAAGAATGCCCGTTTCAGTCTGAATAATGAGAAGATGAATCTAAATAATGGAGAATACAAAGTGACGGAAATCAAAATGAAATCAAAAAATGCAGATTGCAACTTAAAGAATGGAGAATCAAAGTAAAAAAATAGAGTGAAATCTGCCAAAATGGCAGAATTAACTAAACTAATACAAAAAAGAGGTTCGATATGACGAAAGCAGAAGAAAACAAGTTCTCTGCATATCGTGCGGTTAATTCGGTCTTCTCTGAGAACGAAGCATTAGTAACAACAATTCCTGCACTAAGAGTTGCAGAGACCAATTTTAGAGGATTAGTTTCTGAAATTGCCTTAAGAGATACGGAATTTAGGACGAGTACTTCCGGAAAATCGAAAGCGAAGAACCTTATTGAAGATGAACTGATTGATATGGTGGTGCCTCTTGCAAATTCGGTTAACGCTTACGCAAGCCGAAATATGATTGAAGATCTAAAAGAAAAAAGCAAAACAACCAAAAGCAAATTGAAAGAAATGCGAGACACAGACTTGATTGGCAAAGCAAAATTAATACACGGATTGTTGGAGATTAATATTGCGGCACTGGCGGATTTTGGTATTACAAATGCCAAGGTGACGAATTTGATGAGCAAGATAGTTGAGTATGAAGCAGCATTGGGGACAAAGGATACGAGTTTTGCAACGAAGAGCGCAACACGCCTAACCTTAACGGAGTTGTTCGATAAAGCAGATAAGGTTTTAAAAGATGAGATAGACTCATTGATGGAGAATTTCAAAGCGGACAACAAAATGTTCTATGATGAGTATTGGTCAGCCAGAGTGATAAAGGATTTGGGATTAGGACATAAAGAAGTTCCCGTACCACCAACACCGTAAGTTGACCTCACCCCGCCAACAAACAGCGGGCAAGCCCACTCCCTCTCCTTCAAAAGGAGAGGGGATTTTAATGTGTGATGGGAATTTAATTGTAGAGACGTCCCGCTTTGCGTCTCGTAAAAAACAAAACAATAAATTAATCGGAGGTAGTTATGAAAGTATGGAAAAGAAGAAAAGGGCACGATGCCTGGCATTGGTGTAAGAACTGCTCTAATTATCCTAATGGAAGTGATGTTGAAACTTCCGCTACAAAACCGACTTCCGGCGAACTTTGTAATGAATGCAAAAGCAAAGAAGCCAATGGAACATGCAAAGAATAATTAGCGGCGGGGCTAATTGCCCCGCCGTTTAATATTGAGAAAACAATTTATATCTAATTGAAATTTGTGTTAATTTGAAACAGAAAATTAAGGGTTCTCTTAATGGTCACTTCAAAACAGTTCACCTCGTTGGAAACAAACCTTAAAATTGATTTTAACCAGATAAATAGATGTGAGAGGAAGAAAGACTAAAATTTTTAGAGATGATAGATATGCATACGCTATTTTAAAATATTGTGAAAATGGAATTATTTGTAAGAAATTGGAACGTAGTTGTGCAGCTGAGCGAATACCTGCCTGCATACCTTCGGTATGTAAACCGGCAGGCAAGTCTACGTGCCTTAAAAAAATAACTCGTTCAGCATAAGTTATAGTTATGTGCTAAAATAATTAATAGAGATTAAGTAGGTGAATATGGACAATAATTTTACACTTCAAAATGTTTCGATTTGTAATCTAGTTTTGTGGGATGAGAATGCAAGATTTCCAGACAAATATTTCCTTTCCGAAGAATCTGATCTTATAAGTTATTTCTTATCGAAACCTGAATTTAAAATCCAATCTTTAGCTGAGGAAATTGTAAAAGATTTCGATTTGCCTCAACTAGAAAAGTTAGTTGTTTGGAATAATGATGATAAAAATATTGTTCTTGAAGGAAATAGAAGATTAACCGCTTATAAGTTACTAGTTAACCCTGAACTTGCAATTGAACCAAAAACAATAAGCTACTTTAATCAATTAAAAACAAGAATCAATATTACAGATTCATTCGAAGTCGAGTGTTTGGTTACGGATGATAAAGAAGATGGTTTTAGATATATTGATCGTAAACACGCAAACAATAATAACGAAGTTAATTGGCAAGATGTTGAAAGAGCTCATTATAGTGTCAGACGAGGAAGTAAAGATCAAGTCGAAAGACTAAAAGTTGGAATTAACAAAATAGTTAGAGAGCTTGATTTACCTGAACCAATGAAAGATCAAATACTTGGTAAAAAATATGTGACAAATTTCTTTAGAGTTATTGCATCTGGTCCTGCTAAAGAGAAATACGGTTTATCAATTAATGACAAAGGTGACCTTGATATAAAGAATCCAGATTTAAACGAAGAACTAAAGGTCATAGTTCATAATGTTCTAAATGGTCAAGATTTTAGTGGAAAACAGATTAACTCTCGCTCCTTAAATAAAGTAGCACAAATAAAAGATTATATCGATTCCATAAAAAAAGATGATGTAAAAAAAGTAAATGAGTCAATAAACACAAATACAACTGAAAATATTTTTGGGGATGAGATTATATCTATAGGTGTCGGTAGCAAGAAAAAAATATTGAAAAAATCAACAAATAGAAGTTATCTTATTCCTCAAACTTGTCGCCTTACAATTGTAGAAAACAAAATCAATAATATATATAGAGAACTTAGAGATGATTTGCTTTTAGATGATTCTAATAAGGCAGTACCAAATGCTGTTGGAGTTCTATTTCGCGTGTTCTTAGAAATAAGTATTGATTATTTTTTAGAAAAGGAAGGATTAATTTTGCCACAAGAAACCAAACTGGCCGGGAAAATAACAAAGTGCACTGAACTCATAGAAACAAAGGGTATTGCTAACTCTAAGCAATTAGTAAATATTAGAAAAGTGGCTACTGATCCCAAAAGTATTCTTGGTATTCAGAATTTTCATGATTATGTACATTCATATAAAACAGCCCCAAGCCCCAATGACCTAAAAAGTAAGTGGGATAATCTGGAAGAGTTTTTTCAGATTCTTTGGGATTATAATCATCAAAAAATTTTAGCGAAGAAGAAATAAATATGTTTTATTCACCATTGAGATATCCTGGCGGGAAAAATAGATTGGCTAACTTTATTGCCAAAATATGTGTTGACAATAAAATTGATGGGCATTATATAGAACCTTATGCTGGTGGTGCATCTGTTGCTTTGTATTTGCTTTTTAATTCTATTGTAAAGGAAATCACTATTAATGATAAAGATAGAGCCATCTATGCTTTTTGGCATTCAGTTTTAGATTACTCCAACGAGCTTTGTGCATTGATTTACAAAACATCTATTTCAATTAATAATTGGAAGTTACAAAGGGAAATTCAAAAAAATAAAAAGCACGCTGATTTATTAGAGCTTGGTTTTTCAACTTTATTTCTGAATCGAACAAACATTTCTGGTATTATAAATGGCGGTGTTATGGGAGGTTTAGAGCAGAGGGGTAGCTATAAAATTGATTGTCGTTTTAATAAAGATGATATTATTAAAAAAATCCAAAATATATCCGAAAAGAAAAACAGAATTAGACTTTATAATAAAGATGCAATAAAACTAATTGATAAAATCCAGCAAGAATCTTTGTCAAACAATATAATATTCTATTTGGACCCTCCATATTTTCTTAAAGGCAGTTCTCTATATCTTAACTACTATAAAACAGATGATCATTCAGCAGTTTGTGAAAAAATAAAACAAATAAAAAATATACACTGGATTATATCATATGATAATGTCCCAGAGATAAAGAGACTCTATTCATTATATAACAAGAAGGAATATTCTCTAACACATACTGCCCACAAATCAAAGTTGGGCAAAGAAATATTATTTTTCAGTGATGAATTAATAGTACCTAGAAACATAAATCCAATTACTTATAAAATGATATCTAGTTCTTTGGTCGTCAAGAGTCACTCCTTGATGGAAAGAACCGTCTAGATGTCAATCTTAAACTTTAAGTAAGGAGGTGAAAGCCAAATGAAAAAAAAAGTAAAAGTACAAAAAGTGAAAGTAGTTCATGGAAAGCGTGTGAAGCCCAGTAATCAAGCGAAACGCGCTAGTTGTTCTTCAGGTAGTAGCCCAGGTTGCAGTTAAATTATTACGAATTGGGTGTAACCAATTTCACCCAATTCGTTTCTTTTCGAGGTAGCATGATTAGTAAATTCCTTTTATTTAGAAAATTTAACAATAGTTTTATAGTTCTTGATAAACTGAGGAAGGATATTTATTTCCTTGAAAAAAAAATTTATGAAAATTTACAGAATGGAAATTATGAAGATATTGATGATTCAAGTGGCTTTATAACAAACATATTAGATTATTATTACACTAATGCCTCAGAGTTAAATCTTAAATCGATTAGATATCAAAATTATGATTCATTAGACAAAGCCTTTTCCAATTTTAGTATTCCAATTTCTTGTACTATCGAGACAACAAATGCATGTAATCTTCATTGTGCTCATTGCTATCACGGCTCATCTTTAAATAGCAAAACAGAGCTATTAAGTTTAGAACTGATAGAAAGTATTTCTGATCAATTATACGAACTCGGGACTATAGTAGTTACATTAACTGGGGGGGAAATATTCCTTAGAAATGATTACTCGGAAATACTTAAATATTTTTCAAAACATGATTTTCTCATCCAAGTCTTTAGTAATGGAATATTATTAGGTAAAGAAGAAAGGGACAATTTAGATAGGTTTGGTGTTGATTTAGTCCAAATCAGTCTTTATGGAAATAATGAATTTGAAACTGAAATTCAGTTGAATACTAACTTTAAAAGAGCATATAAAAACCTTATTGATGCGCAACAAAATTCCTTTACAACTGTTGTTGTATTGACCCCATTTTTAAATAATTTCTCTTTCATTCAATCACTTGTAAAAAAGTTGAAGTCAGAAAACATAAAATATTCATTCAATATTGGTTTAAATCCAGGCCGTGATTTTTCAACAAAAAATCTGAAGCAGTGCATTGATTATAATAAGGGATATTTGCAGAAACTTTCCTACATCGGTGATGTAATTAAACCAAAAAAAAGAAAATCAATCCATACAAAACCATGTAATGCGGGAAGGACAATCATTCATATTGATTATAAAGGAAATATAAGCCCATGCATATCATGGCCTGAATATATTGGTAATGCTAAGGAAGATCTAATCAAAAATATATATACATCCGAGAAGATGCAGAATATTCGATTAATTAAAGTTTCCGATATTAACAAATGTCGAACTTGTCGTAATGCCTTAAATTGTAATATATGTCTTGGTTCAAACTATCTTTATAGTGGTGATTGGAGGACCCCAAATGAAATGTTATGTAAGCACGTGTCAATTCTGCGAGGTCTTTAAAAATTCAAGAAAATTATTTTATTTAGTTGTAAAGTTCCACTTTACGACATAAATGAAATGGTAAGGTGGACTTCAAATACAGTTATTTACTCATTACAAAATATAGAATAATGATGACAATCAAATATTATCTAAGAAAGCACATAACCAGTTCTTCAAGGCCGACCGCTTTAAACGTTGTGGCATTTGTGTAATTATAAAGTAGTGTTACAAAAGTAAGTTGCTCTTTAAGTGTAGTGAACGAAACAAATTATAAATAAATATTGGCGTTAGCGTTTCAGTGCTGCATTGTTGTTCTGGGCGGCGGCCCCGATAAAAGAAACGGGGTAAACTTTAAAAACAAAGCCGTTATATAGCTTAAGGAATTTATTATGTTAAGCAAACTATCAAAACTATTTCTTACATCAACATCGCTTGCCCCATTATTTCTTACATTATGGTTCATTGAATTTAGCACGAATTGGGATTTTGGAGCTGGTTTAAGGTTCTTAATAATAGCCATTATTTTAACCACTATTTGTGGTGTTTTAATATTTATTGCAAAAAGTAAACTGGAATCATTTCCAATACAAGTAAGTTCGATTAAAACAGCTGATAAAGAAATTATAGGATTTGTACTTGTTTATTTACTCCCATTGATCAGTAAGTCAGCATTAGAAATTAACAATTCCGTTTTATATTTTATTTTATTCCTTTTCTTTATTATCGTATTTACAACTCACTCCTATCATTTCAACCCATTATTAGGATTTTGGGGATATCATTTTTATGAAGTTACTATCAGTGGTGAAATATCATACGTATTAATATCGAGAAAGGATTTAAGAAATTGTAAAGAAATTAACAAAGTTGTCCTTCTTTCTGAATACATAATATTGGAGGCTTAAATTGAATATGAAACTTAATCTTTTCGCATTAGTTAAAGATGAAAAACCAATACGCCGAATACCTGTATCCAATGAACTTCAAGAAGAATTATCCTCATTCTTTATCAAACAAAAATCAGATTTTTATAAAGATGAGGAAAAATCAGAATTCACTGGGAGGTATAATGTTGATGATGGAGAAATATTTAAGATATCAAATTATCCCATTCCTGGAGAAATTCAGAATTCATTAAGTAATCCTTTGGAATATCAGACGATTAGTTTGAAGGGAAATGATGTTAATATTATTGCATTATATACTGGTGAATGGAATCTTAATTCAAAATACGTTTGTTTCCAAGTGTTTGATTCTCGACGAATAATTTCTAAAGGATTCACGCTAATACATTCTGGCAATACATTTACCAAACTGAAAGATCCTGGATTATCATTGCAAGAAAATTTAACTGCATTATATGATAAAAATGAATTACTATTTTATTCATACCACAATACTAGACGCTTTCTCGATTTGACTGCTTATTATAAAGAAGCAACAGATAAAGATATTACTAAGTTTGCCAAAGAAGATAATTTACAAATTGATGATATTCCAACGTTTCAAAATAATGCTGATTCTTTTATAAGGAAAAAGATTACATTATTGCTAAACAATAAAATACTAAAAAACATTAATGTTAAGTCAGTAATAAAAATCGCAAAAAAATATAATTTAGCTATCACACAAAAAAACAATAAAATTCTAATTCCTGGTGATATAAAAGAAATCAAAAAATTATTACGTTTTCTTGATGAGGATTATTTTGAAACCGAATTAACTAAAAGAAAAGCGTTGACTAATTCTAAAAAATATTTATAACGCTATATAACCAGCAAATAACCGGTCGCCGTAATGTAAGCAGCATTTGTGCTGTTATTGAGTTCAGTGAAAAAAGTAAAATTGCTGTTCGGCAGTGTAATAATAAATTAAATTGTTGCAACCGGCTTGTGTAGTCGAATTTACAAACCGGTTGCTGAATTATTGGTGTTGTATTTTTATTCGGCATTCTTGTTTTGGGGCACCATTTATTTGCAAGAGCGTATGTCTAAAGAAATAAATAGATCGAATTCTCAAAATATTTCCTTAATGGGATATAAAATTCATGTATATGGTCAATACAATTTTAAGAAGGACTAAATAATGACAGAAACAAAAAAGAAACCCTCTTGCTTTATTTCATATTGTCATCAAGATACTAACAAAGAATCAATATATTTTTTGGTAAATGAGATAAAATCTCTTGCCAAATCACAAATCAATTTTTATTGGGATCGAGAACAATTAACTGGTACCAAACTAACTACGTTTATGGATAATCTTTATACATGTGACGCCATTGTATTATTACTTACACCGGAGTATAAACGGAAAGTTGATTCAAGGGAGGGTGGAGTATATGATGAATTTCAAAGAATCATGGATAGATAAATAATCTTGAATCACTCAGAAGAAGATTGAATAAAGATATTAATGATCAGATTAAATTGAGAGAAACAGATTTTTCCCTATTCCCATACATTTTTGTTGGTACTGGTGAAAGTTCCTGTCCTCTTTCATTAAGGGACTTTAAATACGCGAGTCTTTCACAGTGGCATGTTTTTAAGGACCCACGAGGTAACTCTTACATCTCTGATAACGTAAAAGATCAATATTTCGACGAATTCACCAGTTTAATTAACACGATTTATTCTAAGTATCTTAGCAAAGCACCTGAATATAGCCATTTTTTTGACGAAGTCTTTCAAAAACTATTTCGTACAGTAAAACAAGAAGATGCTCAAGGATATTTGGATGAAGATCCCAAAATTGCAAAGCATCTCTTTGTTAAAACACATGCTTATAAGGAACTGAGAGATCAATCTGCTTATATTCTGACTGGTAGAAAGGGAACAGGTAAGACTACACTTACCGAATATCTACCAAAATTTCATCCAACAAAATATAAAGAACATTTACCAATCAAGATGGATGACTTCGAACTTGAAACAATTATGGAGCTTATGTCTAGGCCACAAATCATGTCAGATAGTTCTAACGTTATCCGAAAAGAACATTTGTTCAGAATCGCTTGGGAAGTTTTTATTTATTTGCACTGCATGGAGGTCTTGATTTTTGAGCATAATAAACGAGAGTTAAATCAATCTCAGGAAAAAGCACTCCCTTATATCGATAATTTTATTCAAAATACATTTAGCCATGATAGTAAAAAAGAGCCACTACCTAAACCTGGAGTTTTTAAGTGGGCATTAAACAGAATAATTAATGAAGTTGAAAAAAGTATTAATGATGCTAGAGCAACCAATCATGCTATTTTCCTTTTTGATATAGATAAACGAATAGATGATGAAAATATAATTGAGGCGGTATTTACTAAAGACGTTCTTTACCCTTTTTCTAATATTCTAAAAGAGTGCCGACGAAGATTTTTAATATCATTAGACGGTTTTGACAGAAACTTTGATGAGTATAGACGAATTGCAAAAAGAAGTGGTCGAAGTGAATCTCAAATACAGGAAATTACTTCTTTAGAGAAAGACTGGGTAAGGTCTCTTTTGTATCTATGCAGAGTGATTAAGCGAAAAAAGGATCGTTGGGGACTCTTCCAGTTAATCGATTTTTGTGCTACGGTTCCTAAAGATAGATGTATTGAAATCATGAATGATGAAAGAGATACAGTTGCCTATGTTGGGCATATTCAGGAAATAAAATGGTCGGGGATCGAATTAGTAATAATGCTGCGCAAACGCATTGAAATATTATTTCAATTTGATTGTGATAAAAATAATGAAGCAATTAATTGTCTTAATGAAGCATTATTTGTTACTATGCCTAAACTACCCCGAGAATGCATATCTAATTATGATAGTAAAAATTATTCTATCCCTATCTTTTTAGAAGTTTTACGTCACACTTTTTGGAGACCTAGAGACATATTAATGTATTTTACTGCAATTATTGCATCATACAAGTATTTAACTAAACGTGGAATTGACTTTGACTCAACAGTCATAAACAAAAAAATATCTGATACTACTTTTGATGTTATAGAAAAAGAATTTATAAATGAATTTAAATCAACATTGCCCAACATTGATAAAATCATCGGTGAGTTTAAAGGGAAAAAGCAAATATTATCTTATAAAGAATTTGAAAAATATCTAAGCAAAATTGAATTTGATTTTTCTGATTCTGTTAAAAAAGTTAATGATGTCAAAGAAAAAGCATCATTTCTTTTTGAAATTGGTTTTATCGGTTTAAGATGTCCAGAAAATGTTAAGAATAGATTTAAGCTCCCTTTACAAGATGTTTTTTATTTTAATGATACTGGTAAGTTGGAAAGGATGGTAGCAGATAATACATGGAAAGAATGTGAAATTATTATTCATCCAATATTTTGTGACTATCTTGACCTTGATTCAAGTAATCAAGAAATAGTCCTAAAGTATGATTGGGATTATTTGAAGAAACAAGAAGCTATGGCTTTTTCGACAAATGTTTAATATGAGATTAATAGTATTCACTAAGATTATAAATAGTACTGCCTAACAAGTTATTCCAGGCCGACAACTTTAAACGGTGCAGAATTTGTGTATTTATTTTGTAGCGTTGTAATAATTTGTTGCTCTTTGAATGTAATTAAGAGTGTTAGATAGAAAAATAAATATTGCATGTGGAAATAAAGATTTATAAAAGAGAAGTTGTCTAGTAAATGATGTTGTATCTCACACCCTAAACAAAATAAATTTATAAATTATTATTTGCATTGGTTTTCAAAACTGCATAGCTGTGTTGGACGGCGATTTAAAGACAACGCCGTTATATATCAAAGAGATAAAATATTATGGTTAAAAAAATAAGTGATGTTCTCGGTGTCTCGGAAGACAAATTTAATCAAACCGGTTCTTTCAATATTGTTGTTGGGCTAGACTCATTATTTCACATTGACCCTTATTTGCTCAAGAGTTCTAAAATTCCTGAATTCAAGTCCGCATACAAAAAATTTCATAATTATTTTCGAGATATTATAAAACTCTTAGATGACACTTCAAATAATAAAGCTAGGTTGTGGCGCGAAGCAGTCAAAAGATTAACTTTTAAAGAGGTGTCTTATATTAATTTAGGCTATTCAAAAAAATCTAATAGAGGTAATGCAATTGGACCAGCGTTAGCCGAAGTATTATGTAATTCCGCTTCGGAAATAATAAAATCTGGAATCAAGGATCCAATTGTATTTGAACTCGTAGGTTTATTTGAAGAGAAAATAGGCCCCGATAGAATCAGTGATATGACCGGTCGTATTATTTTGGAAAACCTATTAGAATACACACAAAGAATTCTATCTGAATTGAAAATCAATAAAACAAGAAAAATCCAATTTAATTCAAAAGAATTCGTTCTCCCACTTCATAAGGAACCAATTGTTCTGCTTCCGATGGAAATATTATCTCCGTTACCAGTTGCATATAGTTGGGATGATATTGACAGAGTTTGTGCATATAATGAAGAACTCAGAAATCGAGTCAATCAAATAATTGGCAACACTTGGAAAGATGCTACAAATAGAAAAAAAGTAAGTAAAACGACATTAAAACATATACTTATTAATGAACCTGAGGTATTGAAAGACTTAATTTCGCTTTATAAAGAAAAGCCTGCTAAAGGATATGATTTTGTAAGAGACCCACTTGGCGAAACCAAATGGTTAGATTTATCTAAAGAATTTACTAATAAATATTATTATAGCTTAGATGCGTTTAAACCACTCTCACATAAAAATATTACTGACGTAATTATAGCTATATGCAATAAATATTCTGATTTAATAGAGAATAATGGATTATTTAAGTTTTTTTACACTAATAGATTTGACCTTCGACACGAAAGATTTCCACAATTGCTATTCTTTGGTATTGCAGATTCTTATTGCGCTACTAATAATCTTGATATAAGTCGTGAACCAAATGCCGGACGTGGTTCTGTGGATTTTAAATTTAGTTTTGGCTATGATTCTCGTGTCAATGTTGAAGTAAAATATTCAACAAATAAAAAGTTATTATCTGGATACTCAACTCAATTGAAAACATACGACAAAGCAGAAAGAACTTTTTACAGTATCTATTTGGTTTTACAAGTTACTAATAATGAACAGACGATTAAAAAATTATTGAAATTAAAAAATGATACGACTAATAGAGGTGAAAGAACTCCAGAAGTTATCATAATTGATGCAAGGTATAAAAAAACAGCAAGTAAAGTTGAATGATTTATAACCAGCCAAACTTAAAGCCGGCATCTCTCAAACTCACCTTCGACGGTCAGGACATCATTAATGGTGATTTTATCTCTCCCAATCCCAATATTAGAATTGAATGAACGATCAATCTCTTATACAAATCAAAGACACATCGGCTGTGCAATTGTTTCTGAACAATAGGCAGATATATTTCTCTAATAATCCGTTACTCGCTTTTTCGTATTCTTCATCTAATCCAAAGTTTATTGTTGATTATAAACCCACGCTTGAAAACGGATCTTATACTTTCAAAGTACTCGGGAAGAACGCAACCGGACAGTTGATTGATTCGACAGGATTAGTGAGAAATTTTTCTGTTAAGAACGAACTGCAACTGCTGGATGTTTACACCTTTCCGAATCCAATGAAAGATGAAACCCATTTCACATTCAAACTGACTCAAATACCCGACGAACTGAAAATAAAAATCTACACCCTAACCGGTAGAATGATAAAAGAGTTTAACATGACTTCAGCAGAATTGAAATATGACTTCAACAAAATATATTGGGACGGTAGAGACACAGATGGTGATTTAATAGCAAACGGTGTCTATCTTTACAAAGTAATTCTAAAAAAGGGAAGCGAGTTATCTCAGACGACTCAAAAACTTGCGGTTGTCCGTTAATCTTAAGAAGAGGATTTTGTGAATGTTGACTAAGAAACAATTGAAAATTCCTATTTATTTTTTCTCCCTCTTGCTCTGCTCTTTTCAAATAGTGCATGCTCAGAATGGAATTGTAAAAAGCTACTACAGTGATGGAGCGGTTCAATCGGAAGCTTCTTACGTGAACGACCTTTTGGATGGTGCATATCTAACTTATTATTCTACCGGAAAAGTTAAGACAGAAAAGAACTTCAGCCAAGGAATCCTTGACGGTTATATTAGAGAATATTATGAAAACGGAGTGATGAAAGAGGAATATCTTGTAAAGTTTGGAATAAAGGATGGATCTTACAGAGCATATTTTGAAAACGGTCAGCTTAAAGAACTCATCAATTATTCTGAAGGGATATTAACCAGCAGACAATCATTTGACTCTCAAAATGAAAAACCGGTATCAATTGAACTTGCTGCAGTTGAAAAGAAAGAAGAAATTGCAACCCCACCAAAAGAGGTAGCGGAGAAAAAGCCGGAAGTGATATCCGCACCGAAAGACAATCTTGCGAAGCGGGAAAACTTAATTATACAAAAGACTGAATCTGAATTTAAAAATGATGTGGTTAAACCTTCTTCTGAAATTCAGCCGGAGGCTAAGAAAGAGCTTTCTGTTCCTGAACTGGAGGAAGAAATATTATGCGATGTTCAGGTTTGTCCGGTTCCAATCGGCGGTATTAAGGGTATTTACAAGAAATTAGTTTATCCCGATCAGGCATTGCAAACCGATTTAGAAGGCATTGTCACAATCATCGCAACTATCAGTGCTAAAGGTGATGTTATTAAAACACAGGTCCTTAAAAAACTTGGCCTGGGTTGTGACGAGGCTGCTCAGGAAGCGTTAAGAAAAACAAAATTCATACCCGGCGAAAGTAATGATAAGGATGTAGAAACTAACGCTACGATAAATATTGAATTCAAAATTGCTTATAAAAAATCAGTTCAGCAGTAGAGAACCAAGCTTAGAATTTCATTAAACTCATCTTCTAAAGATTTTCCACGGTTTCTGCCATACCAAAGGTGAAGTTGTTCTAAAAATTTTTCCTTAGGCATTCCTTCGCCTTTTAAACGATCGACTAATTCCTGAGCTGCCCGCGAACGCGCACCCCATTGAAATAATTCATTGCCCGTTTCGTCGAACGCAACCAGTTTCGGAATTGAACGTGATTTTCCGTCCGTGAGATAGAGATCCATAATATCCGGGTTGGAATCGCGCAGAATAATTCTCAAATCGATCAACGGATTTAATTCTGCAATCTTGAAAATATAGGGAATATTCTGAGCCGAATCTCCGCATGAAACTTCAGATAGTATCATCCAAATCTGAGGTGATGATATTGACTTTATTTTTTCACTCAGGGTGTCATTAACTTTATAGGTTCTCAGTATTCTTGAAAGACGTTGATAGTTGAGTTTGACCAGCGAACAATCTTCTTCTTCTTGCTCAGATAAATCAGGCCTTTCTGACTTATCTGCCTCGATTTTCATCAGTTCAACATATTCTGAAAAACGCATTCCGTTATGCGGTCTCTTATCCAGGAAAAACTGATAAATCATATTTGTCTCCGTATATATTGTGAACAAAGATAATCAAGTCTGATGGTTCCTCACGAATCTCATGCATAATTGAATTGTATTAAAAACTATATTCTTTGTCTTTTCCACTGAACATTTTTACAAAAACGAATGCATTTATATTCATTTCTCCGCTATTTTTAATGGCACATTCCTTGTTTAGATAGGATTGTACTTAATCAGCGAGGTAAGTCATGAAAAAGACAATTTTATTACTAACAGCTCTATTTATTTTAGCGAGCTTAAGATTAGATGCAAAACCGGGCTTCGGGATTTCATTTAATTTCTTTTATTCCTCTCTTCGCCCTTACGGTGAATGGATTCAACTGGATAATGATCTGGTTGTCTGGCGTCCTAACGGAGTTGATCATCGCTGGCGCCCATACTCACAGGGCCGTTGGAGTTGGACATCTGACGGCTGGTACTGGGACTCATATGAGCCATTCGGATGGGCAACCTATCATTATGGAAGATGGTATGATGACGAATATTACGGCTGGATCTGGATTCCTGATTATGACTGGGGACCCTCATGGGTAGAATGGCGTTATGACAATGATTATATAGGGTGGGCACCACTTCCTCCATATGCAAGTTTCCATATCGATCTTGGAATTCACTTCTCAATCAGATGGAATTCGCATCACAATTATTGGAATTTTGTTGGGTATAATCGCTTTTATGACAGAAGGGTTTATAACTATTATCTTGATGATGATCATTGCCGGAGAATATTTAACCGAACAAAGTACCGTACAAATTATTACTCCGATCGTGACAGAATTATCAATGGCGGTATTGACAGATCATTCATCGAAAGGAGGGGCGGATATAGAATTAATGAAAGAGAGATAGCCTCGGTTGATAACTACCGTGATTTCGAACGAAACCGCCAGGTTCGCAGCGATAGAGTTATCGCTTACAGACCATCAGACAGAGAAGCCGACAACAGCAGATCGATCGAGAAATATGATATCAAAAGAGGGGAAAACCGCTCTACAATAGAGAGAGATAAAATCAGAACCCCATTATCCCGTGATGATGGCCGGTCGGTTAATACAGATCGTAACAGCAACAGAGAACGAGAAATTAATGTTGAGCGTGATACAAGAAGAGACGAAACGCGTATTCGGGAAGAGGCTAAAAGGGAACAGTCAGCCGATAAATTAAGAAGAGATACTGAACCTGATCGTGCCAGAGTCGAGTCGGAAAATCAGAGAATGCAGAAAGCCGAACGCGACCGCTCCGAAAGGAAAAAAGAAGATTCAAATTCCAATAGAGAAACAGTAAGAGAACGTCAGCCGGTTTATGAACGACCAAGCAGAAGCGAGATGCCATCTGCCTCAGAGCGAGCAGAACAAAGACGTGAATCTACTTATGAAAGACCGGCACCACGAACAGAAAGGGGGAATGATAGAGGCAGTGAGAGAAGCTCAACCAGAAGTGACAAAAAGGAAGAGAGCAGATCATCAGACCGAAGAAGATGATATCAAAAATAATTATGTTTATAAACCCCGCGAATCAACGGGGGTTTTATTTATAATCCTTCCTCGCTTAATAACAAACTCATAATTGCCATTGCAGCAGAACCAAGTTCCATTTCTCTCGGATTAACCTCTGAAAAAATATCGTTATCCGAGTGATGAAGATCCATGTAACGCTGATCATCAGGTACATAACTGAGAAGTGCTTTCGCGTTTTTAATCTGTGCAACATCTCCGCCGCTGCCTCCTTTACGAATCCAATCGATGCTTGCCTTATTCAAAATGGGAAGCCAGGTCTGTATCTTCAGCAATGATAAGGAATCGGTAGTTACATTAAATCCTCGGGGTGTGAATGCACCACGGTCAGATTCAATAGCTGCAAGATGAAAATCCTTCGATGATTGAGCAGACTTCCCATATTCAATTCCGCCACGTAAACCATTCTCTTCATTTATGAAAAGGACACATCGTATAGTACGTTTTGGTTTTATTCCAGTCCGTTTCAAAAGATCTAGAGCCTCCATCGTCTGGAGGCATGGGGCACCATCATCATGAGCTCCGCAGCCTTTGTCCCAACTGTCGAAATGTCCGCCAACCACTATTACTTCATTTGGTCTTTCTGAACCGGTAAGCTGACCAATGACATTATATGATTGAACATCCGGAAAGCTGGCACAATCCATCTTTATATTAACTCTTAAATTTGGTTCCTCTTTAATTGCTTTGCTTAAGAAGTCAGCATCAACAATACCTATAGCCGCACTTGGAATTTTCGGAATATCATTTTGATAATTCAATACGCCTGTGTGTGGTACGTTATCATATCCGGATTGAACCGAACGTACAAGAACACCAACTGCTCCAACTTTAGCAGCTTCAATTGCACCAGTAATTCTCTGATCCACCGCTTTGCCGTATCCTTCAAATGAACTTAGTAATCCGTTATCAAATGACCGGTTGTAAAAAATTATTTTTCCTTTGGCTTTCTCTCCAAGCGTTTTAACTTCTTCAAAGTTCTTAACTTCTACTACCTCGGAGGTAATTCCTTTCTTGGGTGTTCCGACACTTCCGCCAAGTGAAACAATCGTAAGTTCTTTATTAAGATTTTTTTTGGATTGTAATACAACCGCCTTTTCAATTTCTCCGCGTTCCCATTTCGGGACCATCACCGGTTGCAACCATACTGAATCAAATCCGGATGACTTCATTTTATTCTCAGCCCAATGGATCGCTCTCATTGATTTTTCTGAGCCGCTCAGTCGGGGACCAATTTCACAAAGTTCCTTTAACCAATCATATCCTTTTCTATCGAGCAGGGCCGCACGGACAATCTTAACTGCCTGATCGCTGTAAGTTTTCATTTTATCTGGTGATGGCTGCTGGGCAAGATTGTAGGAGTTAGAAATCAGAAATAATATTATGCAATATAGGGGTAGGGAATTTATTTTGGTCAAGATTTGCCTCGTTATAATTTGAGGGCAAAGTTATAAGTGGTTCATATTAAAATCAAACCAAAGATTTAAAACAAAAAACCCCCGATAAGACCGGGGGCTCTTGAAAAAGCTTATGCAAATAATTATCTCGTTTTAATTTTTTTCTCTGTAACGAGTTTTGCAAGATCAGCGGTTCCGTTCTTCGAAACAGTTCTCAAAGCGGCAGCAGTAACTTTAACGGTAACGAATTTATTCAATTCTTTAACCCATATTCTTTTCTTTTGAAGATTTGGTAAAAATCTTCTTTTAGTCTTATTGTGTGCATGAGAAATGCTATGACCACTCACCGGACCAACGCCAGATAGCTGACATTTTCTAGCCATGTAAAAACCTCTTTGTTTCAATTTTTGGTG
>CAYTUV010000024.1:0-50348 GCA_964441505.1 uncultured Melioribacter sp. | reverse complement strand
ATTTTTAATGAATTGGTAGAAATACTTTCGGTGTGTGAAGAGATAGATTCATCGCGTGAAGAGGTTGAGCAATATCTGGAAAAGTTAATTCAAATTGGTTTTATCCATCTAAAATTAGATGTACCTGAACAAGAAGTCGAGTGGGATTCACGTCTAACAAAAACTTTAGAGAAAATTGATGATGAACACGCGAACAAAATTGTTTTACTTTTGAAGAGTTTGCGGAAAAAAGTCGAGGAGTACAAAAGTGCGGATATCGGAAGAAGGGCTTTCATATTAAGAGAATTATCAGATGTGATAAATGAAACGTTTTCATTTTTAGGACTCTCTTCAAATCTAACTGATGATAAACCCATCCTGTATGAAGATTCAACATCAGATACCTCTGCCTTCCTTTCCGGTGATCGGCTTAATGCATCTATAAACGCTCTCTCAAAATTTATACGGATTACAAACAAATTGTGTTATCCACGCGGGCAAAAAGCAACAATGAGGCACTTTTATAATCAGTTTTATAAAGACAAACAAACAATACCGCTGCTTACCTTCTATGAAGATTTTTACCGTGAACATTTTAAGGAACATTTAGAGAAAGAAAATAAAATCAGAGCGGGTTATAAAGGTGATGATGTAAAAGGCTACAACGCAAACAATCCGTTCAATTTGAAAATCATAACTGATATTCAAGAAGCACAAAATAAGTTTGTTAATTATATAATTGATAAGTGGAGTACGAATTTATCTGCTGACGAAATTATGATTAATGACACCGAGTTAAAAGGAGTATTTCAGGATGCACCGGATATCAAATTGTCCTCCAATTCTTTATCGGTTTTTGTGAATCCCGTTCTCCCTTACGGAAAAGATGAAAGAATAAAATTAATTGTCCGCAACGGTTCGTACATGCTGGGGTTTGGTAAATACTTCTCTCGGTTTTTATACCTTTTCCCGGAAGAGGAGCAAAAGAAAATTTACAAAACTAATAATTCTCTCAACTGTAATTCGGTTGCGGAAATTTGCGGTGACGCAAACTTTAACGCCAATTTACATCCCCAATTAGTTGAATGGGAAATCGAATATCCTACGCTTGAGAGTGGGCTTGCTGAAAATAGTTTTAAGACAACAGATATTGTGGTAATTCCTGATGAAGAGGATGAGAATAATTTAAAGCTGCTGCATAAACCCAGTGGAAAATTTGTTACGCCTGTTGACTTAGGGTTTCTGAATCCTATGATGAGACCGCCTTTGTATCAATTGCTTTCCCGTTTTTCTTTTCCCTCTAATTTTGGATTGGGTATTCCACAATACCCTTATAAGCAAGAAGTAAAGACAAACATTCCGGAGAATGGAGAAAAGGAAAAACAAAATGAAGTAGTTGAATTTAAACCCGAAAATAATAGTCAAAATTCAAACAACGGGAAAATTGAAAAGATAATGTATAGACCAAGAGTGGTTTTCAATGAGACAATAATTCTTTCACGTAAAACATGGATTATTCCTTTCAGCATGTTTCCAACTTTTCAAAACGGTGAATCTGATTTTGATTATTTCCTTAGAGTAAACCAGTGGAGAATAAATAATAATATACCGGAAGAAGTGTTTGTTAAGATTAATCCCTTGCCTAAAAACAAACCGGTTACGGAACAAAATGTTGCGGTACAAAAGCAAGAAGCCGTGGCTAAAGAAAATAATTATGTTGATAACAATGTAATCGTAGTGGAAAAAACAGAAGATAAAACGCCACCGGAAGAAGAGAAAAAAGAAAATAATAAAAAAGCGGAACCTGCTAAAAAGCCGGTAAAATTTTCCCGCGATTATTATAAACCTCAGTACATTAGTTTTAACAGTCCATTGCTTGTAAATCTTTTCGGCAAGTTGACCGTAAACCTAGAAAATTTTACTGTAACTCTTGAAGAGAGATATCCTGCCGCAGCAGAACTTCCTGTTTATGAAGATAAAAAATTTGCAACCGAACTGATTTTTCAAATCAATTTTAGTGAAAAAGAAAATGGAGTAATTAATTCCACTCATGAGTAGTCCAGATGAAATTATATGGTTAAGCGCTTATC
Source organism: uncultured Melioribacter sp. (assembly GCA_964441505.1). Classification (GTDB taxonomy): domain Bacteria; phylum Bacteroidota; class Ignavibacteria; order Ignavibacteriales; family Melioribacteraceae; genus Fen-1258. Next base: position 48,279 of record CAYTUV010000024.1, on the reverse strand, counting down.
TCTTTTTTAATGGGGATATCTATTCTCACAACGGGGACCGGATTATTCTTGAGGTTGTAGATCCGGTAGTGCAATATTCCATGCAAAATGGATTGATAAAGAGATACTTTTTTATAAGATATAGTGAAAGATGGACGCACATCAGATTAAGATTGTGCGGGCAAAAGGATATTCTTGAAACAAATATAAAACCGTTCATTGAGGATTTTGTTGAAAAATTACCTGTTGATTTAAAGATCGATGAAAGCAAATTTGGAGTTAAAACGCTCGAATGGACAAATTACGAACCCGAGTATGAAAGGTACGGCGGAATTGATGCTATAAAGGTCGCGGAAGATTTTTTCCATTCTTCGAGTGTCTTTTGTATTGAACAATTGAAACAAATTCCAAACGGAGAACAATCGGCAAGGTTTGGCAAAGGAATTATAGGAATGGTAATACTTCTTAAATTTTTTTTTGAGGAGAAGAACTATGCATTACAGCTTGTTCAAAATTACGGCAAGAATTACTTAAAAGGTTTTGCCAAAGAGGAACATATAAAGGAATGGGTGGAAATGTTCAATGGGGGGTTTGAAAAACAATCCGAAACGTTGGTGGATTATATTGATTCTTTATGGGAAGCATTAAGTGAAAATGACCAGCTTCCCGAAAGCATTGCTTCCTTTACCGATAACGTAAAAAATATTAAAAGCCAGTTGAAAAATCTTTATGATGATAGAAAAATATTTCTTTACCAAAACAAAATTGACAATTGGGATTTTGTCTTAAGATCGATTGTGCCGAGCTATATTCACATGACAAACAACCGTCTGGGAATATCAATTAGAGATGAATCTTACCTTTCCCATATTATTACCGCGGCATTACAAAAAACAGTTAGTATCGATACATAAGGAATCTTTATGACCAATAAAGAAATTTTTCTGGAAACCGCCGATAAAATAGGTAAAAGATTAGTTAACCAAGCTGTCTGGAATAACAACATTTGTACATGGAATGTTAATGTGCCTGACCGGACAAATTATCAATTGAAAAAATCTCTTACGGAGCCTGCCGGAGGTGGAATTTATCAAGGTACTGCGGGTATTTCTGTTTTTCTTAGCGAACTTTATAAGCAAACAAATGATGCTGAATTAAAGAAAACCGTAATGGGCGCTGTCAAACATTCGATTGAAGAAGCCAAAAAACTTCCATTTAGCTCTTTTGGATTTCACTCTGGAAGAATTGGAATTGCTTATGCCGTTAATAAATGCGGGCAAATTTTTAACAATGAGGAATATCTAAAGACAGCACTTGGTCTGGTTCTGGAGATGAGAGGAAATGAAAGTAAAGATATAGGAATTGATATGATAGCCGGTGCGGGCGGTGCAATTCCTATCATTCTTCAGTTGGCAGAATATTATAATAATGATCAGTTGTTTGAAATAGCGTTCGATCTCGGGGAGAATTTAATTAGAACTGCTAATTATGAATTAACAGGCTGGTCCTGGGGTTCGAATAGAGAAACGCAGGCGCGCAATTTATGCGGTTATGCTCACGGCGCTGCGGGCATCGGTCATGCCTTGCTGGAACTCTACAATGCAAGCGGATCAAATTATTTTCTTTACGCGGCTGAACAGGCATTTATTTATGAAAGACAGTTTTTTAATCCGCAAGAAAACAATTGGCCCGATTTCCGTCATGGTGAGTTGGGTCTTTATTACTATTATGAATCAAGAGAACAGCTAAGGGAGAGAGCGAAAAATGGCGAGTTTGGTCCGTATCAAAATAAGTATATGTCGGCATGGTGTCACGGGGCTCCGGGGATCGGCTTATCAAGACTGCGTGCTTATGAACTATTAAAAGATAATATATATAAAGTGGAGGCCGAGCGAGCGATAGAAAATACAATCAAATCAATTTCTATTGAACAACAAAATTATTCTATGTGTCATGGTGCTTTGGGTAATGCCGAAACTCTTATTTACGGTTACCAAGTTCTTGATAACCCGGATTATTTAAATAAAGCAGAAGAAATTGCAATTAAAGGGTGGGAGAGCGCCGAAAAGATTAATAAACCGTGGCGGTGCGGTACTATGAATAGCATGTCCGATCCAAGTTTCATGCTTGGAGAGGCGGGTATTGGTTACTACTTTCTCAAACTGGTTAACATTGATACTCCCTCACTTTTAATACCTACTACTAAAAGAAGAGAAACTTTAATACATGCAAAGAAAGAAAGAGTTGTTTTAATTAATGCCCATCTTGATAAATACTTTCACAGGTCGTTCCATCTTCTTAATAAATTCTCTCCCTCTCTTCTTGATGAAATTAAAACTGGAGCTGCCAACTCAACTCTGAATGATTCACTGGCTGATAAGGTCATTGGAATGATTGAGAAAACAATTTCAGTTACCGAAGACGAAACACTCAAGAAATATCTTCAAGATTCTCTTTCAATTGAAAAGGGCACAATCAATATCATAAAAGACAATAAAGATTGCACGAAAGATTTTATATATAGCTTAAAGAAAGAAGATTTTCATTTTCTTGATAAAGAGAAAGCGTTACTGTTTAAGCACTCACTCTCCTATCAGCTATCGCTCAATTGTAATTGGAATGAATATGAGTACAAGGATGAATTACCCGCAGAGCAGAAAGGGGATTATCTTATTATCGATCAACAGAATATGCCTGTGCTGAAAAAACTTAACATGTTAACCGGCTTTATTCTAAAAGAACTTAATCATCCCTTGTCAATTAATAGCATAGTCAACAAGGTAGGTGAAAATTTTGAAATTGAGAATGAAACAGAGAGAAAATCATTTGAAAAAAAAATAATTAGTCAGTTGATGGAATTGTATAATGCTGACATTATTCAAAGCGATGGAGTAATTAAAAGTTCAGTAGATGAAAATCAAGAAACCGGTAACGGCAGTTTGGAAAGCGATAAGTGTGAAAAATGTCACTCAAAATCAGCTCATATTCATTAAAATAAAAAAATAAAAACTTCCGGAAGAATAATAATAGCGTGTTCGTCTATTTTAAGACATCCCGCCTTTGCGGGAAAAAAGTAAGCACACTGTTCTTCCCCTTTGGGGAGGCAAGGTGGGGCTTCTATACGCCACCGAAAAAATAATATGTACAAATAACTAACATATTATTAATTAAAGAAAGGAAAGCTTTATGAAAAAACTAAAATTAAACCTTGATGAGATCAAGGTGGAATCATTTGAAACAACAGATGCATCCTCATTATCTAAAGGTACAATAATGGGGCAAGTAACATGGACACAATATTTAAGTTGTCATACTGACGATGGTACTTGCAGGTATACTTGTGCCGACTATTCTATTTACTATACTTGTTTAGGTGCAACATGTGGTGTAGGGGAAGAAACTTGTTGTCCTATATGTTCTCCCGAAATTTAAAATAGTATTCAAGCGCGTTCGTCTAGCGGTTAGGATATTCAGCCTTCTGCTGAAGGAGCTCCGTTCTTCCAAAGGAATCCCTCCTTCGGGAAATTTGGGAACGCGCTACTAAATAATTAAAATCTTCCGGAAGAAGAAATAGCGTGTTCGTCTATATTAAGACATCCCGCCTTCGCGGGGAAAAAGTAAGCTAACTGTTCCTCCCCTTTGGGGAGGTTAGGTGGGGCTTCTATACGCCACCGAAAAAAATAATGTGTATAAATAACTAACATATTATTAATTAAAGTAAGGAGAGCTAAAATGAAAAAGCTCAAATTAAACCTTGATGAGATCAAAGTGGAATCTTTCGAAACAAACACACAATCTCTTACGCAGGGGACAATTCATGCTCTAGGTGCTGAAACGGAAGGGCCTGTTGATACTTGCTATGATTTCTGCATAACCCAGGCACAAACTTGTGATTATACTTGCTGGGCAACATGTACTGGAACAGTCTACGTTTCTTGCCCACACAATACTTGTGATGTTACGTGTAGTCCATGTGAGTTCTAATTTTATTTTCAAATCTGGATTTATCGGGCAATAAATCAAGCGCGTTCGTCTAGCGGTTAGGATGCCCCGTCTTCTGCGAGGAGAGTCCCGTTCAATTCGGGAACGCGCTACCAAGAAACAATATAGAATAATTTCCTAGTATATGGGAGTCTAAGGTTATTTGTCTTTTAAGATGTCTATTTTTTTGTATATAATTATTTTAACAATGTTTTTACTATCACAGCAAAAAGTTTTGGTGTGGTAATGTTTTTAGGAGCAACAACAAGCACTCATTATCCTAGTTCCAAATTATTATGAAAAGGAGGTAATATTGAATAGGTTCTTAATTGTTAATAGAAATTATTGTAGGGCAATTAATTTGCATTTTTTAATTACCACATTACTCATCTCATTTTTATATACAGATATTCAGGCCCAAGACAAAGGAACACTACGCGGATTCATCTCAGATTCACTCAGCGGTGAAGCTTTGCCTTATGCAAATGTTTTCATCAAAGAATTGAATAGAGGCGCCAATACAGATTTCCGCGGTTACTTTATTATTGCTTCTCTCCCGCCTTCAAAATTAACCGTAGTAATTTCTTATGTTGGTTACAAAACTCAACAACTCACCGTTAGAATCGAACCGGATAAAGTGTACGATGTTAAAGTTCTGCTTGCATCAACAAATATTCAGATGAGAACGATTGAAACGATTGGAGAAAGAGTTGCAAAAGAGAATGCTACAGATTTGAGTTTACAAAGAATAGCGATCCGCGATCTGGAGAATTTACCGAAAGGAATTGAGCTTGATATCTTCCGCGCAATACAAAGCATGCCCGGTGTTCAAACGGGCGGAGATTTATCAGCACGTTTTTATGTAAGAGGCAGCTCCAGCAACGAGAACTTAATTTTACTGGATAATGTGCCAATCTACAATCCGTATCACGCAATGGGAATTTTAAGTGCTATCGATCCCGATATGATAAGTTCTATGGAATTTTACAAAGGAGGATTCCCGGTTGAATATACCGGTCGTTTATCATCTGTATTAAAGATCAATACAAAGAACGGAAATAAAAATTCATTTGGCGGAAAAGCGGGATTAAGCTTACTCACAGCAAAACTTTTTCTCGAAGGACCTTTTCCGTCCGGTTCATTTATTCTAAGCGGAAGAAAAAATTATTCTGATGTAGTACTCAAAAAGTTTAGTAACAATAATTCTGTTCCGTCGGATTTCTACGACCTCTTTGGGAAAATAAATATTGCCGACGATAATTTTATGAAGGGCGCAAATTTTTCACTCAGTACATTTTTCAGCGCAGATAAAATAATAAACAATGACCCTTTGATGGAAGACTTTCAGTGGAAGAACAACACACTTGAGTTTAATTACTTCCAGCTATCCGATACTCCGTTATTCTATCAGATTAATATTTCATTAAGTTCATTCGGCGGAGAAAAAACACCTAATGAAAGCGGTAGTAAATATATGAAGAACGAGTTTAACGAATACACGATGCATGCAGATTTCAATTACGTCTATGACAGCAAAGATGTATTAGCCGGTGGAATAAAAATTACAGATGTATATTCTTACCAAACATTAACAAATAATCTCGGGCAGACGTCTACAACAGATGCTAAAGGTGTTAGTCTAAGCGCGTACATAAAATACCAATGGCTAAGAAATACTTTTATCGGGGCTGATATAGGCTTAAGAGGACATGCCACACGGCTCGCCGGAGGCGGTACTTCTTACCTTATAGAACCGAGAACAAGTATTACTATAAGATTAATTCCGGAAGTTGCACTCAAAGGTTCTTGGGGAATATTCATGCAAGATTTAGTGACCATTTCAGATGAGAACGAAACAGTTTTAATTTTCGAACCTTGGATCATCACTCCAAATTACTTAAAACCATCAACAGCAATTCATTACATAGCCGGTTTGGAGATTACACCCGCAACAAATCTTTCTTTTGATATTGAGGGTTACTATAAAGTAATGCACAATCTTTCAATCGTGAACGATAAAAAATTATATATGTCGGATCCGGATTTGATTCCGAGTTCAGGCGAAGCATATGGATTAGAGTTTCAAACTAAATATCAATTGCTTCCATTTAACTTTACCTGTTCTTACTCGTGGATGAAAGCACTGAGAGTTGTAAGAGGAATTACTTATCCGCCAAGATTTGATTCGCGACATAATCTTAATCTAACGTTAGAAGTTGACCTTGGATCCGGCTGGTCGGCAAGTGCTATGTGGATTTACACTTCGGGCATGCCATTTACGCAAATAACGGGCTACTATGATAAACTTACGCCGATACAATTAGGTGATAATCCATTTTTGCTAAATTCATATTCTCCGTTTACAATGTTGTCTACAACAAATTTAGGACGGCTTCCCGATTATCACCGTCTCGATTTAAGTCTATCTAAGAAAATTCAGATTGATCATTTTAAAATGTCTGTTGACCTAAGCATATTAAACGTTTACGACAGGAAGAATTTATTTTATTTAAAGAGGGATACAGGTGAAAGAGTAAACATGCTTCCTTTCTTGCCCTCGGTTAATGTAAAGGTGGAGTTATGAGAAAATTAATTTTTTTATTAGCGATTATTTTGATCACCGTCCACTTAATTTCTTGCGAAGAAGCGTTTAATCCTCAAGGGGATTTTGATGATCAATATGTTCTGAATTGTATCATAAAAAATGATACAACATTTCAAATAGCCACAATCTCGCGCTCTTATAAAGTAAACAACGGTTACAGCACAACCGGGAATACTGATGATCAATCAGTTCAAGGTGCAAAAATTACGTTGACATGTTCCAATTTTCTTGGAACGGAAGTATATCAATTTAGAGACACAATAATTGAAAAATCTAATGATACGCGTTATAAAACACCAATACATTTTTATTATTTGAAAAATTTTAATCCTTCAATTACATCAGTGGAAATAAATCCTGGTGTTTTTCAAAGATATGGTTATAATATGAAAATAGAAGCGGTTTTACCGGACGGAAAAAAACTAACTGCAAAATCTTTTTCAATGATGATTGATTCAACTTTTATAAATACATATAAACAGGAAAATCCTTTGAGCTTTGGTCCAAGTATTTTGGGTTTTAGAATATACAGTTATTGTCAGCCGGAATTATTAATCAAATATTCAAAACTTGAAAACGGTAATTGGGTTGATTATGAAAAATTGGTTCCTAAAAATTATAGTATAGAGGGTAATACTGAAATTCCTGTATATCCTATAATAGAACCACTAGAGCAGTATATTAGATATGATACCCTTACTATTAGAAAAACTCTACAATATCTATCCACAAACGATCCAAACAAACAAAACTATGTAATTAAAAAAATTGTCTTTATGCTGAATGTTCTCGATAACAATCTGACGGCATATCTTTCTTCACAACAAACATTTAGAAATGAATTTTCTTATAGAGTTACCCATGCCGATTATACAATTATTGACGGTGGGTTAGGAGTTTTTGGGGCAATGTATACTATAAAAATGGAAGTGCCATTAACAAATATGATTCGATCTTTGGGTTATAGAACATATTAAGTTTTCATTATGCAATAAATTAGAATAGAAGGAACAAAGATTGAATACTGGATAGAAAAGAAATACAGATTTGATTAAAAAAATCTTCCGAAAGAAGAAAAATAGCGTGTTCGTCTATGTTAAAACATTCCGCCTTCGCGGGAAAAACCCGGCTGAGCCGGGATGCGCCACCGAAAAAAATAATATGTACAAACTAAACAACATATTATTAACTAAAGTAAGGAGAGCTAAAATGAAAAAGCTCAAATTAAACCTTGATGAAATCAAGGTTGAGTCGTTTGAAACAGTTAAAAATTTATCTATTCATGATGGAACTGTACATGGTCATAATGACTCAAATCTTGATCCTACGTGCGAACCATGCACAATGGGAGGATGTCCTTCCGCAGATCCAAACTTATGTACATCTGGGGCTCAAATATTATGTGATTGTATTACAGGCGGGGCAGAATGTACTAATTATCCTCAGTGTACTGGGACCGTTCTTGCTACTGATAATTTACCAGGGTGTTGTGGATAATGTATCATTGAGGCTGTTTCAAAAGTGATCTTTACCGTTAAAAAACGGTATTCATAAAGCGAATTCAAATCTAGTAATGGTAATCTTAACACTTTTGCTACGGCCTCGATCTTTTAACGCCAGAACATATTGGCAAGAAAAGGTATAGAAAGTAAGAGATTGTTTTAAGATATTCCAAGCTAGGAAAAGGAGTAAAACCCTGAAAAAGAATCAAAGTATAGACTCGCTAACAGGATAGATCAATCCTTGTAGAAGAAATAAATATGTGTACTATAGTATTACCCGAATAATGATTTGATTACTTTTTTTTCAGTATAATGAAAATAATATCAAGACAACTTTTAATGGATTATACTCAGAAATATATATTGAAAATTAACCGCGTAAAAAACAAATATGGGATAAAATTAATTATGAGATTCAAAACATCATCACAATATTTCAACTTGAATTGGTTGAGAATCTTTTCCCTTATACTAATTATAATCCTTTTGCCATTTAGTCTCGAAGCAAAAGTAGTAAAAGGAATAGTAGTCGACAACGCGACAGAAAAACCGATTGCAAACAGTATTGTAATGTTGCTGGAGAAAAAGACAATTAATGCCATTGCGGTAACTGACAGCACCGGACTATTCATATTTGAGAATGTGAGTTTAGATAGATTTAATCTGGTAGCGAGAAGAATTGGGTATGCAGAGGTAACAATGGGTCCATTACTAATGACAAAGGTAGATACATTAAAGTTGATAGTAAGGTTAGAAGCAGAGGGTATTCTTATGGATGAAATAGTTGTGCAAGAAACGAAAATAGACGAGAGTTTGAAAAGAGCGGGTTATTACGATAGAAAAGAATCTGGTTTGGGAAAATACTTGAGTTTCATGGATTTAAAAAGCAAAACATTTAATAAAACATCTGATGTTTTGAAAACTATTCCTAATATGATTATACGTGATGACTGGGGAAACATAACAATTTATTCATCCCGCTATAGAATAGGGACAGGTCTACTCAGAGCAGACAATCCTAAGGTAACGGTATATATTGATGGCATGCTTATAGACAACCATGATTTAGTAAACACAATTGGTCCAAAAGATATTGCAGCGATTGAGTTTTATAAAAGTAGTTCAACAGCGCCTATGCAATATAGTGGTAACTCGAGACCGGGTGGTGTTTTATTAATTTGGACGAAAAGACAATGAACAACCAAGAAAAAATTCCACAGCTAAAAGAATCGTTCCAATACTTTAAAAGATTTCTTTTATTGGTTAAACCGTATTGGCCCAAAATGATTAAAGGGTTATCGCTTGGTTTAATAATCGGTTTGATTGGAATGATTACCCCATTCTTAACTAAACTTTTAATAGATAAAGTATATCCCACAGAAGATATTTCCTTAATGCATGTTCTTGTTGCGGCAATTCTTGGTGTAAGCATCGGAAGTATTTTAATTGGAACATTGCAAAGTTATTATAGTCTGGTTATAAACACACAGCTTAGTAATTCAACCAGCTTAATGTTCTTTAACCACTTACAGCATCTTAGAATCCGCTTTTTTGATGAACACCGTGTCGGCGAGGTGATGTCAAGGTTTGGTGATCTATCTAATTCTTTGAAATCAGTTAATAATCTTTTTCAAACCGTGTTTGTAAATGGAATTTATCTTTTTATAGTACCGCCGTTTCTTTTCTTGCTTCATTGGAAACTTGCCATAATCTCATTAATAAGTTTGCCCGTTACAACAATAATTATTGCGGTTTCTGGAAAATTTTTAAGGAGGTATTGGAAGAAATCCGCTGAAGCATTTGCAGAGATCAACGCTTTCCAGGTGGAATCTCTTTCAAACATACGGCTTATAAAATCAATGGTTTTAGAAAAATATGTTTTTAACAAGACTAAAGAACAGATGGAAGGGGCAATTAATGTTCAGCTAAAAGCCGGTGCGTTAGGACAGGTGATGGGTCTTCTTAATGGTTTTGTGCGAACACTCAACACAGCGCTTTTTACATGGTTAGGGTGGAGTTATATTCTTTCAAAGGAGATGACGCTTGGCGATTACATGGCTTTTACCGCATACATCGGATATCTGTACAATCCGCTTTCACAGATTGTAAATTTATTTTCGGATTTCCAGCAAACTTCAGTTTCGTTAAACAGGATGTATGAATATCTCGACAGCGAAGTTGAACAGAAACCAGAGTTAGTCTACAATGAAACACCTTCTATAATAAATAAAATTGCCGGTAAAATTGAAATTGAGAAAGTAAGTTTTTCTTATAACCCTGAAAAAACAATTCTTCATGATGTTAATCTAACTATCGAAAAAGGAACTATTACTTCTATACTTGGTCCCAGCGGTTCCGGCAAAACCACACTTCTAAGACTTCTGCTCGGTATGGAAAAATTAAAAGATGGAAATATTTTATTTGATGGTAATCCCATAAATTCTTTTTCCATTAATGAATTGAGGAAACAAGTATCGGTCGTTTGGCAGGAGTTTAGTATTGTTAAAGGAACTATCTGGCAAAACCTAACTCTTGGACTTGAGAACGTTGATGAAAAATTTGTTCACGAAGCAGTTAGAATCTGCAAGCTTGATGAATTGATCAACAGTCTTCCGGAACATTATGAAACTGAAGTTTCCGAATGGGGAAGCACACTATCAGGCGGACAAAGACAAAGGGTATCCATCGCGCGTGCTATTTTAAGGAACTCTCCAATATTAATTCTCGATGAAGCAACTTCAAATATTGATATCAACACGGAATCAGAACTGCTTAAAAATCTATTCGATTTTATGAAAGGAAGAACTATTATATATGTTACTCACAGAATGACTTGCGCAAATATAGCCGACTTAGTCTGCATATTAGAGGCGGGTAAGATTCAATCTACGGGAACGCATGACGAACTATTAAATCAGAGTGATTTATACAGACAGATGTATTTCTCGTTAACCGGAAATTTAAGAGAGATGTCATTTAAGAATATTAAAAAATAAGATCAATATGCTGACCGAACAAAAACAAAATAGTAACAAAAATATTTACGAACTGCCGGATATTAAATCAAAATATTCTATCAGTATCGTTTCTAAGGTTATTACTATAACATTCGGCATAATTGTATTTTTAATTTTAGCAGCGCTATTGATCATTACTACTGTGAAGATAGATGTCACTATCGATGCCGGTGGTTACCTTGAACCGTCCGGATTAGCTTATATTCACAGTCCATTGAGCGGAGAGATAAAAAACATATTTGTCAAAAGCGGGTCTAATTTCCGAAGAGGGGATCTGCTCGTACAATTCGATTCGGTTAAAGTAGCCGATCAATTAGAAAAATCGGTAGATGATTTAGCCAAAAAAAGAATAGAATATGAAATCAAAGAGAGATCACTCCCAATCGAATTTGATCAAATAGAGTTGAATAGAAAAAAAGCCGAAGCTCAATTGTTAAAAGCAAAAGCCAACCTTAGGCAGAAAGCCAATGATTATTTCCCCGGTTCTCAGGTAGATTCTTTAATCAAAAATTATAAGCAAGGCACTCATATAACTATGGATTATGCAATCGCCGAAATAATATCGGCAGAGGCAGAGTTAGATAATTACAAATCCAGAGAGCAAAGCACCCGGTTAAAAGAATTGGAATTGCAATCCATTAAGTTAGAGTTAAAGCAACTTGAGAAATTAATAGAAAGACAAAAAGAGTATTTAACAAAAACAAAATTTTTCGCTCCATTCGATGGGAAATTACTTACCGAGAATCTGGAAAACATGATAGGTGCAATTGTTAATGAGGGAAGTTCTCTGTTCGAAATTAGCGAAACGAACAGCTGGAAGTCGGTTCTGAATGTAAGCGAAAAAGATGTTTATGAACTTTCTATAGGTGACTCGGTTAAAATTGAAGTGAAAGCAATGAAATTAGCCGATGAATTCTTTTTGATACCGGGTAAAATTACAAATATCGCAGCGGAACCTTCTAAAGAGAAAATAAGTCAAGTTGCAAATGGTTTATACCGGGTTGATGTAGCTGTCAATATCCATGATTATGAAAAGAGCTTCGATAAATTAAGACGGGGTTTTACAATTGAGGCAAAGATAATCCAAGACAGCGACAAGATTATAAATGTTCTGATAAAAAATATAAGAAAATGGTTGTAGATTTGATGAAGATTATTGATAGCAAAATATATTTTAACGGTTCTTTTTCTTTGATACGACCCGAATGGTTGAAAAATGAATTTGGTTTTTTAACCGGTGAGAAGATAAAGATAGCCGTAATAGATAGCGGATGTGATAAAGTGATTACTACTGATTCACGAATTGTTAAAGGGATCTCATTTATAGGTGACGAAGAAGGATTTACTTTTGAACAGAACGATGATTATTTCGACAAGTTAGGACATGGAACTGCCTGTATAGACATAATTTTGCAAATTGCGCCTGCAGTTGAAATAATACCGATCAAGGTGTTTAATTCAAGCTTAGAGACGAGTATAGAAATAATTGTCGCGGCTATTAATTATGCTATTGATTACGGGGTTGATTTAATAAATCTAAGTTTAGGTACTAAATTATCAGAAGCGCTTTATCCATTGTATGTTGTTTGTGAAAAAGCGAAACAGAAAAATATTATTATTGTCTCGGCAAATGGGAATTTAGACAATAACAGCTACCCGGCAATATTCGAGAATGTAATTAGCATTAGTTCAACTTATACCGAGAGCAAATTTGATTTCTTATACAATTCCGGAGATGCCGTTGAATGTTTAGCGGATGGCTATCCCACCAATGCTCTTGGCCTAAATGGAAGAAGGCAGGCATTGGGTGGGAATAGTTTTGCTTCTCCTATCGTCACAGGAATTGTTACACTTCTTGTAGAGAAATTCTCTAGTAAAGATCTTGATTGTATCAGACAACTACTTGAAAAATATTCGATAAATAACAAGAAATCTTCCGGAAGAAGAAAATAGCGTGATGGTCTAAATAAGACGTTCCGCCTTTGCGGGAAAAAAGTAAGCACACTGTTCCTCCCCTTTGGGGAGGCAAGGTGGGGCTTCTATACGCCACCGAAAAAAATAATATGTATAAATAACTAACATATTATTAATTAAAGTAAGGAAAGCTTTATGAAAAAGCTAAAATTAAACCTTGAGGATCTCAAGGTGGAATCGTTTGAAACAAACCCAATGCAATCAAAGATGGGAACAGTATTAGGAAATTTAAAGGAAGGAGATACACAACCTCCAGAAAATTGTAATGGAGGTGGAGGTGGAACTCTGGATATAGCTGTATACACATGTAACCTACTAGTATGTAATACTATGCATCATATTTATACTTGTGGCGGTCAAAATACATGTGGTGAAACTTGTTTAGGTACATGCCCACAAGATTATTCATGCTGGTATACATGCGGTTGTCCGCGCTAATCTTAATATTAGGGGTACATATTTTGTGCCCCTAATTGCAAATGAATTATTAAATAAGTATGAGAATAGGATGAAAAAATTTCGTAATACATCAATAGGATTGCTTTTTATATTAAACTTATTTACATCAGTATCATCTCATGCTACTTATCAGAATGATTCTTTATTAGATAATTTTATACCTTTTATAAAATTATATGGATATGTAAGATTTTTCCACCCATCTGATGAAGCGGCAAAAATTGATTGGGATAAGTTTGCTGTTTATGGTATAAGGAAAGTCAAAAGTGCAAAAAATAAAGAAGAATTAAAAAATATTTTAAAAGAATTATTCTTGCCAATCGCACCTACTGCACAAATATATTCATCCGTTGAAAACCCAAAAGAGATTTCGGAATATTTGCCTAAAGATTCAGCAGGATTAAAAGTTGTTGCATGGCAACATTATGGGGTATGGCTAAGCGCAAAATCAAATATTTATAAAAGTATTCATATTAACAAAGAACAATCTTTTTCGCAAACAATAAACTCAAAAGATGTAGGAAGTATCTCAAATACAATTGATGTTGGGAAATTTCGTGGTAAAGAGATTAGGTTCAAAGCATTTATTAAATGTGATGTTAATAATAATACCGGAAATGGAAATCTTTGGTTAAGAGTGGTGAAAGAAAATAATCAAACCGGTTTTTCTGATGATATGCAAAATCGACCAATATTATACAACAAGTGGCGTGAATACGAAATACAAGGTTTGATAGATGAAGATGCAAAAAGTATTGTATTTGGTGCTGTATTGAAAGGATATGGAAAAATGTGGGTAGATAGTGTTCAAATCTTCATTCGTAATAATAAAAATGATTGGGAGGTGGCTAAAGTAGAGAATCCGGGATTCGAAGAAATAGAAAGCAATAAGCCAAAATCATGGTGGATTCGTATGCCCGGTTATAAATGCACAATAGATACTATTGAAAAGTATGAAGGAAAGCGAAGTTTATTTATTGAAAAAACTCTCCCCGAATCTGTTTCACGACTGTTTGCTAAAAGTCCAAAAATTGGAGATGTAATTGAGAAGGAGTTAATTAAAGGTTTGTACTGTAGAATACCCTTGGCGCTTTATAGCGACGCAAAAGGTACTTTAGGGAAACATGAATTGTTTTTATACGATAATCTAATAACTGAATTAAAAAAGATAAATCTTAATTCTCAAATTGCAAACGATGAAAATGTTCGTTTGGCTAATGTTGTTATTTCATGGAATGTTTTACAACACTTTTATCCATACTTCGATGTCGTGAAAGTTGATTGGGATAAGGTATTAACTGAAACATTAAAAAAGACACTCAAAGATAAAACGGCAAACGATTTCTATGATACATTAAGAAAAATGATAGCAAAATTAAATGACGGACATGGATATGTTTATTATACTCCCAATCCACCGCTTGGTGGTTTGCCAATAAAGGTGGATTGGATCGAAAATAAAGTTGTTGTAACTGCTTCTAATGATACTATTCATTTTAAGAAGGGTGATATTATTAGGAGTATTGATGGAAAAAGCGGCGAGAAAGAACTTTTACTGGAAGAAGAATTTGTATCGGGTTCATTACAATTACGAAGGCACCGCGCGTTAAACAATTATGGTTTTGGCCAAATTGACTCTTATGCGAAAATAGAAATCCTTAGAGATGACAAGATTATCAAACATGAGTTTAAAAGAGAAAAGGAAACAAGAGGATTCTTCTTTAATCAAATATCGGAGTTTGATTTCCCGGATTTCAAAAAAAATGATAATGGTATTTTTTATATAAATCTTTCATCAATAAGAAGAAATATTTTTATAGATAATATATCACAATTGTCAAATGCTAAAGGTATAATATTTGACTTTAGATATAATAGTAAACAAGTAAATGATTACAAAAATCAATTACAATTGTTTGAAATTATACCCTACTTAGTTGACACACCGAGTTTTGGTGCAAGATTATATGTTCCCCAAATTATTTATCCGGAGAGAAAAGAAATAACTTTTGCTGAACTTCAACATTCATTTAAGCCAGAACCACCATATTTCAAATCCAAAATAATCTTTATTATCAATCCCTCTGTAATCAGTTATGGCGAATCATTTATGGCTCCAATAGAATTTAACAAAATTGCAGAAACAGTTGGTGAGGCTACAGCAGGCTGTAATGGCAATGCAAATTGGATTCCATTAATGGGCGGATATGAAATAATGTTTACAGGTATGAAAGTATTGAAACCCGATGGTTCCCAACATCATTTAATTGGTATTCAACCAACTTATCCCGTTCAAAGAACAATAAGAGCTGTTAAAGAAGGAAGAGACGAATATTTAGAGAAAGCTGTTGAGGTTATTAAAAAAAGTATCAAATAGAACCTAGCGCGTTCGTCTAGCGGTTAGGATATTCAGCCTTCTGCTGAAGGAGCTCCGTTCGATCCGGAGACGCGCTACTAAAGATAGAGTTAGAATAATGCCAAAGGCATCGAGACAGTGTAATAAGAGTGTTTGTCATTTAGGCTGAAGGGAGAAATCTTTGATTTTGTTTAGATTTCTCAGTCGCTTCGCTCCTTCGAAATGACATTTTCGGGTTTTTACACAGTCTCCATCCCTTTGGGAGAGCATGATCAAGAAATAATTTAAATCTTCCGGAAGAAGAAAATAGCGTACTCGTCTATTTAAAGACATCCCGCCTTCGCGGGGAGAATCCCGATTAATCGGGAATACGCCACCGAAAAAAATAATATGTACAACTAACTAACATATTATTAATTTAAGAAAGGAAAGCTTTATGAAAAAGCTAAAATTAAACCTTGATGAGATCAAGGTAGAATCATTTGAAACAAATTCAGAGAAATACGGCCAAGGAACAGTATTGGGACAAGTTGTGGGCCCAAACCTGCCAGATTCCGCCTGTTGTGATTCTAATGATAGTTGTGGGGGTGGAACTGGAACGAATGTGCCAAAATGTTCAGATGTATTTTGTACACGAGGTGAACACTGTCCATCAGGTCAAGGTTGGCCCAGTTGTTATGCAACGGGTTGTGGGACATGTCAGACAGATTGCGGAACTTGTTTTCAAACTTGCCCTCCAACTTGTTTAATATATAATTGTGCGTAATATTCACAATTATATGGTAAGAGTATTGTATTAGAAATTTTTATTGTTAAAAATAATATACTGGGTATCAATTAAAGATACCCAGATGTAAATTATTAAGTATTCTCTTAAATTTTATTCCGGAGTATTGAAAAATTATTGTGTTGACATTAAAACAATATTACAGAATATATCACCATTAATTAAAATTTTAATTCAACTATTTTTTGGGAAAATATCATGTCATTTCCAAAATTACTTTTATCTATTTGTATTTTTCTCTTATCTATCTGTGTTTCAAAAGCCCAACAATACCTAAATCTCGATTTTGAATTCTCCACTCCGGAAGGGAAAGTAATGGGTTGGCGGCAGGGTGCTTCCGGTTTTGAAGCGGGGGTTGACTCAAATGTTTTTTATTCTGGTAGAAAGAGTTTTAAAATTAAAAAAGTATCGGAGGGCTCTTTCGGAGTTGCAACAACAACTTTCCCAGTTTCGGATGCAAGAGGAAAACATTTACTATTCACTGGTTGGATTAAGACCGAAGGGATCACAAATGGCTATGCGGGTTTATGGTGGAGGAATGATAGTAAAGAACAGAATAAATCATTAGGATTTGATAATATGTACGGCAGAGGACCTGCTGGAACTTCGACATGGACAAAGTATTCAATCGAAATGGATATAGACTCGGCTACACAAGCTATTAAGTTTGGAGTATTGCTGCCTGGTAATGGAGCGGCCTGGTTTGATAATCTTCAGATTGAATTAGATGGAAAAATTTACGAACAAAAAACCCCAAAGATATTTGTTCCTACTATTGAAAATGTTACTAGAGATTTGTCGACCGCCCAAAAGTTATTTCAAGCTGGTGAGGCGAACAGCCACTCAGTTCAAAATCTAAGAGCATTCGCAAAGATTTATGGTTACGTTAGATTCTTTCATCCTTCAGACGAAGCAAGTAAAATTGACTGGGATAAATTTGCATTATACGGTGCAGATAAAATAAAATATGCAAAAGATGATAAGGAATTAAAAGAAACTCTTCGGCAATTATTTCTGCCATTTGCACCAACTGCCCAAATCTATTCGTCAAGTGAAAAATTAAAAGATTTCTCCGCATGTTTTCCTAAAGATACCATCGGATTAAAAGTGATTGCCTGGCAGCATTTTGGCATAGGACTTGGTGAAAAATCTTCGATATATAACAGTAAACGCATAAACAGAAATAATTCACAAACAAAATCAGACTCAAACAACACACAAAAGTATGCTCCTTTTAGCCAATCCATAGATGCAATTAGTTATAGAGGTAAAGAAATAAAATTACTTGCTAAAGCTAAAGCTCAAGTATCAGGGAAAGAAAATAATGGACATCTATGGTTAAAAGTGAATAAAGAAAATAAACAGATAGGTTTTTTTAATAATATGGATGATCGCCCCATAGTGATTGACGATTGGAAAGAGTATGAAATTATTGGAACTGTTGACAAGGATGCCAAATTAATTTCCTTCGGTGGATTTTTAAGAAAGGAAGGGAAAATATGGTTTGATGATTTCAAGTTATTCTTTAGAGATAAAGATGAAGAATGGCAACAAATCAAAATTGAAAATCCTGGTTTCGAGGTGGTTGATGCAAACGACAGAGTAAAGTCTTGGTTCTATGGAACACAAGGTTATATCTATGTTATAGACACTAATGAAAAAAATGAAGGTGGTAATAGTTTTTCAATCGAAAAAATCTCTGATCAAAAATTGTTTAGTAAGTACCCAAATATCGGTGAGACAATTAATGAAGAAATCAGTCCGGGTTTATTCTGTAATATTCCTTTAGCTCTTTATTCAGATAAAAATAGTACGCTCGGGCCAAGAAATAATAATCTGATGGATTCTCTTCTCTTTGAATTAGGTGCTATTAATTTACCGCCTTACAGTGCAAATTATGAAACAGTAAGATTAGGAAATGTCATAAATGCCTGGAACGTTTTTCAACATTTCTACCCTTACTTTGATGTTGTAAAAGTAGATTGGGATAATGTACTTACCGAAACATTAACAGAAGCACTTAAAGATAAAACCTCTGATCAGTTCTATAATACCTTAAAAAAGATGGTGGCAAAGCTGCAAGACGGACATGGTTACGTGTACTATAGTCCAGAGCAAAAGATTGGCGGTTTGCCGATTAGTGTAGGTTGGATAGAAAATCAATTGGTAATAACCGGCTCACAGGATTCACTTTTTAAGAAAGGTGATATTATAGAAAACATTGACGGAGTAACGGGAGAGGAAACTTTGCTCAATGAAGAAAAATTTGTTTCCGGTTCTCCCCAGCTAAAACGATTCAGAGCACTAAATGAAATTGGTAATGGTCTATTCGGATCTATCGCGCAAATTCAATTGATCAGATCTGGAAATAAAACAAAAGTTGAATCGAAACGGCAGATAAAAAATGGTAATTTATTCTTTAACAACGTTTTCGAATTTACATTCCCCCGCTTCAAGAAGCTCGAAAATGATATTTATTACATTAACGCATCAGTTACAAAAACACAATTCTTTGGTAATTTACAACTGTTATCAAAAGCCAAAGGAATTATATTCGATCAAAGATTCGACGGAAGTACGAGAGACTATAAAGATCTATTCCAACCTTCTGAAATGATAAAATATCTTATTGATACAACAGCATATTCGGCATGGTGGAATGTTCCGCAAACAATTTATCCAAACAGAAATGGTGTTTCTTACGAAAAAAGCCGTTGGACGATTACACCTTCAGCCCCAAGGATCAAAGCAAAAATAGTTTTTATAAATGACCCGGCTGTTGTCAGTTACGGAGAAAGTTATACCGGGATATTTGAAAATTATAAATTAGGTGAATTTGTGGGAGAATCTACTGCAGGAACGAACGGTAATGTGAACTTCATTACACTGCCAGGTGGTTTTAAGATAATGTTTACAGGGATGAAAGTAATTAAAAATGACGGTTCACAACATCATTTAATAGGCATAAAACCTACCTATACAGTTCAGAGAACAATAAAAGCAGTTAAAGAGGGAAGGGATGAGTATTTAGAGAAAGCAATAGAAGTATTAAAAGAAAAAATTATGAATTGATTTAAGCGCGTTCGTCTAGCGGTTAGGATATTCAACCCTCTGCTGAAGGAGCTCCGTTCGATCCGGAGACGCGCTACTAATAAAAAGAGTAAGAGCAAGAATCAGAGAAAGATTAAGAAAAAATAGAGTAATAGTCGAAGAGTAAAAAATTTATCGTTGTAAAGAAACTTATATTCAATTTTTGAACGCGTTGCTAAAGATTGCCGTGAATTAGAATGGATAAACAAGAAAAAATTCCACAATTAAAAGAATCGTTCCAATACTTTAAAAGATTCCTTTTATTGGTTAAACCATACTGGCATAAAATAATTAAAGGATTATCCCTTGGTCTGATTATTGGGCTTATAGGAATGATAACCCCTCTTCTTACAAAAATGTTAATAGACAAAGTATATCCATCGGAAGATGTTTCCTTAATGCAATGTGCTTGTTATTGGCATTCTTGGTATAAGCGTGGGCAGTATTTTAATTGGAACGCTACAAAGTTATTATAGTCTTGTCATCAACACTCAGCTTAGTAATTCTACCAGCTTAATGTTTTTCAACCACTTACAGCATCTTCGAATCCGTTTCTTTGATGAACACCGTGTTGGCGAGGTACTGTCAAGATTTGGTGATATGTCCAATTCTTTGAAATCAGTTAATAATCTTTTTCAGACTGTGTTTATAAATGGAATATATCTTTTTATTGTACCGCCATTTCTTTTTCTCCTTAATTGGAAACTTGCTATAGTTTCATTAATAAGTTTACCCGTCACAACAATTATTATTGCGGTCTCCGGTAAGTTTTTAAGAAAATATTGGAAGAAATCCGCTGAAGCATTTGCTGAGATAAGTGCGTTTCAAGTAGAGTCCCTTTCAAACATTCGGCTTATAAAATCTATGGTTTTAGAAAAATATGTTTTTAACAAAACTAAAGATCAAATGGAAGGCGCGATTAATGTTCAGCTAAAAGCCGGCGCGCTTGGACAGGTGATGGGTTTGTTCAACGGTTTTGTTCGCACATTCAACACAGCCCTTTTTACATGGCTTGGATGGAGTTATATTCTTTCAAAGGAAATGACTCTTGGCGATTACATGGCATTCTCTTCATATATTGGATTTCTATACGGGCCTCTTTCATCAATTGTAGGATTATTCTCAGATTTCCAGCAGACTTCTGTTTCGTTAAACAGAATGTATGAGTATCTCGATAGCGAAGTTGAACAGAAACCGGAATTAGTCTACAATGAAACTCCACCTATAATAAATATTATTGGAGGTAAGATTGAAATTGAGAAAGTAAATTTTTCATACAATCCCGAAAAAACAATTCTTCATGATATTAATCTAACTATCGAGAAAGGAACTATTACTTCAATACTAGGTCCCAGCGGTTCCGGTAAAACCACACTACTAAGACTTCTGCTTGGTATGGAAAAATTGAAAGAGGGAAATATTTTATTTGACGGTAACCCGATAAATTCTTTTTCAATTAATGAATTGAGAAAACAAGTATCCATTGTTTGGCAGGAGTTCAGTATTATCAAAGGAACCATCTGGCAAAACCTCACTCTTGGTTTAGAAAGTGTTGATGAAAAATTTGTTCACGAAGCCGTTAGAATCTGCAAACTTGATGAATTGATCAACAGTCTTCCGGAACATTATGAAACTGAAGTTTCTGAGTGGGGAAGCACACTTTCGGGTGGACAAAGACAAAGAATATCAATCGCACGCGCAATCCTAAGAAATTCTCCAATATTAATTCTCGATGAAGCGACCTCCAATATTGATATCAACACGGAATCGGAACTGCTTAAAAATGTATTCGATTTTATGAAAGGAAGAACCATTATTTACGTTACTCACAGAATGACTTGCGCCAATATTGCAGACCAAGTTTGCATATTAGAGATGGGTAATATTAATGCTAAAGGAACACATGCCGAACTATTAAATAGCAGTGATTTATACAGACAAATGTATTTTTCATTAACCGGAAATTTAAGAGAACTGTCCTTTAAGAATATAAAGAAATGAGATTTATCATAATGAAACGTACCTTTATCATGGATACTATGCAGATATTTTTATGCATAAACCCCACGCTTCAGAGGCTGTGTAATAATCAAAGCTTTTGTTTAACCCCACGA
This sequence comes from uncultured Melioribacter sp., assembly GCA_964441505.1. Taxonomy (GTDB): domain Bacteria; phylum Bacteroidota; class Ignavibacteria; order Ignavibacteriales; family Melioribacteraceae; genus Fen-1258. The sequence continues at coordinate 26,415 of CAYTUV010000024.1, read as the reverse complement.
TTTATCGTGGGGGTTAAAACCAAAAACGAAACATCAGAACCGTTTCAACGGTTTTCAAATGAATTTTAACATGATCTCTTCAGCGTGGGGATGGTAATTAATAAAGTGTTTAATATCATTATGAACCAAAAATAAGATCAATATGTTGCCAGAACAAAAACTAGAAAAAAATAAAAATGTTTATGAACTGCCGGATATTAAAACTAAATTTTCTTCCAGTCTTGTCTCTAAAGTTATAACTATTACATTCAGCGTAATTATTGTATTAATTGTAGCAGCGCTGTTGATCGTTACATTTGTTAAAATAGATGTTACCATCGATGTCGGAGGTTACCTTGAACCTTCGGGATTAACATATATTCACAGTCCTTTGAGCGGAGAGATAAAAAACATCTTTGTTAAAAGCGGAGCCAATTTTAATAAAGGAGATCTACTCGTACAATTCGATTCAATTAAAGTGGCCGATCAATTAGAAAAATCCATTGATGATCTGGCCAAAAAAAGAATTGAATATGAAATCAAAGAGAAATCACTCCCTATTGAACTTGATCAAATAGAATTGAATAGAAAAAAAGCCGAAGCACAATTGCTAAAAGCAAGAGCTAACCTCAGGCAGAAGGCAAATGATTATTTCCCCGGTTCTCAAGTCGATTCTTTGATAAAGAATTATAAGCAAGGTTCTCATATAACGATGGACTATGCAATCGCTGAAATAATATCGGCTGAGGCAGAGTTAGATAATTACAAATCCAGAGAGCAAAGCACGCGGTTAAAAGAGTTGGATTTACAGTCTGTTATATTAGAACTGAAGCAGCTTGAAAAATTAATTCAAAGGCAAAAAGAGTATTTAACAAAAACAAAATTCTTTGCCCCCTTCGATGGAAAATTACTTTCAGAAAATCTTGAAAATATGATAGGGGCTATAGTAAATGAGGGGAGTTCCCTTTTTGAAATCAGTGAAACAAACAGCTGGAAAGCTGTTTTGAGCGTAAGCGAAAAAGATGTTTATGAACTATCAATAGGCGACTCTGTTAAAATGGAAGTGAAAGCAATGAAGTTAGCAGATGAATTCCTTCTGATACCAGGTAAAATTACAAATATTGCGGCAGAACCGAGCAAAGAGCGAATAACTCAGTCAAGCAATGGTTTATATAGAGTTGATGTAGCAGTAAATATCGGCGACTATGAAAAGAGCTTCAGTAAATTAAGACGTGGTTTCACAATTGAAGCAAAGATTATTAAAGACAGCGACAAAATTGTAAACGTTCTGATAAAAAATATAAGAAAGTGGTTATAGATCAAATGCCTATTACTGATAACAAAATATACTTTACTGGTTCTTTTTCTGTTGTAAGGCCAGAATGGATGAAAAATGAATTTGGATCTTTTACGGGTGAAAAGATAAAGATAGCTGTGATAGATAGCGGATGCGATAAGTTTATTGCGAATGATTCGCGTATTGGTAAAGGAATCTCATTTATAAGTGACAAAGAAGGATTCATATTTGAAAAGAATGATGATTATTTCGACAAGCTGGGACATGGGACAGCATGCATAGATATAATCTTACAAATTGCTACAGCGGCTGAAATATTACCTATCAAAGTATTTAATTCACGCTTAGAGACCAGTATTGAAATAATTGTTGCAGCAATTAATTACGCTATTGATTATGGTGTTGACTTAATAAACCTAAGTTTGGGTACAAAATTATCCGAAGCCCTTTATCCAATGTATGTTGTTTGTGAAAAAGCAAAACAGAAAAATATTATTATTGTCTCGGCAAATGGGAATTTAGATAACAACAGCTATCCGGCAATATTTGAAAATGTAATTAGTGTCAGTTCAACTCATACTGAGAACAAATTTGATTTCTTATACAATTCCGGAGATGCCGTTGAGTGTCTAGCTGATGGTTTTTCTAAAAATGCTCTTGGACTAAATGGAAGAAGACAGGCATTGGGTGGGAATAGTTTTGCTTCTCCAATTATCTGCGGAATCATTGCACTATTGATGGAAAAAAGTGTTCATCAAGGTATTGACTCCATTCGGGAAGAATTGTCCAAATTTTCAACGCATGATATTGTTCCAAGATCTAACGCCATAAGTTAGCAGTTTAGTTTCCTCTCTTCACTCTATCAATTGTAAATGCTGGGATACAAACCGATACATATTCGCATGGCTGATCGAAAGGATTTGAGTAGCGCACACGACTTCCTTTCCTCACACAAATTGATTGGTTCTTTTCAAGAATTATCTCATCGCCGTTCACCTCAAATTTTTTCTTACCGCTGATAATGTAAGTTATCTCATCAAATTCGGGAGTTTGAACTGGTTCGCTCGTTCTGTTGGAAATTGCATATCGATTATCAATTTATCATATTTAACACAAATAAAAACGGTCTTTAAATGAGTATTAAAGAAATAGAAGAAGCGGCGCTGTCTTTATCTGCAAAAGAAAGGGCGGAACTGTCATATAAACTTCTTGAAAGCATTGATTCAGAAAATATTCAAAACATAGATAGAATATGGCAAGAAGAAGTTAAGGCTAGATATGACCAGCTAAAAATTGATACCTCGGAAAGAAGAGCCGCCGAACTTGTAATCAAAGAAGCAAAATCAAAATATGAATGATACAGACTGATTTTCACAAATTAGCTGAAAAGGAACTTCTCGATGCCCGTGATTATTATGATGAGCTTGTTTTCGGTTTGGGCAGGAAGTTTATTCTGGAAATTGAATATGTACTAAAACGAATTAGAAGCAATCCCCTTGAATTTCCGGTTTATTTCAATGAGTTTAGGATAGCATTATTAAGAAAATTTCCTTTCTCAATTATTTTTCGAATTGATCGCGGAAGAATTTATATACTTGCAATTGCCCATCAAAAAAGGAAACCCAAATACTATGCTAATAGGTTGGATTAATTTTATTGTCTTCAATAAAGGCCAAACGAAAATTTTGTGGGCGTAAAGAATTTTGTAAGCCCTTCCAAGTATTAATTATTTTCTCCGATTCACTCTATCAATCGTAAATGCAGGGACACATACCGATACATACTCACATGGTTCTTCAAACGGGTTGGAGTATCTTACACGGCTTCCTTTCTTCACACAAATTGATTGGTTCTTTTCTAAAATTATTTCTTCACCATCAACTTCAAATTTTTTCTTGCCGTTGAAGATGTAAGTAATCTCATCAAACTCAGGTGTTTGAAATGGCTCAAGCCATTTTGGCGGTGCAATCATATGGGCAAAACTGTAATCACCAATGTCAATACTGGCTTTGCCAAAATGTTCTTCAATCAGTTTGCCGTCATTTGTTGGAACAATGAATGGATTTGTTTGCAGTTCGTAGTTTTTCATATGTTTCCTTTTGAAAGATCTATTTTGATAGATTAACAAGTCATTTCGAGCGAAGTCGAGAAATGGATTCATTTGCTTGGTTCACACTTCGACTCCGCTCAGTGTGACTGCACTTTGTAGAGTTTACACAGATGAAATCGAGGCTCAGTGTGACGATCAATATACTTTTAAGAATTCATCAGAATATCAATATTCACACGTAATTAAATTTTTGCTCTCTTCAAACGTAATGAATTACTCACAACCGAAACGGAACTGAGCGACATTGCCAGAGCGCCAATCATCGGATTTAACATTCCCAGCGCTGCAAGTGGAATACCGATCGTGTTATAAATAAATGCCCAGAACAAATTCTGTTTAACTGTTTTAATTGTATGCCTTGAAAGATTTATCGCTTTGACGACGCCGAGCAAATTTCCCTGCACTAAAGTTATCTGCGCTGTCTCAATCGCCACATCCGTTCCTGTGCCGATGGCAATACCGACATCAGCCTGTGCAAGAGCGGGGGAGTCATTAATGCCGTCTCCCACCATCGCTACAACTTCACCTCTGCTCTGATACTCTTTTACAATTCTGGCTTTTTCATCGGGAAGCACTTCAGCTTTAAATTCCGTAATCCCTGCTCGCTTCGCAATTGCCTCTGCTGTTTTATAGTTATCACCGGTTATCATCACAGTTATAATGTTCAGCTTATTCAGTTCTTCAATTGCTCGTGCGGAAGTTTCTTTCATTTTGTCTTCTATCGAGATCATTCCTTTAAGCTCGCCATCAACAGCTATACATACTACGGTTTTTCCGCTTTCAACCAGTCTGTTAAATTTATCTTTTGCTGATTCAGTCTTTATCGAGTACTCTTTCATCAGATTCAAATTACCTATAATAACAGCCTTCCCGCTCACAATCCCGGTTAATCCGAATCCTGACAAACTCTGGAATGTATCAGGCTGGACTAGAGAAATATTGTTTGATTTCGCTTTATCAACTATCGCCATTCCTAAAGGATGCTCGGATTTCGATTCAAGTGATGCACTCAAAAACAAGAGTTCATCTTCTGAAATATTCTCAGTTGTTATTTCAGAAACTGTCGGTTTACCTACTGTGATCGTTCCTGTCTTATCGAAAATTACTGTTGTAATTTTTTGTGCTATCTCTAGGCTTTCTCCGTTACGGATTAAAATCCCATTCGAAGCACCGAGTCCGCTTCCGACTATTATTGCCGTTGGAGTTGCCAATCCCAGCGCACACGGACATGCAATGATGAGCACAGCGACAAAATTTACCAAAGCAACGCTGAATGAATTATGACCGCCGATGAAAAGCCATACCACGAAAGTGACTAATGCAATCAACACAACAATCGGTACAAACACACCGGCAATTTTATCAACAAGTTTTTGGATAGGAGGTTTTGAAGCCTGAGCCTGTTCTACAAGGCGGATGATTTGCGCGAGAACGGTATTGTCGCCTACTTCAGTAACTCTGAAATTAAATGTGCCGTTCTTATTTATTGTTCCGCCGATAACTTTTGAGCCGATCGTCTTTTCTGATGGAATACTTTCGCCGGTTAGCATTGCCTCATCAACTGCAGAGTTGCCCCATAGAATTATTCCATCCGACGGAATTTTCTCTCCGGGTTTGATAACAACAATGTGCCCGACCTGTAAATCGGAAATATTAATCTCGATCTCGTTTTCATTTAGAATAATTTTTGCTGTTTTAGGTTTTAGCTCTATCAATTTTTTTATGGCAGTGTTGGTTTTTCTTTTCGCGCTGTGTTCAAGAAGTTTACCCATTAATATTAGAGTAATAATTACGCCAGCGGTTTCAAAATAAACGTGTGGCAATTCACCATGGATAGAAACAGCTGCCGGAAATAGTGTCGCTATTACACTGTAACCGTAAGCCGCGCCGGTTCCTATTGCTACAAGTGAATTCATTTCAGCGGAAAAATGCTTGAGGTTGGTCCAGAATACCTGATAAAATCTTTTGCCGCTTATAAAAATAATCGGGGTCGCAAGAATTAATAAAATCTTATGTGTGTAATCTTCGGAGAATGGCCAAATATTTCTGAAGAAAGAATAATCCATCAGCATACTGATTGCGAATAGGGGGAGAGTAAAAATAAGAGCAAGAAAAAAATCTTTTCTAACCAGATTGAAATACTCGTTTTTCTCCGGCAGGGAAGAATCGCTGTTCCGGGACAGATGATTTACTTTTTCTTCAGATTCAACTTTCAGTTTGTAGCCGAAATCATTAACTGCTTCTACTACAGCATTTAAGTCGAAATTTTCGTTTTCAACTTCAAACAAAACGCGCTCTGTGGCAAGATTAACACTTACGTTTTTGACACCATCAAATTTGCTAATGATTTTTTCGACACGTGTTACGCAGCTTGCGCAAGTCATTCCATCAACCGGAAGATTTATCTGTTTCATAAAAAACCCTTTCTATTTCTTTACTCTGAATCCTGCTTCGGAGATTGCAGTTTCGATTATCGCGGGATCTATTTTTGTTTCATCAAATTTTACCTTAGCAGAACCTATCGCTACTTCTACCGATTCCAAATTTATTTTTGATAACTCTTTCTTTACAGCCATAATGCAATGGCCGCAACTCATACCGTCAATTTTGAATTCTTGTGTTTTCATTCTAACTCCTTTTAACTTACGTATTAAAAATAATTCTTAAGTAAAAATATCCGTTATATAATTTTAAAAAATTGTTATAAAACTTTACTAAAGAATGTTGAGCAAAAGAGAAGGAAGCTAGCCGTTAACTGATATGATCTAAAGGTTTACGCATGTTTTCTGTTAAGGATTTGAATTGAGTAGCTGTAAATCCGGTAATCTTTTTAAACTGACTCGATAAATGTTGGACGCTACTGTACCCCAATTTGTAGGCAATTTCACTTAAAGTAAGCTCTCCATATTTTAGCAGTTCTTTTGCGCGTTCAATCCTTTGTAATATGATATAATGCTCAATTGTAATGCTTTCAAGAGAGGAGAATAATCCGCTTAGATAGTTATAGTCAAGTTTTAATTCTTTTTCAATAAGGGGGGAATATCTGTGTGTGTCTGTTGTAAGAAAACCATTTTCATAAATCGTCCTTATGACAAGATTTTTAATTTTTTCAACTATTTTCACTTTCTTATCTTCGATAAGTTCAAAACCGTTCTGTCGGAGGACTTCATTAATTTTTACCATGGGAAGATATTCCAAAAATCTTTCCGTTTCTACCTCACCCAATGAGACTCTTTTAATTATCACACCCAGGTTTTCCATCTCTTCTCGGACAACCTTTATGCAACGATTGCACACCATGTTTTTAATATAGATTGTATTCTGCTTAATCATTAAGAACAAGTAATGTTTATAAATGCTGAACTCTATTTTTATTCCAAATATTAAAATTACTATCAGTCTCGCGAATCTTCTTTCTGTTTGGGTACCTTGATTGTAAACATGTTATTATCATCTTCTTCGACATATTTATCAAGTATATCATCGCCCAATGCGAGAGATTGATCTTTATTGGTCTTCTCTTTTGCTTTTTGGGGTAATACCTCTTGTTTCCTTTGAGTAGAAAGATTTTTTAACACCGAAATTCTTTCATTTTTTATTCTTGACTTCTCGTCTAATGGCTCCGATTGCTCTCTAGTATAATTTCTTTGAGCAGGTCTTTTGTGACTATCGTTTCTCTTTTTTTGAGAAGCTGAGATATCAGTTCTTACTTCATTTCCTTTTGAAACAGTTTTTACTTCCCCCTGTTTTGGGACAGGTCTTAATTCATTTTGTTTTAAAACTGGTCGCGCATCACTTGGATTGGGAGAAGATTTGATAGGAGTATTAATTTTTGCTTCGGATTTTATAAAGTCACTACCAACATTATTCTTAACAATATCTGGATCCTTTTTATGCTTCAATCTAGAGGTGAAAAAAGAAATAGTCAGAGTAACAATTGTTAATACAACTGCAATTATGAGGACGATATAAATGGTAGGGATTATTTCCATGTGTTAAAATATAAAAATATTACAAGTGCAGCAATTCTATAAAATAATGGACAGAACTACATGGCTCTGCTAATTCGCGGAATTGAAAATGCAGTGTAGTCAACCTCAGATTTGTCGCTGTAATAGGCAATTATGTCAAGGTCACCATGATTGCTATATCCATTATCTCTTCTAATAGATTTGTTTTCATCCTGAATGGAAGTTCTGAATTTTTCAGATTGATTCATAATCTCGAGTCTGTTCGATGGGCGGGTGGATCTATATCTAGCTGCTTTGCGTGACTCATCTTTCCGCAAAGCTTCATTTTTTTCTTGGGCTTCTTTATAGATTTTTGTCTTGTATGTCAATTGTTGAATCGTTTGAACTGCTCTGGTATAATTATCTTCTGTCCTTTGAAGTACTTCTGTCTTTCGAGGCTGAATAATCGATTGGACAGGGGCTACATATTTCGGCACGGTTTGAGTTGCGACTTTAGAATTATTTGCAACTACAGGTTGAATGACAAGACCGTTTCCAAGCGGATCAATATGATTTCTCATGTGGGGCGGAATCCTATCTACCGTTTTTGTTCTGTAGGAGATATATGATACAATGACCACAAAGAGAAGAAATGCTGAAAAGATCAACAAACTTGTATATATAATTGGAACGAGAGACATAGCATTTACCCTTATTTTGACTTTGTTTAGACAAACGCTGTACCAGAAGAAGAACAGCGATTATCGGCTGATTTCCAGCATTTCATTTACTTTGACAATAAGATTGTGACTTGAAGTGAGGCATTAATCATTTTCTGAGATTCGTTCGAATTCCAAATTCTAATGAATCTTCACCAAATAATTTGTTTTTACCCTTCTTTTTGATATTTTTTGACCCACTTTTATCTGTAACTCACTTAAAAATTAGAGGTTAGAGATGACTAAGGCAGATATTGTCGAGAAAGTTGCTTCCGGAACGGGACTGACTAAATTAGAAACCGAAGCAATTGTCGAAGGTTTTTTAAACACTGTTATCGGTGCATTACGTGATGGTAGGGGAATTGAGATTCGAGGTTTCGGAAGCTATCGTGTAAAGAAGAAAAAAGCACGCTATGCGCGCAACCCAAGAACTGGCGAGAAAGTTTATGTCGGCGAACATTACGTGCCGATGTTTAAATTCTCAAAGGACTTTAAATCTGCAGTTGATGCAGGTATGAAAACTAAAGATTTACAAGAAAATCAAGAAGTGAATTAGGAGAATTAAATGTTAAGATGTCCTGTCTGTGGAGAAGAAGTAATCAAAGATGAAAAATCGTGTCCCAGTTGTGGCGCCCCAATCGTTAAAAAAAATAGTGACTCGAAAATCTCTACTGTAAAAACCGCTACGGGTGTTAAAAATTCTCAGACTAAATCCGAAACTTCCAAGGGTGGGAAAAAAAGTAACTCTAAACAAACACGAGAAAAGCCAAATTCGATTTCAACGACAAAATTATTTTATCTGTTCTTAACGCTAATTCTGATCGGAGCGATACTCATTTATTCTTCAGGCATCCTTGATTCAACACCAACAACATTACCATCTCAACAATCTGAAGTTAATAAGCCTCATTCCGGTGTTGATCTTAAAAATCTTGAGCAGATTAATACTCTTGAAGAAATCATTAAGAAGGATCCAAAGGATTCGCAATCACTTCTGGAGCTTGCACATTTACTTAATGACTCTGGGTTGAAAGAAAAAGCTATTCAAAAATATGCTCTCTATCTGAAACAATTCCCGAAAGAAGCCGATGTATGGGTTGATATGGGAGTATGTTATTTCGAAACTGGAAAAAATTCCGAAGCGATTTCGACTATGGAGAAAGCTTTGAAAATAAATCCAAGACATCAAATTGCTAATCTGAATCTTGGAATTGTAAACATAACTGCCGGAAATAAAGAAAAGGCAATTGGTTATTGGAATAAGGCAATAGAAATAGATCCTACAAACGAGATCGGGCAAAAAGCGAAAGAATTAATTACAACACATTAAAAGGAGGATGTAAATGCCTTGCGGTAGAAAAAGAAAACGCCACAAAATGGCTACACACAAGCGTAAAAAACGTTTGAGAAAAAATCGTCATAAAAAGAAATTGAGATAAGTAATGTTTGATGTTTGATGGGTAATGTAGTTTATTTTCCATCATCCATCATCCATTTTTCATCTTCACTTAATAAGCCACCTTGGCTCAGCTGGTAGAGCAGCTCATTCGTAATGAGCAGGTCGGCGGTTCGAATCCGCCAGGTGGCTCCAATTCTCAAATTTCAATCAATCACCATTTCATTCTATTTTCTCATCAAACTTGCCTATCATCGCTCTATCATTTGTGATATGAGACGTCTTTTTTAATATTCTCATCTATAAAAGCAAAAAAACCTTGACAATCCCATATAAAATCAGTTATTTTGCATCTGGGTGGGTAATAGTGTTTAATTTTCCCATATAATGGAATAGCGATGTTTATAGGCAGTTTTAAATACTCAGTCGACACTAAAGGAAGAGTCAGCATTCCTTCCATATTCAAAAAATATGTCACTGAAGTTGCGAATGAAACATTTGTAATAACCAGGGGAATAATTCAGTGCATTGATATTTACCCTCAGGATTTTTGGAAAGAAGAAGTACTAACACGTGTCAATCAACTTGATGATTTTGATCCTGAAGAAGCAGTGTTCAAAAGAATGTTGTTCGAATTAGCTGCCGAAGGAAAGCTTGATTCACAATCACGATTGCTGGTTCCGAAAAATCTTTTGGAGTTCGCGGGAATAGAGAGAGATGTTTTTATTCTTGGACAAAACAAAAAAATTGAAATCTGGAATCCGGAAATTTACGAAGCACATAAAAAAGAAAACTCCAAACCGTTTGCTGAAATTGCCAAACAAGTAATGCAGAAAAAACCGAAATGAGTCACGTACCGGTTCTCTTGAAAGAGAGTATTGATTTTTTGGTTACGAAAAAAAATGGAATATACTTTGACGGCACAGCAGGATTTGGAGGACACTCATTAGAAATATTAAGCAGGTTAGACAATAAGGGAAAACTGATTGCAACAGACAAAGATCAATCAGCATTTGAATTTTGCAGAGAGAGATTTACAGAAGATAAGCGATTTTCGATTTACCACACCGGTTTTACAAACATTGATTCGATTTCCAAGATTGAGTTCATTGACCAATTTGACGGCATCTTTGCAGATCTAGGAGTATCCTCGTTTCAGTTAGATACAGTTGAAGCGGGATTTACATTCCGTGAGGACGCAGTACTTGATCTCAGGATGAATAAAGCTGAAGGAATCTCCGCCTCGGATTTGCTGAATAAATTTTCTCAGGAAGAGATTGCAAAGATTTTATTTGAGTATGGCGAAGAGAAGAATTCGCGACTTATTGCGAAAAAGATAGTTGAGTTCAGACTGAACGAAAAATTTTCCCGTACATCTCAACTAAAAGAAATTGTAGAACAGGTAACACCAGTCCGCTTTTTGAATAAATCTTTATCACGTGTTTTCCAGGCTCTTAGGGTTTATGTGAATAACGAACTTGAAGAGCTGAAAATATTTTTGGATAAATCTTTCTCTCTCTTGAGACCGGGCGGCAGAATTGTAGTTCTAAGTTATCATTCTCTTGAAGACAGAATTGTAAAAGAAAAAATTAAGTATGAAAGTTTAAGCTGTATCTGTCCGCAGGGAATGCCCATTTGCACATGCGGAAAAGTGAAGAGATTAAAATTGGTAACACATAAACCGGTCGTTCCTGGAGATAATGAGATAGAGAAAAACCGCCGTGCAAGAAGCGCTAAAATGCGTGTAGCAGAAAAGGTTTGATTATGAAGGGATCGTCTCTAAAAAATTTTATAACGATTGTTGCAGCAGTTTCATTCATTCTTCTTTCTTATGTAATGGTAAGGTCGGAAATAAAAAGAATTACCCGTGAAAAGATAATGAAACATGACATGTTGAACGGAAGACTGAACAGAATCGAATCAAAGCTGGTGGAGATTCAAAAACTTACAGCTGAAGACAGAATAGTCAAAATGGCAAAAGATTCACTTGGCTTAATAAGACCGGAAGAGAATTTGGAAATCATTACAATCTCGAAAAATCAAACAGTGCAAATAGAAAAATTGTTGAAAAAAAAATATGAATAGTAAACGCGCGCTAATATTAACCAGCTTTCTGTTGATCATTTTTGTTGCTCTAGTAGCAAAACTTTTCTCAATTCAGATTGCCAAGCACGAGTATTATTCGCTTGTTGCCGAGCGCCAGCAGAACAAACCATTACGGGTTAAAGCCGAACGTGGAATAATTAAGGATGCAAATGGGGAAGTTCTCAGTTTTACATCGGACAATGTTTCGTTTTTTGTTGACACGCGTATGATGAATTCCAAAAGAACCGATTCTATCGTATCAGCATTTTCCAAAGTTCTCGGCAAGCCGAAAGAATATTACAAAAACCTAATTGCCAAAGGATCTGGTAATGTCTGTCTTGAAAAGAAAGTTCCTATGGAATCGGCTCTTACACTCAAAAAAATTGTTGTTGATGGACTATTTCACCAGGAAGATTTTTCCAGAATATATCCTTACGGAAACCTGGCTTCTCATGTTCTGGGTTTTGTAAACCGCGATATGATGGGTGTTGAGGGAATCGAGAAGACTTATCAACAAAAATTGGTAGGTGAGGATGGTTATTACAGCATTGAGAGAGACGTTATTGGAAGAATCATTACTGTCGATGAAAATGTTTCCAATGCAGCGGTTCCGGGCAACCAGATTTATCTGACCATAAATAAAACTTATCAAAAAATTCTTGAAGAAGAATTAGCTGCAGGAGTACAGAAATACGGCGGTGAATCTGCAGTTGGAATTATTATGAATCCAAACTCAGGCGAGATTTATTCTCTTGCAAATTCACCGGATTTCGATCCAGCGAGCTATGATTTATCAACGGCTGATGCGAGAAGAAATAGAGCTATTACAGATACTTTCGAACCCGGTTCTACGATGAAGTCGATCACTCTTTCTATTCTAATCGATCAAAATCTCGTAAACGAAGACGAAGTTATCGATACTGAAAATGGAAAATATTTTATTAAAAATATTCCGGTAATTGATGCACACCAGTATGAAAGTCTTACTGTTAACGGAGTTTTGGAACAATCCAGCAATATTGGAATGGCCAAATTATCAAGCAGAGTGGCTGATGATGTTCTCTACAAATATTTACGCGATTTCGGTTTCAGTAATTCAACCCAAGTTGAGCTTCCTGGTGAAGCATCCGGGTTGTTGAAGAAGCCCGGTACATTTTCCGCTTTGACAAAACCGTTTATGTCATTTGGATATGAAATTGCTGTTACCCCTTTACAACTCTTAACTGCTTATTGCGCATTGGTCAATGGTGGAAAACTTATCCAGCCATTTATTGTGAAAAAAATTACAGATGCGACAGGTAAAGATGTGGAAGTGACACAAGCGAGAGAAATCAGAAGAGTCATTAGCGAATTTACTTCGAAAAAAATTAAAAACATGATGGTAAATGTAGTTGAAAAGGGAACAGGTACTGCAGCACAACTTAAGAATGTATTGGTTGGCGGAAAGACTGGTACATCACAGCAGTTGGTCAATAAATCATATTCAAGCAGTCATCACAATTCTTCATTCATCGGATTTTTCCCGGCGGAGAGTCCAAAAATTGCCTGTCTGATACTCATTAATGCTCCTAAAGGCGGGGGATATGGAGGATTAGTCGCTGCGCCGGTATTTCACGATATAGCTAAAAGAATGATAGAAACAGATCTGAATCTAGTTCCCAACAAAAAAAATATTAAACGTAAACAAAATTTAATAGATGAACTTGTTGCTGGAATTAAGGCCACGCCAAAGGCAAAAACAATATCCTTTGCCAACGTGGCGGATAAATCATATTCAAATATTTCTGTAAGAAAATTTTATGATAAGAACGTTTCGACAATGCCAAATTTGATGAATCAATCCATGAGAGATGCAATTGCCCAGTTAACCGAGCTTGGTCTCAAATGTAAAATTTCGGGAACGGGCAAAGTTGTCTGGCAGAGTCTCGAACCGGGATCGAGTTTCATCCCCGGCTCTGTTTGTACGGTAAAGTGTGAACCAGCAACAAAAAAAATAAATATGAGTGTTAACTGAATGAAACTGACAGAACTCTTAAATAAAGTCAAAGCCATTCAAGTTACAGGCAATGCTGAACAGAAAGATATTGGAAGCATTACACTTGACTCTCGTACAGCTACAAAGGATTCTCTCTTTTTTGCAATCATCGGAGAAAAACAAGACGGTCATAAATTTATTCCCGATGTTATTAATAAAGGTGTTGCCGCAGTCGTCCTGCAAAATGCTAACTCCGTACCGGATCAGATCTTTTCTCATGCAGGATGTGTTAAGATTGTAGTCGAAGACACAAGAAAATCACTCGCTGAGTTCTCAAATATATTTTATGGAGAGCCTTCGAAGAAAATAAAACTGATTGGAATTACTGGTACAAAGGGAAAAACCACAACTGCATTTTATGTGAAGAATGTTTTTCAACAAGCGGGATATAAAACGGGGTTAATCGGGACTATCGCAAATTATATTGGCGAAACCGAAGTGAAAACAATGCTCACAACTCCTCAGTCAAATGAGGTTAATTCCCTTCTCACTCAGATGATAAATGAGGGCTGCACGCATTGTGTAATGGAGGTTTCTTCTCACGCATTGGCACTCAATCGCGTTGATTACATGAATTTTGAGACAGGAATTTTTACCAACATCACGTCTGATCATATGGATTATCATAAGACATTCGAGCATTACCTTGCATCTAAGAAGATTTTGTTCGATATGATTCCGAAATCAAGCAAGATTGTTTATAACTCCGACGATACGAATTCATCCGTTCTGCTGAAAAATTCATCAGCAAGAAAATATTCATACGGAACTGTTAAGAATGCCGATTTCAGAATTCGGAATCTTGAATTTTCTCTGGACGGAACAACATTTGAAATATTTTATGATGGTAAACAGTATCAGTGTATGACAGGACTTGTCGGGCATTTCAATGCATTTAACGCTGCTTCGGCATTTGCAACAGCAGTTGTAAATGGCATTGATCCTGAAATAGCGGTTGAGGGAATTAAAACAACTCCTCAAGTTCCCGGAAGATTTGAAATAGTAACGAAGAAAAATAAAAAAGTAATTGTTGATTACTCTCATACCAGCGATTCATTGAAGCAGGCGCTGACGGCAATTCAGCACATTGTAAAAGAAGAACGTCCTATTTATACCGTCTTTGGATGCGGCGGTGACAGAGACAGAACAAAACGCCCAATTATGGGTGATATCGCCGCTTCGATGAGTGATCGTGTGTATATAACATCGGACAATCCGCGCACGGAAGACCCATTTATTATAATTGATGAGATTTTAAAAGGCGTAAAGACAAATAACTACCGGGTTTTAGAAAACAGAGAAGAAGCGATTCGTGCCTCCATTCATGAGAGTGAAGAGAATGCCGTGATATTAATTGCTGGCAAGGGACACGAGAACTATCAAGAAATTAACGGAGTGCGCAAACACTTCTCCGATAAAGAGCTTTCAGAAAAATATCTGGCAGAATGGGCAAAATAAAAATCACGATCGAGGATTTATTTAATATTCCAGGTGCGGAAATATTCAATCCCGACGCTTACAAAGCAATCTCTTCAGTAGAGATCGATTCCCGTAAAGTGAAAAAGGGATGCCTGTTCGTAGCTATCAAAGGTGAAAAATTAGATGGTCACGATTTTATACTCGATGCTCACAAGAAAGGGGCTGCTGCGGTAGTTATTGATTCGAGAAAGTTTGGAAATCCATCCCTTCGGGAGAAGAAATTCAGCTTTCTCGAAATTCCCGTCATCACAGTCGATGATACAACCAAAGCATTCGGTGAAATAGCTAAAATCTGGCGCAATAAACTTTCTGCAAAAATAATTTCGGTAACCGGAAGCAACGGAAAAACAACTGTTAAAGAAATGTTGTCAACTCTTCTGGCGGAAAAATACAGAGTAATTAAAACTGAGGCTAATAACAATAATCATATTGGTGTGCCTCTTACGATATTAAGTGCAGATGATAGATGCGAAGTTCTTGTTCTTGAGCAGGGGACTAATCATTTCGGTGAAATTCCTTACTCGGCAAAAATATCTCAGCCGGATTATTCTCTCATAACAAATATCGGTGACTCTCATCTGGAGTATCTGAAAAATAGGGAAGGGATCTTCAAAGAAAAATCTGCTTTGTATGATGAAACCGATAAACGCGGCGGAATTGTTTTCTTGAATATGGATGATCCGATCGTTAGAAAAAACGCTAAACAATATTCCCGAAAAGTAACATATGGATTCAAAGGTAAAGTTGATGTAAAGGGTAAGATTTTCAGCTACACTGAGGATGGCAGAACAGAAATCCAAATCACTTTTAGGGGAAAGAAATTTAAAACTACAATCCCGGTATATGGCCAATCGAATGCAAAGAATTTTCTGGCTGCCTCTGCAATTGCATTAAAACTTGGATTCAATAGTAAAGAAATCATTTCAGGTTCAAAAAAAATCCAATCGGTACATGGCCGGTTAGACGTAAAGAAATTTAAGTATGCGGTTATAATTGATGATACATACAATGCGAGTCCTGCATCAATTCAAACTGCAATAGAGCTCGTAAAGCAAATCAAAACTTTCAAAAGCAAATTGATAATTCTGGGCGATATGTATGAACTTGGGAAAAAATCGCAAAAGTTCCACAAAGATTTATCAAACCTCTTCTTGCCGGATAAGAAGTTGACCGTATTAACAATCGGCGCCATGATGAAAAATTTGCACAAAGAATTGAGAAAGAAAAAAGTAAGATCAATCCATTTCTACTTACGCGAGGCTTTATCTCTGTATCTGAAATACGAGGAGATTGATAACTCTGTTATTTTAGTTAAAGGTTCCCGCGGAATGATGATGGAAGATTTTGTTAACATTTTGGAGACAAGGTTTGCGTAATGTTTTACTATCTCTTTGATTACATAAACAAAGTTTTCAGCCCGCCTGGCTTTGATGTCTTCCGATTCTTGTCGTTCCGCTCTGCATTGGCTGCTATTACAGCATTGTTGATTTCATTTATTTTCGGTCCTAAAATCATCAACAGGCTGAAAGGAAAAGAAGTTGATCAACCTATACGTGAAGAGGGACCGCAGTCGCATTTGAAAAAAGCAGGCACTCCAACTATGGGAGGACTCATAATTCTTATTTCTGTAGTACTGCCCGTTCTTCTCTGGAGTGATATAAAAAGTGTTTACATAATTCTGGTTTTATTCGGAACAGTTTTTCTTGGCGCAGTAGGATTTCTTGATGACTACCTCAAGGTGGTTAAGAAACTTCCCAAAGGATTGATTGCACGTTACAAATTGATGGGACAAATTTTTGTCGGGTTAGTTGTTGGTACCGCAATCTATTATTTGCCGGAGTTTACTCAGTTTAACACTCAAACAACTTTACCATTTTTCAAAAACCTGAACTGGGATTTTTCCTATCTATATATACCATGGGTGGTTTTCATCATCACGGCAATATCCAACGCGGTTAATCTGACAGATGGTTTAGATGGTCTGGCGATCGGAACAATAATAATTGTAATGCTCGCTCTCGCAATTCTAACTTATATAACGGGCAATGTTATTTACGCTGACTATCTGAATATAATTTATCTACCGGGAAGCGGAGAGCTGACAGTTTTTATCGCTGCATTAATAGGTGCCGGACTTGGTTTTTTGTGGTTTAATTTTTATCCGGCTCAAATTTTTATGGGTGATACCGGATCGCTTGCTCTCGGCGGTGCGTTTGGTGTGATGATGATTTTGATTAAGAAAGATCTTCTAATTCCGATTCTTGGCGGAATCTTTTTTATTGAAACATTATCGGTGATCATTCAGCGTGTTTATTTCAAATACACAAAAAAAAGATTCGGTGAGGGCAAAAGAGTTTTTAAGATGGCGCCTATTCATCATCACTTTGAACAATTGAATTGGGCGGAACCGAAAATTGTAATTCGGTTTTACATCATCACAATAATTCTCGCAATAATAAGCTTAGCTTCATTCAAGGTAAGATAGTGGACATTCGCAACAAAAAAATATCTATAATAGGTGCAGTTAGAAGCGGAGTTGGTGCGGCAAAATTAGCAAAGAAACTCGGCGCAATTCCATTTGTGAGCGATAGCGGATCGAAAGAGAAATTGCAGGATTCCATTTCCGTCTTTATTTCAGAAGGGATTGCATTTGAATGCGGATCTCATTCCGAAAAAGTATTTGATTGCGATCTGATGATAACGAGTCCCGGTGTTCCTACAGATTCGGAAATTCTCAGGACAGCACAATCAAAAAATATCAGAACAATCAGCGAGGTTGAATTCGCTTCCTGGTTCTGCAAGGGCGGAATAATTTCAATTACCGGTACGAATGGAAAAACCACAACAACCGCTTTGATGAATCATACATTGAACGAGTGCGGAGTTAGATGTTATTCGGCAGGAAATATCGGCGAAGCATTTTCCGAAGTAGTTCTTGCCGTGCAAGAGAACGAATATGTAGCGCTCGAAACATCCAGTTTTCAATTAGATTTTACAGAGAAATTCAAACCGCTGTTCTCGCTGATTCTGAATATTACACCGGATCATCTTGACAGGTACAACAACAGTTTTGATAAATATATAGCCTCCAAAATGAAAGTTACGATGAACCAGGATGAAGATAATTTTTTCATTTACAATGCAGACGATTCCAACATAAAAGTGAATTTGAAAAACAAAAGAGTTCAAAGGCTTGCCTTCTCGTTGAAAAGCGAAATACCAGCCGGCGCTTTTTATAAAGAAGGCAGGATGTTCTTCTCCTGGTTCGGCAAAGTCAATGAGATTTGTTCCAGATCCGATCTTTTCATGAAAGGTGAGCATAACGTAGCAAACGCTCTTGCGGTTCTTGCCGTTGCAAAACTTTTAAATCTGCCTAATCAGAAAATAAGAGAAGCATTCTTTTCGTTCAAAGGCGTAGAGCATAGAATAGAATTTATTCGTGAACTTGATGGAGTTGAATATTACAACGATTCTAAAGCAACAAATGTGGATTCGGTGATAGTTGCATTAAAGAGTTTTTCGAAACCGATCTACCTGATTCTGGGCGGTAAAGATAAAGGCAACAATTATGATGACATTCGTGAATTAGTCATAAAGCACGTTAAGAAGATTTACGCCACAGGTGTTTCAGCGCAGAAGGTTTTCGATTACTTCAACAGCATAGTTGAAACAGAAAAGAAAGAATCGCTTGAAGCGGCAGTAAAGGCAGGAAGAAAGGAAGCAACCGAAGGCTCTGTAGTTCTACTCTCGCCGGCATGTGCAAGTTTTGACATGTTCGATAACTATGAACATAGAGGAAAAGTTTTTAAACAAGCAGTAAATAAATTGGTCTGATGAATACACTTGTAAAAATAGTTATAGTTCTGGCTGTTGGTATGATAGCACTTGGCGCTATAATGGTTTTGACTGCCAGCGGCACATACAGCATGTCAAAATTCAACAGTCTATACTTTCTGTTTAAAAGCCATTTATGGAAAGTAGTTGCGGCAATTATCGCAATGATTATTTGCGCATACATACCTTATGATAAATACCGGGCTAATACTAAAAAGCTGTTGTTCTTGATCATCGCTTTCCTAATTCTAACGCTGATAATCGGTGCAAAAGTAAAGGGAGCCCAGCGCTGGATCGATTTCGGTTTCTTCCAGTTTCAGCCATCTGAAGCAGCAAAAGTAATTTTAATTATGCATTTAGCATTAATGATTGAAAAAATGGGTGATGATCTTCTCGATTTCAAAAAAGGTTTTATGTTCCCGTTAATCTGGATTGGAATTGTAAGCATACTGGTTTTAGTTCAGCCGAACTTAAGCACAGGATTGATAATTGCAATAACATCATTTGCTCTTCTCTTTGCAGCCGGCGCTAGAATGAAACATATTTTTGCAATTGTAGCTCCTGCTTTAGGAATGATTACACTTATGATCCTGATCTTTAAACACTCAAGAGAAAGAATATTTACGTTCATCGAAAGTTTAATAAATGGCGGCGATATTAATCTTCAGGTTAAACAGGCAAAAATTGCTCTCGGAAGCGGCGGAATTTTAGGAATCGGTTTGGGACACAGCAGACAGAGCGATCTCTTCCTTCCTGAATCGTATGGTGATTTTATCTTCTCAATTCTTGGTGAAGAGCTTGGTTTCGTAGGAACCGTTTCAATACTATTTTTATTTCTGGTTCTGTTTATTACCTGTCTGATCATTGCGAAGAAAGCTCAGGATAAATTTGGTCAGCTTCTCGTGCTGGGTCTTGGATTCAACATCATTGTCAGTGCATTCATCAATGCCTGTGTTGTAACCGGATTGGTACCAACAACTGGAATCACATTGCCATTCATAAGTTTTGGCGGAACGTCTATTATACTTTTTGCCGTATCAATTGGAATTGTTGTCAATGTAGCAAGACAAACTGTTAAAACAACAGAATTAAAAATTGCACAAGTAGGATGAAGATAAAAACTCCATATCGTTTTGTGTTTGTTGGCGGCGGAACCGGCGGTCATTTATATCCGGCTCTGGCTGTTGCTCAGCAGATACGATTAATGAAACCGGAATCTGAAATTTTGTTTGTCGGCGCGAAAAATAAAATTGAAGAACGCATTGTGCCAGAGTATGGCTTTCCGTTTAAGGCAATTTGGGTAAGCGGTTTTTCAAGAAAGTTAAACATGAGCAATCTACTCTTCCCGATTAAATTATTTGTCTCAGCAATCCAGTCGTTTGTAATTAATTACGGTTTTAAACCGCGTGTTGCAGTCGGATGCGGCGCGTATGTGTCCGGTCCGGTTGTCTGGTCGGCCTCGGTACTTGGTGTTAAGGTTATGCTGCTCGAACAAAATAGTTATCCGGGCGTTACAAATAGAATTCTCGAAAAGAAAGCGCACGAAATTCATATCACATTCGAAGAATCAAAAAAATATTTCAGAGACGAATCGAAATTAAAATTGAGTGGTAATCCGATAAGAATCAATTTACAGCTCAGCGATAAGGCAGAAGCAATAAAAAATTTCGGTTTAGACCCTGCAAAAAAAGTTTTATTGGTAATTGGAGGAAGCGGCGGCGCCCGGTCAATTAATGAGGCAGTTGCAGCAAACATGAATCGCCTTACCGAAAACGGAATTCAGATTATCTGGCAGACGGGTCAGTTCTACTTTGAGAAATACAGGAGACTTGAAAATAATTCGGTAAAAATATTTCCGTTTATAAGCGATATGTCGGCTGCATATTCAGCGTGTGATGTTGTTTTGGCGCGGTCAGGTGCTACTACAATAGCAGAAATTGCTTACCTGGGATTGCCGGTTGTCTTCGTCCCATCTGAAAATGTTGCGGCTAATCATCAGTACATGAACGCCAAGGCGTTGAAAGTTGCTAATGCCGCTGAATTAATAGAGGATAAAAATTTACGTGATGAGTTCCTGCCGGTAATAAATGAAATGATGACGAATATAGCAAGGCAGGAAATCATGAAGAAAAATATTTCAGCGTTTGCAAGACCGCTGGCGGCAAAAATTATTGCTGAAAGCGCAATCCGGTTAGCGGAGATAATGTGAGGAATACGGCTATGATGATGGAGACAATAAAAAATATTCACTTTGTCGGTATCGGCGGAATAGGAATGAGCGGCATTGCAGAAATATTGTTAAGCCAGGGATTCAAAATATCAGGTTCTGATCTTGCGAAGACAGAAGTGACTGACCGTCTTGAAAGTATTGGTATAAAAATTTATGAAGGGCACTCAAAAGAGAATTTGAAAGAGGCGGATGTTGTTGTTTATTCGTCAGCAGTAGTTTTAGAAAATCCGGAAGTGAAAGAAGCGATATCCAGAAAGATTCCAGTCATTAAACGATCTGAGATGCTTGCCGAATGCATGAGAATGAAATACGGAATCGGAATTGCAGGTACACACGGAAAAACAACAACAACCTCTATGGTTGGATTGGTTTTAACAGAAGCAGGGATTGATCCAACAATCATTGTCGGCGGAAAATTAAGTTCACTCGGTGGAACAAACGCACGTCTTGGAGGCGGAGATTATATCGTCGTAGAAGCAGATGAATTCGATAGAACATTTTTGAAATTGACGCCTACAATAGCGGCTATCACAACATTAGAAAGAGAACACTTAGACACATATAAGGATCTGGATGATATTAAATCTGCATTTGTCGAATTCGCGAACAAAGTGCCATTCTTCGGCTTTGTTGTTTTATGTTTAGATGAACCGGCGCTTCAGGATGTGATTCCGCAGATCAATAAGAAAATTTTAACTTACGGAATATCACCTCAGGCAGATATTCGTGCGGCAAATATCACACATTTCGAGAATCACTCTGAGTTCACCGTTATGTATTTAGGTAAAGATCTCGGGAGAATCCGCATTAATATTCCCGGATTGCACAACATAAAAAACTCTCTCGTTGCGGTTACAATTGCGAAAGAGATGGGAGTTGAATTCAGTGTAATAAAAAAATCTCTTGAATCGTTCAGCGGAGTTTACCGCCGCTTCGAAACAAAGTACAACAAAGAAGTTATGGTGATTGATGATTACGGCCATCATCCGACCGAAATAAACGTAACACTAGATGGAATACGGCGCGGATGGGATAGAAGATTGGTAGCTGTATTTCAACCACACCTTTTCTCGCGCACAAAAGATTTTCAGGCTGAGTTCGGAAGATCTTTCCTTAACTCAGATGTTTTCATCTGTACCGACGTTTATCCCGCAAGAGAAAAACCGATTGAAGGAATTACAGGAGAATTGATTGCAGACACTGCAAAACAGTTTGGCCACAAAAATGTTTATTACGAACCGGACAAAACAAAAATACCGGAACTGTTGCAGAAGATTTATAAGAAGGATGATATCATAATCACATTGGGTGCGGGAGATATCTGGAAATTTGGCGAAAAATTTGTTGAATTCTTAAAGGCAAAAAAATAATTGATGTCTAAAACAGCAAAAATATTAAGTGTTGCCTTCATGCTACTGGTTATCGGATTGATGATCTATCTCTCTATCGGATTAAAACCGGGAAGCGAAAACAAAATCAAGTTTATTTCCTTAAAGGGAAACATTCATCTTTCAAAAGAACAGTATTTGAATTTTGCTAATTTAGCTGATAAAGCGACCTATGGAAATTTATCATTGCAAATAATAAAAGACAGGATTGAAAAGCATCCATACGTGAAGCAAGCCGATGTCAGGTATGAGGGAAGCGGTAAAGCAGCTATAAGAATAACAGAAAAAGTTTTCGACTCTATACTTGTCGATAGCACTAACCAGTATATCATTACCGATAATTTGCAACTGCTGCCTATGCTTCCGGAAACTGTAAAAATAGATTACCCGGTTATATCAAATGCTTTCTTTGGAAACAGTATAAAAGTTTTATCATCAATGAAAAAGAATCTGGATGTAGTAACAGCCTCAAAAATTATTACAGCTGTTCGTCTGCTCAATCCGGAACTTGAAAAAGATTTTTCATCAATTGATTTGCAGAACGGCGGAGAAATTCTATTGTATCTCTCATCTTCAGATTATCCGGTAAAAATTGGCCGTGGAAATGAAATTAAAAAAGTAATCTACTTTAATAGTCTCTGGAACTATTTAAAGGGGAAAGAAATCAACAATTATATGGAGTATGTGGATTTGCGATACGGAGGACATGTATATCTTGGCATCATTGACTCGACTAACGGGTTAGTTAAGAATATTGACGAGGGGCAGAAGAAATCATGAAAAAAAATGTTATAGCCGGACTTGATCTCGGTACAACAAAAGTTTGTGCGGTAATTGCCGAGCAGGTAGATAATAATTTGAACATACTTGGATTCGGTGTTGCGCCCTCGGAAGGACTGAACCGTGGATTAGTAGCAAACATTTCTAAAACCGCCGAAGCTATTACCGAAGCAATGAACATCGCTCTTAACAGAGCCGGTCTGCAGGTAAAAGAAGTAAATGTCGGCGTTGCAGGTGAACATATTACAAGTTTGCGTCATAGAAATTATGTTACAATCAGCAATCCTGAAAAGGAAATTAACCAGCAGGATTTGGACAGACTTCGCGCAGATGTACAGACGATCCGGATTCCTTCCGACCGCCAGATTCTTCATATCATCCCGGAAGAATACTCAGTTGATCATCAAGGAGGAATTGACGATCCCATCGGCATGTGCGGTTCACGTCTTGAGGCGGTTAATCATGTTGTGCTTGCGTCTATTCCGGCAATTCAGAATATTAAAAAATCAGTTGAACGAGCCGGATACTTTGTAAAAGATTATGTTCTCCAGCCCATCGCATCAAGCTATGCTGTCCTGGAGGATAATGAAAAAGATTTAGGCGTTCTGTTGATTGATATCGGCGGCGGAACAACAGATATAGCAATTTTCCACCGCAAAGCTATAAAGCATACAAAAGTAATCGGAGTAGCAGGCAGTCAGGTTACAAATGATATTCGGGAAACACTTGGTATTGTTACAGCCGATGCCGAAACTTTAAAAAAAGAACATGGCTACGCTACAGAAAATGCAATTATCAGAGACGAAGACATTTTTATTAGAGGAGTCGGCGGCAGAGGAAATGTAAAAATTCCATTATCGCTTCTTACACAAATTATCAGTGTGAGAATGAAAGAATTGTTCTCAATCATTGATAACGAACTTCGCCACTCGGGCTTTAAAAATAAAATTAAAGCAGGTGTTGTACTTACCGGCGGCGGATCTTTGCTTAAAGGGTGTACCGAATTAGCCGAGGAAGTTTTTGGAATGCCTGCCCGTATCGGTGTTCCGCTTGATCTCGGTTCTGGATTATCCGGTGAAGTTGAAAGTCCGGAGTTTGCAACTGTAGCCGGATTAATTCGCGGAATTCCGGGAAGCCGATCTGAACAATTCACTACAGTAAAGACAAGCGGTAAGGGCAGTAAGTTAAATCTCGGCAAGACTTTTAAAAGAATACAAGAATTTTTTGACAAACTATAAATAAATACCACAACAAGGAGGAATCATGTCAACAACTACAGAAAAACGGCCCCGTTTCATTACTTTGGAAACTCAAAGGCCAATGTCGGCTCAATTAAAAGTCGTCGGTGTCGGCGGCGGCGGTTGCAACGCAATCGATAGTATGATCGAACGCGGATTAATGGGAGTTGAATTCATCGCCGTAAACACAGACGCTCAAGTGTTGGAAGAAAGCTTGGCAACGCAAAAAATTCAGATTGGTACAAATGTAACGCGCGGTCTTGGTGCGGGAGCTGATCCTAATGTTGGAAGGAAATCTGCCGAAGAAGACAGAGAAAAAATTACACGTCATCTTGAAGGCGCCGATATGGTATTCGTTACATCCGGTATGGGCGGTGGAACAGGTACCGGTGCGGCACCAATAGTAGCATCTATTGCCAAGAGTATGGGAGCCCTCGTAATCGGTATCGTTACAAAACCTTTCGGATGGGAAGGTAAGCAGAGAATGAAAAACGCCGATGAAGGTATTGCCGATCTTAGACAGTATGTAGATAGCTTGATCGTGATTCCGAACGGAAGAATTCTCAGCATTATTGATACAGCAACGGCCGCCAAAGCTGCTTTCAATAAACCAAATGAAATTTTGTATGAAGCTACCAGAGGTATTGCAGACATTATTACAGTAAAAGGAATCATCAATGTTGACTTTGCTGACGTACGGACAGTGATGAGAGATAGCGGTCAGGCATTAATGGGATGCGGAATAGCAAGCGGAGAAAACCGTTCTGTTGAAGCCGCTCAAAAAGCAATTTCATCACCGCTTCTTGAAGGAGTTTCAATAAAAGGTGCTAAAAATATTCTTCTTAACGTCACCGGTCCTACAAATATGACGATGGCAGAAGTGGAAGCTGGAAATAATGTAATCTTTGAAGCAGCGGGTGAAGAAGCAAATGTAATATTCGGAACCGTCATCAAAGATCAGATGAATGAATATGTCTCTTATACAGTTATTGCAACCGGCTTTGAAGCAAAAGCAAGCTCACATACCATCAGCAACCTTAAAAACGAAAAAGCGGAACGTAAACAAATGGAGAAGAAGGCTGTGAATTACGGAGGCTTTTCTCAAAAACGCGGTCAGATGGAACTTGAGAACAGCGACGATCTGAATGTGCCGACAATTCTTCGTGTTAAGAAAACAAATTTAGATCTTTTCGAACAGGGATCGATAGAAGCTGGATATAAAACAGAACGTAATGATTACAGCGATAGCGATTATTTTACTAACAAAAATAGAGATGAAGATGATAGTTCCTCATTCCTGCGAAAGATTATGGACTAAAGCTTTTCCTTTATAGTATCATAAAAATAAAGGGGTATTATGAACGGGCTGATATTTTTAGTTGCAATGTTGCTATTTATTATACTTTTTGCATCGAAGGCGGTTAGAATCTTTAAAAGTTTCAGATAGTTCAGCATAGAATACGATTTCTTTACAGGCCGTATTGGTTTTCTCCTTGTTGTGGTAAACATAGAAATGAAAACCAGTGCGGTCTTTATAATTAATCTAGTACACCTAACCATCAATTCGTCATTTCCAATCCACTTGAATTAAAAGTTTCGGTCTTTATTTTGCAGAGTTTTTCTTTTTCACTAAAAACGGAATTCTGTTTTGTATAAGACTTGTGTAACAAGCTCTACCGGCAGAGCATGTTGCAGAACTCCTTTCACTGTCATTTCGAACCACGTTTTTTGTGGTGAGAAATCTTTATGTAACATTATCGTAAGATTTCTCAGTCGTTCCACAAAACGGCACTCCTTCGAAATGACATGCTTCCTTGTGCAACACACACGGCAGGCAGGTTGGTAGTATAGATTCTCTATGAACTTTTGCACTATCATTTCATCGCTTTCATTGT
>CAYTUV010000023.1:0-53356 GCA_964441505.1 uncultured Melioribacter sp. | reverse complement strand
AGACAAAAAAGAAAGTTCACGTTGATGCTGTTGGCGTGGCTCATATTAAAGCCTCTTTCAATAACGTGCTTGTTACGCTGACGGATATTTACGGAAATACAATTTCCTGGTCCTCTGCCGGTAAAAACGGCTTCAAAGGTTCAAGAAAAAATACTCCGTTCGCTGCTCAAGTTACTGCAGAAGCTGCAGCAAAAGAAGCGCACGATTTAGGATTAAGAAAAGTTGACGTGTTCGTAAAGGGGCCTGGTTCCGGACGTGAAGCAGCAATTAGAGCATTAAGTACAGCAGGATTGGATATACTTTCTATAAAAGACCAGACTCCAATTCCGCATAACGGATGCCGACCACCAAAACGTAGAAGAGTTTAATAGGAGAAACTTTAGATGGCAAGATACACCGGTCCCAGCTGCAAATTGTGCAGAAGGGAAAAACAAAAATTATTTTTAAAAGGTTCTAAGTGTTTATCGGAAAAATGTCCGCTTGAACAGAAAAACTACGCTCCAGGCCAACATGGTTTGACTCGAAGAGCAAAGTTTTCTGAGTATGGTGTTCAGCTTAGAGAAAAACAGAAAGTTAAAAGAATATACGGATTGCTCGAAACTCAATTCCATAATATTTTCGAAACAGCTAACCGCCAAAAAGGTATTACGGGCGGTAACTTGATAAAACTCCTTGAGAGAAGATTGGACAATGTTGTTTATCGTCTTGGATTCGCACCTTCTAGAAAATCAGCTCGTCAATTAGTTCTTCATGGACATTTCTGGATTAACGGAAAGACTGTTGACATTCCATCATATACTCTTGCACCGGGTGATGTTATCTCTGTCCGTGAAAGAAGTAAAAAATTGGATGCTATTCACAACTCCTTACGAAGAACAAAAGACAACGTTTACAATTGGTTGTCAGTAGATAAAGCGACTTTATCCGGTACTTTCTTAAACGTTCCGGAGAGAGAAGACATTCCATTGAATGCAAACGAACAGTTAATTGTTGAGTTGTATTCTAAGTAATTTAAAAAATATTTAAGAGGATACTAAATGAGCTATCCATTTATAAAGATGCCAGATGGCGTTGTTCTCGATGAATCATCAAGCAAAGAGAATTTTGGAAGATTTGTTGTTCAACCTTTGGAAAGAGGTTTTGGTGTTACGTTAGGTAACGCCTTGAGAAGAGTATTATTGTCATCCTTAACCGGATCGGCAATTAATGCTATTAAGATCGAGGGAGTACTCCACGAGTTTTCTACTGTACCGGGCGTTGTAGAAGATGTTACTGAACTTATTCTTAACTTGAAAAAAGTTAGAATGAGAATTCTGAATAAAAAAGTTACCGGATGCGAAATTTCTCTTACCGGTTCAAAAGAATTCAAAGCCGGTGACATTCAAAAATACTGCCCCGATGTTGAAATATTGAATCCTGATCTTCACATTGCAAGATTAAACTCCGATGCAAAATTGAACATGGAATTACGTTTTGCGATTGGCAAAGGATATGTACCTTCCACCGAACAAAAAATTCTTGAAGCTACTATCGGTACAATTCCAATTGATTCAATCTATACCCCGATTGTTAATTGCCGTTATGATGTGGAAAATGTTCGTATCGGTGAAAAAAATGATTACGAAAAACTTTCACTCGAAATCCAAACAGATGGTTCGATGACTCCTGAAGAGGCTCTTTCAAGTTCCGCAAAAATTTTGAAAGATCATGTTCAGATGTTCATTAATTTTGATGCTGAACCTGAGGAAGAAAAAGTTGAGAACGAAAAAGATGCCGAAGCAGAAAGAATTAAGAAAATTCTTCTTACAAGTGTTGACGATCTTGAATTGAGCGTTCGTTCTCATAACTGTCTGAAAGCTGCCAACATTAAAAATTTATCGGATCTTGTTAGAAAAGATGAAAGTGAAATGTTGAAGTTTAGAAATTTCGGCAGAAAATCATTAGCCGAACTACTTGAGATCGTTGATAATCACGGACTTGAGTTCGGTATGGACGTTGATAAATACATAAAAGATAAACCAGAAAACAATTAGTATTCCCATAAGGTTGAAGAATGAGACATGGAGTAAAAGGAAGAAAATTAGGCAGAACTGCCAGTCACAGAGCGGCAACATTAAATGTGTTGGCTACATCTTTACTCAAGCATAAAAAAATTAAAACAACTTTAGCTAAAGCAAAAGAGTTGCGCAGATTCGTTGACCCTATCATCACAAGAGCAAAAACGGATTCTGTTCATTCCAGAAGAATTATTGCTGCAAGAATTAATGATAGAGAAGTTGTAACGGATTTATTCAGTAATATTATTCCAAAGATCGGTGATAGACCAGGTGGTTATACAAGAGTTGTTCATCTTGGCCAGAGAAAAGGCGACGGCGCTCATATGGCTATCATTGAACTGGTTGATTTCAGCGGTGTGATTAAACCAAAAGCACCTAAGAAAACAAAGGGCGAAGTCAAACCTGTAGAAACAACAGAAGAAGTTAAAGCCGAAGAGAAGAAAGAAAAAAAGGTTAAAAAATCAGTTGCTCCAAAAATGAAAAAAGAAAAAGCTCCAAAAGAAAAATTAACTAAAGAAAAGATTACAAAGACAACAAAGACTCCGCAGAAAAAAGGCAGTTAAATTTTAGTTAATAAATTATTTTGAAAAGAGTAATCGAACATCGGTTACTCTTTTTTTATTTTAAATGTAGAGACGATTCGTCGAATCGTCTTACTTTACTAACCTTGATAGCTGATCAATATATTGAAGCCGAAACGGCGGGTCGTCACGCCAAGTTTTGTATATTGCACTATGAAAAAGATAGAATTTGTAAAAGCTGTTTATAATCTTAACGAATTACCAAAACAAAATTTACCAACGGTTATTTTGTGCGGCCGTTCAAACGTTGGCAAATCATCGTTCATCAACTCGCTTTTTAATACAAAAATGGCAAAGACCTCATCTTCGCCCGGTAAAACCCGCTCGATTAATTACTATCTGGTTGAAAACAAATTTTTTATTGTTGATCTGCCCGGTTTCGGTTATGCTAAAGTCTCCAAAAGGGAAAGGGATGCATGGCAACACCTGCTCGAAAAATATTTTTCGATTAATGAGAACATTCAACTTGCTATGCATATCATCGATAGCAGACATGATCCAATGCAGCTGGATATAGAATTAAATGGATTTCTCCATTCAATCAACATTCCATACTTTCTCCTGATGAACAAAGTGGATAAGCTGAAACAGTCTGAAATTGCAGCTGCAAAAAGGAGAGTAAAACAATTTTTCCCTGAAATTGCCCTTGGGGAGAATCTCATCTTCTATTCTACTATCAAAGGTACAGGCAAAAAAGAAGTGGTAAAACTACTTACTTCTCTCTTCCTTATGTGAAAAATTCTTAAATCTTTCTTATTATTGAATTGGGAGTTGATAAACTTTGCGGCTTCCGATCAGTTATCTCCTAATAATCACTTGAAGGAAGATGGGAATTAAAGAAAAAATCAAAAAGAGAATATTTATATTCTTGTTTATCCCCATTCTCATCGCAATTCCATTTTTCACCGAAGATCTTATTCTGAGAATCATATCCGGCGCTATACTTTTAATTTATGCAGGATTCATAATATTTCTACGCGATTCGATGCAGGGTGATCCCCTTGATCAGACAATCCAGCCCAATCTGATTGAGTATGAAGAGAAAGAAAAGAGAGATTCATTTGAGACCGATGCCGGGGAAGATTTTAAAATAATATCGCCTGTAAAAAATATTGAAATCATCACTGCAGAAAATTATGGAAGCCGTATAACACAGGGGAAGCAGGATTTTTTTAAACCACCGGATTTTAAAACCAACTATGATAAAATTGTACACGAAGAATTACCGGACGATGTAAGTCACGATGAGCAATTTGGTTTTGTTTTAGAAAAAATTCTTAGCGTTGTAAAAGATGCTTACATGGCTCACACCGTAGCATTCTTCTGGTATAACAAAAACAGAAAACGTTTAACCTTGGAACGATACGTTACGAGTTCAACTCAAATAAAACAACAGAAATTTGATCTTGAGGATGATATACTTGGTAAAATAGTTCAGAGGGAAGAGCCTGAACTCCTGACGGATATCTCATCAAACGCGGAAACCGATGTTATAAGGTACTATGCCGCCGCGCAAGGGATAAAAAGTTTCGTTGGTGTTCCTCTATTTTATGGAAAGCACCTAACCGGCATTCTCTCGTTAGATTCAAAAGTAAATGATGCGTTCGGAATTGAACAGGTCTATTCTCTCGGCAGAGTTGTCCGTGTGATTTCGATTATCATTTCTCTCTTTGAAGAAAAATTCGCGGAGTCGCAAGCCGATCAGCGTCTCAAAACACTTCTGAGCATCTTAAACGCCGATCGAAAATTTGAATCTGAGACGGATGTTCACCAGACAATTGAATCATCCATGCAGGGATTACTTGACTGGGATTCTTTTACACTGGTTTCTTACAATCCTCTCGATCATAAATTCAAGACGACAAAAATTATAAACAAAACTTCTCTTAAATATGTCGGAGAAAATCTGGAAATTGATCTCAACGGAACTCTGGTTGGCAGAGCAATTCTGAGTGCAACACCGGTTAAGATTGATGATACATCCACATCAGATATTCCGCGATTCGCAAAAACTGAGGATGTAAGTTTCGATGGTTCATTCCTTGCTATTCCGCTTGTGTATGATGAACATAATTATGGTGTTCTTTGCTTTGAAAGTTTGAAAAAGAATGTGTACTCAAACAGCGAAGTCTCATACATTAAAAACGCTACAAAGATATTTGCCTTCATTCTTCACTCCTATTCAACAATAAATATTCTTAAGGGATTGCTCTCTGTTGATATTGAAACCAAAACTCTGAATTACGACTCTTTTGTTGAACGGTTCACTATTGATCTCGTTCGCAGCAAAGAGCTTGGAATTCAAGGCGGCGTTGCATTAATCAAGATAGATGAATTTCTTGAACAGGAGTCTCTCTTCGAAGGTGATCCATTCCCTAAAGTTTTGCGGATTGTCGGGCAGATTATTAGAGATGAAATGACGCCTCTAAATCTGTTAGGAAGAATTAGCGAGAAGGTTTTTGCAGTGTATTTTTTCAATATGTCTCCTAAAGATGTATTCCTTTGGGCAGAAAAATTAAGAATTAAAATTGCTCGCAAAGCTATCGCTGTCGCCTCGAAGCAAACAACCTTCACTGTTTCAATTGGTGTTGCGGCAACAACTAATAAAACCGATGTCCAGGAAATATTGACAAACGCAGAACTCGCTCTGAAGAGGGCAATTGAAAAGGGCGGCAATTCAGTAAAAAGTATTAGCTAACTACCGGGAATAACTTTGAATAATTTCTTTGTAATAGTGCTCGATGGTGTCGGGATAGGTGAACTGCCCGATGCAAATAAATATATGGATGAAGGAAGCGATACGCTAGGCAATATGGCTGTCCGAGTTGGTGGTCTTAATTTGCCAAATCTCGAAAAATTTGGTCTGGGCAATATCAGATCAATTAAAGGGCTCACTCCACAAAAATCTCCTCTTGCTTCATATGGTAAATTGTCGGAAGTATCTCCAGGTAAAGACTCCACCACAGGCCACTGGGAGTTGGGAGGATTAAAAGTTGAAATTGAATTCCCATTTTATCCGGACGGATTTCCGAAAGAACTAATAGATAGATTTTTAGCTGCAACAGGTGAAAAAGGAATCCTGGGGAATTATGCATCCTCCGGAACTGAAATTATTAAAGAACTCGGCACCGAACATGTACGCACAGGTTTTCCAATTGTTTACACTTCTGCCGATTCAGTATTTCAAATCGCAGCTCATGAAGAAATTATACCGCTCAAACGGTTATACGAAATTTGTTCTATAACCCGTGATAAAGTTTTGGTTGGAAAAGATGCTTGCGGAAGAGTAATTGCCCGCCCCTTTGTTGGAAAAGAAGGGAATTACTCCCGTACTACAAACCGTAAAGATTACTCTCTCGATCCGCCTGATCCAACAATACTTGATTACTGTCTAAATGCAGGTATCGAAACATATGCAATAGGCAAAGTGAATGATCTATTCAACTATAAAGGCATTAAGCATCAGTTGAAAACGAAATCCAACCTGGAAGGGATCGAAAAAATCATTGAAGTCGCCAGAAATGTAAAAGGTTCATTCATCTTTACGAATCTTGTAGATTTTGATGTTTATTATGGACACCGTAATGATACTGAGGGACTTCACAAAGCTCTTCAGGAATTTGATCTGAGACTACCGGATATCGTTGATGCATTAGATGAATCCGACCATCTTATACTTACTGCAGACCATGGTAATGATACAACCGATATCAGTACAGATCACACCAGAGAATATGTACCGCTTTTATACTTCCAAAAAAATGTAGCCGGGAAAGATTTGGGCATACGTGAAAGCTTTGCTGATGTAGCTCAGACCGTAGCTCATTATTTTATGATCAACAATGATTTATTCGGAAAAAGTTTTTTGAATGAGTGAGTGATAATCAGTAATTCATCTTTGTTATAGTTTGACCATTACAGATTTTTTTAATAAAGTTGCAACCGCACATGACGCTCGTTTCTGTTCTGTGGCTAGAAACAACAATCTTCCTATTTTTACAAAGGAAATTGAGAGATACAAAAACAGCGGCATAAAAATTATTACACCCAAAGAGTTGAGAGGATGAATTGATACTCGGAAAAGTAATTGGTACAGTCTGGTCAACAAGAAAGGACGAAAATTTGGTTGGCGCTAAATTTTTGATCGTTCGTCATCTTGATCTTGAATACAAACCGAAAGATGCAACCGTTATTGCTGTGGATTCCGTTGGAGCGGGTGTAGGTGAGGTTGTTCTTGTTGCACAGGGAAGTTCCGCGCGCCAGACTACATTCACTAAGAACAAACCGATTGACGCGGTCATCATGGCAATTGTTGACAAACTCGACATCTCTGTGAAAGAAGTCCGCAAAGAATCCGTGGAAGCCTAATGTATCTTGGCAGAATAATAGGTACAATCTGGGCAACCAGAAAATATGAATCGTTGGTTGGCTATAAAATGCTTTTTGTTCAGCCGATAAATGCTGAACATGAAGATCTGGGAGAACCGATCATCGCGCTTGATACTGTTGGGGCAGGATCGGGAGAAATTATTTTTTATGTAACAGCCAGTGAGGCTGTAATTCCGCTTGATGTTGATATGGCGCCTGTTGATGCTTCAATTGTTGGGATTGTTGATTCAATAAATGTTCAATCCAGGTAGGAGAAGTAATTTTGAAAATCACAAAACAATTCACTAACCGCGAAAGTCAATCTTTAGATAAATATCTTCAGGAGATCGGTAAAGTAGACCTGCTTACACCGGATGAAGAAATTGAACTTGCTATCCGCATAAGAAAGAATGACCACCTTGCTTTGGAAAAACTGGTGAAAGCCAATTTGCGCTTTGTTGTTTCAGTTGCCAAGCAGTATCAGAATCAGGGATTATCGCTCGGAGACTTAATCAATGAGGGAAATCTTGGATTAATAAAAGCCGCACGAAGATTTGATGAAACACGGGGATTCAAATTTATCTCTTATGCTGTATGGTGGATTCGCCAGTCAATCCTTCAGGCTCTTGCCGAACAGTCCAGAATTGTGCGTTTACCTTTGAACAGAGTAGGCGCCCTTAATAAAATTGGAAAAGCATATAGCAATCTTGAGCAGGAATATGAGCGTGAACCAAGTGCGCATGAACTTGCGCAAGAACTTGATATGGATATCAATGAAGTTTCCGACACACTAAAGATATCAGGTCGTGCGGTCTCGATGGATGCACCATTTGCTCAGGGCGAAGAAAACCGACTGCTGGATATTCTCGAAAACGAAGAACAACCATCTCCTGATCAAGTATTGATGTCTGAATCATTAAGAAACGAAATTGGCAGGGCATTATCAACTTTGTCTGAAAGAGAAGCCGAAGTAATAAAGCTTTACTTTGGATTGAATAAAGAACATTCACTCACACTCGAAGAGATTGGAGAGAAGTTCAATCTTACACGTGAACGCGTACGCCAGATAAAAGAGAAGGCAATTAGAAGATTACGTCACGCATCCCGTAGTAAAAATTTAAGATCATACTTAGGCTGAACAGCCAAACATGAGGCTAATGAATTTGACAAAAAAATTTCTACTGGGACTTCTAGTTCTTACAATCTTTATAAGTTGTTCAGCCTCATCAAACGCTCAGCGCTATAAAAAGGGAACTAAAGAGAGGCCTGCCGCAACCGCAAAAACTCCATCGAGTGATACTACTGCTAAATCAAAAATTAAGAATAATGAAATCGTGTTTAGCGATCCCGCAGATTCTGCCGACGCCGAGGAAGAATTTGATGAACCGCCTCCTGTAGAAAAACCAGTTGATAAGTCCAAACTTGCAGAGAAGATTGATAAGATGAAGGGCTACAATATTTCACTAACACCACGTGAAAAGATTTTATTCGAGGCGATAAAATTTTTAGATACTCCTTATAAATATGGTGGGAATTCTCAGCAGGGAATAGATTGTTCGGCGTTCACGTTGCAAGTGTACCAAAACGCACTCTCTCTTGAACTTCCGCGTTCAGCGAGAGAACAATACGCGGTTGGTGAAAAAATTTCTAAAGACGAATTGCAATTTGGTGATCTCGTATTTTTCAATACAAGAAGAAGATCGAATCCCGGCCACGTAGGTCTATATCTGGGAGAAAATCAGTTCGTTCACGCCAGCCGTTCACTTGGTGTTACAGTCTCTTCTCTTGAAAATGCTTATTATAAAAAACGTTACGTTGGGGCCAAACGAATAGAAACAATCACCGAATAGTAGATTACAAATCTGATATTGATAGATTTTTCCATTGCTACTTTTGTTAAATTTGTTTTAGTTCCACTTAGAGAAAATAAACAATATTGGGCGGGACTCATTCTTTAAATTCTACGGGGTCTCAATTGAAAAATGAAAACTTTATTTAAAAATATATTTTTCAATTACTTTCATCTTTATATTACTTCTGTTGGAAAATAATCTTTAATTGATAAACAGGGGCATGGCTCAGACCAAAGAAGTTATGCAAATGTGAAAAAATTTAGTAACATTCTTATGGGGGTGCAGAATGAAAAAGAAGATTATTTAATAAGAGATATTATTCTGGGAAGAAAAAGATCAAGTTAAATAGTTAAACAAAGGTATTAACTCTTGAATATTAAATAGAGAAATAAGATGAAGCATATCCATATATTATTATTTCTGATGATTCTAATTAACAGCTGTAGCAATGATAATACTATTGTAACACCGAAAATTAAAAATAATACTCTTTGCGATTTACTTTCTTAAAGATACAACTCTTACAATGAAGAATATATTTAATGCCGATTTGAAAGATCTTATACTTGCAGATAAACCATGGCTTTCGCAGGATGATATTGATTTTTATGATTGGTCAAGTCATTGTATTTACTTAAAGAAAGATAAAAGTTTTTTCTTCCCCAATTATCAATTTTATTATCTATTCCCTCAATCATGGACGGACTTGCCTTATATTGTTACCGTTAATAATAAGAGATGTTATATAGGATATTTTTCTACTCAAAGCTCAACCCGTGAATACCCTTTGTTACCCTACATTGACGCGCTTGATGTAGGCATGTACCCGGCGGATATATTACACTCTAATTGGATATTCTTGTATGCAAAAGATACCAGGGATAATAAAGATGTAAAAGAGAATTTAATAGGAATCGGTTTAATTCATAGAGGGCTGAGTGTAGAGCTTGGTGATAGCTTATGGTTGAAGAATTCTGATACTGCTACTATAAAGTATAAACTAAAAATAACAAATAACGATAAAGATAATCTTTTCTTTCTAGACCCATACAAAACCGGTACTGAATTATTTCATTATTATAATAATGGACCTGAGTTTATGAACAAAGCTACAAAGAGAACTTATATATCTAAATATAAAACTACCAAAGATCCCGCAAATAATATAGATTGGAAACCGGAATGGTTTACAATAATAGAAGCGGGTAAATCAATTGAAAGGAACATAGAACTAAAAGGCTATCCTCTTTTTCCGGAAGGTGAGTATGTATTTCAACTCAAATTCAATTGCCCGATAGCTATTGCTAAGGAAGAAAGAACAGTAGGTAAAAACCGATATTGGATTGGAGATACTTTTACAGAGATGCGAGAATTATCATTCAAGGACAATAAAAGCCAATTACAAGAAAACAGAATAAATCCCAATGTCGATTGGGGGCTATTAATAAAAAAATAAAGGAAACGTAAATGAAAAGACCAAAACCCCCTCCCGCGAAAAATAATTTGCGTATAATTTATGTAAAAACACGCCATTTGAAAGAGGTAAGATGAAATATAAGCTGAGTTTTGTTGCTCTATTACATTCGATTCTATTTTTCAGCGAGCTTAATTTATTTGCGCAATCTAAATGGCAAGTACAAAATCCGCTTCCTACAGAATCTTATCTTTTAACCGTAGAGCCGTTAAGCGATAATAAAATATTCATTGGCGGATTGGGCGGTACGCTTCTAAAAACTGCTAATGCAGGCAAAACATGGGATGTGCAAAAATTTAAAGATCTAGTGGATATTCGAGGTATTAGTTTTCGAGATTCCTTAAACGGATGGCTAATAGACAACAAACACATTTATAAAACTTCAGATGGCGGCGAAAGTTGGAATGAATATTATGTTGCTGCAGATATGTCCACTTATTATTTCCTTGATATAGTTTGCATTGATAACACAATTTACCTTTTTCTGAAACCCCAAACTGCGGCTTTATGGGAATTGATAGATGCAAAAAGTTTGGTTTTTAAAAGTACAGATGGAGGAAAAACATGGCAAGAATTAGAGCAAGAAATAAAAGGGAAAATGCTTTGTGCCTTTTTCCTAAATGAAACTGTAGGATTTTTGTATGCTGATGAAACAATAAGTATAAGTGAAAGCTTTACATCTTTGTACAAGACAAGTGATGGTGGAAAAACCTGGAGTAAAAGTAGATTCCCGGAATACCCTGGAGCTACACCTGGTATTTTTTTCCTGAATAAAAAATTGGGCTTTGTGGGTAAATACAAAACAACTGATGGCGGTGAATCCTGGGAAAAGATGTTTAATAATTTACTTTCACAGAGCGAGTATGTTAACGATGTATTCTTTATAGATTCTCTGCATGGTTGGTCGGTAAGCGGGACTAAAATTTTTCAAACTGCCGATGGTGGACTCTCATGGAAGGATATAAACAAACATGCAACTCATCAATTAACAGACATAGCCTTTTCAAAGAATGGGACCGGATGGATTGTTGGGTGGGCTGGAAATATTTTTCACAAAAATACAGAAAGTGATTTTTGGGAATCATTGAGCACGGGAAATAGAAACAGTCTAAATGATGTGTTTTTTATAGATGAAAAAGAAGGTTGGTGTGTAGGTAACTTCGGCTCTATTCTTCACACTTCAAACGGGGGTGAAACATGGGAAGAACAAAACAGTACGGTAGATAGTGTTTTGTTCAAAGTAAAATTCCTAAATAATCTTGAGGGATGGATTACAGGACATTATGTAATCCTCAACACAATAGACGGAGGAAAAAATTGGCATGTAAGAAATGATCTCTATGGATGGTTTGTTGATATTGATTTCTTTGATGATAAAAATGGATTACTAATAGAACGTACTGGCGCAGTCTTGCAAACCAATAATGGAGGAATAAACTGGCAACTTATTAACGATAGACCTTTATCCGAACAATTAACTTCAGTTGCAATTATAAATGAAAATGAAGCCTGGATAGGGGGATGGAGAGGGCTGGGACATACAACCGATAAGGGGGCAACGATACAATGGCAAGATATTCCTAATATATCATTGGTAAGAAACATTCAATTTGTTAATAATAAAACAGGTTTTCTTTCTAATGATTATGGGAATTTTTTAGGAACTATCAATGGTGGTTGGACCTGGCATGAATTTCCAAGAGGTGAAGGATTAGACGCTATGGTCAGCGACTTTTTTGCACTAAATACGGATACAGTTTGGATTTATCTAGGTCTTGCATCTGGATATTTAAAACAGATCACAGCTAACCAGTCTTTAGCAGTAACTGAAATTCCAGAATATTGGATTCATACAATCAACTCGATCTTTTTTATAAATCCAAATACTGGCTGGGCTGTTGGCAATGGCGGAACAATATTAAAATATACTGGCAACGGCTCACCGCCATCAGGAGTACAAAAAAAACAAGTAGATATTTTTCCAAATCCTTTTGGCGAAACAGGTACGAATATTTCTTTTTCTCTTCAACAGCAGCAAGAAGTTAGTATTCTGATTTATAACTCAATCGGACAGAAAGTGCAAGCACTTTATAATGGAGTATTATATGAGGGAAATAATCAGCTATTTTGGAAACCAGGTAATATTGCTTCTGGTGTCTATTTTATATCCATTCGATGCAGTGAACTCAATCAGGTTCAAAAATGCATCTTCATTCACCATTAAATCTTTAAAAAGGAGGTGATAATACAAAACACTGTTAAATTTTCTAATAGGTACTAAATAAAATTATTCATTTAATATTAGGAGGTAAAAATGTTAAAAAATTATTTCCTCGTTTTATTTGTGCTCATATTTACATCTTCACTTGCTGGACAAGATATGAACAAATATAAGAATATTAGTTGGCGTATTTATCACTCACTTAACTGGAAAGATTATGTAGATTATGAATCCGAAGAATGGAAAAATATTCCTATTGAAGAGAAAAACTCTCTCTTTCAAATCCCTACTGAAGAATTAAAAGCGATATCTACCGATGAACTGATCGAAGTGTCGATAGATTGCTATTTTGCTAGAAGAATTGGCAAATTTTCAACCATTGACAGTTACTACGAAGAGATTTATAAAGGCTTCAACGGGTTTCGTGAATTGACTACAAGAAAAGATGTTTCCAGAAAAATGATCGATTATTACAAGGGCTTGAATCTTCAAGCGGTGACTTCAAGTCAGGCAGGGTTGCCCATGAAGAAACAGGTTCAAATACTAGAGTACCTAATTGTCCATCCCATGATACTTATGTGGCTTAACCCTGAGGAATTGGCTCAATTGCTTTCCAATTTGAAAGAAAAATATGCGGAAAAAACAACTATGACCACCTTTTACAGTGAACAAGATATGGTTCCAAATGTATATGCACTTGCAAGAATGTTGGAGAAAAAAGATCAGCAAACCAGCATAAGATTACACAATGTTGATAAGATAGACATTTTCTTAGGTTCGGGAATTTTTCTGTCGCGAGAAACACGCGAACAAATTTTAAACATTTGCAAAGGATTATAAATTAATTTCCAAAGGAGGTGTTTATGAATTTTTCAATGAAACTAAATAGAATTCTATCAGTGCTTGTAGTCAGTTTGTTTCTCAATTATCATGTTGCTTTTGCACAGGACACGCCGATGACGATATATACACCGGAAGGACGCCCAGTTACTGCTTATATCATTTGATGGCACACCTTGGTATACTGACGCAGAGGCGCAAGATGACATTTTTTACTGGGGCTTGGATGCTGAAATTATTGAGACTGCAACAGCATTTTACAACTGTCACGGTTACGCATGGTCAAAGTCAGAGAATATAGGTACATCCTGGATTGGCTATGTAGATGACGATCAGGAAACAAAATACTTTACTGACGGCGCTTATTCTAATGATAGTCAACCTTCTTATAATTCTGTTACATTCTCAGAAGCTACGCATGGATGTTATGAACAGTATAAAGATCACTCTATTCGGGTTATTCAGAATGGATATCCTGTGGCTAGTTCTGGATCAAAAACACATGTGTCAAAATGGGGATCAGGTCCTCTGGTTCGCCACGCACCGGGTCATGATGTTTATGCATTGAAGAATACTGGCATAATTTCCTATTACAAGCTGAAAACAACTCATTATGGCACACTTTCAAATTATCCCAAAACGTGGATAGGTGCAGGTGGAAAAATTCATACTCTTACTGGTAATATAACAGTTCCGTCCGGTGTTACATTAACAATAAAATCAGGTACAACTGCAAATTTTAATAATAATTATATAATCGTAAATGGAAATGTTGCAGGTACAGATTACATAAATTGTGCATTATTAAAACAAAGCGGTACGCTAAAAGGCTTATTTGGTACCATCCAGTCTGCAGTAAATTACGCTTCATCCGGACAAACAATAGAGTTGCAAGCAAGAACTTACTCGGAAAGTCCAAGCGTCAGCAGCAAATCGTATATTACTCTTAATGGTCAAGGTCCCGGTAGTACAACAATTAACGGAAGTATTTGGGTTACAAATTCGTATAATATTCAAATAGAAGGTATACGCATAGAAAATGGTGTGTATTCAAACAACAGTCAACTGGTATATGTTTATGGTTGTGCTTTTCCAGGCTCAACCCTTGTTTGCGATTACGGAAGTACATATACAAACGTGTCCTATTCAACGGCTACCGAAGGATCGGCTTCTTTTGCTGTTACTCTGTATGGCGGAACAGGTAATGTTTTTTATAACACAATTAAAAATTTTGACTGCGGTGTATTTTTATCCAATTCAGCTTCCTATAACATCGGGGATCAAAATACATTTTGTAATAACGGCGCTGATATTTATGCGCAAAATGGTGCCTACGGCTATGCAATAAGTAACACTTACAGCTTGCCTGTACCGCAGAGTATTTATGGTAATGTTTTTGTTACCGGCGTGAACAGTGTCTGCAATATGCCAAAAGTAAGCCCTCTTCAAAAAAGTGAAACCAATTTAGTTGATTCAAAACTGCTTAAAGATGCCGATGAAAAGTGTCTTAGTTTACTAAGAAAAATTTACGGGGATACTAAAAAAGAGAAATATGATAAAGCTAAGTACACCAATGATTACACTACTCTAATTACAGATTATAAAAATGTAATTAAGCTGGAAAAGGGAAAAGAAACATTTAAAGCGGCCTTATCTAAACTAAATCATCTTTATAAAGCAAATGAGGACAAAACTGCATTTGCGGATTACGTAAATGAATTGGCAAGCAGTAAAGCCGCTCATCAATATATGCCATATATCAAGCGTTATTCTATTTGGACATCGGTTGACAATAATGATTACAATAATTCTTTAGCGATTGCAGATGAAGTACTTAAAACTGCTGCCGGTGATGAAGATTTAGCTTGTGAAATGCTTTACGAAAAAGGATTGATTTACAAATACTATCTTAAAAATCAAGCTAAAGCAGAAGAAGTTTTTGGAGGTTTAATTGCTAATCACCCAAAACATTTGCTAGCAAAATATGCTTCTTCAGAGAGTGGCATTGCATTAAAGGAACAAGAAAACTTCAAGACAACGGAAAGTGAAGAAGCGGTAAGTTACAGTCTTGATAATTATCCAAATCCATTCAATCCATCAACAACAATTAGCTATAGTTTACCGCAAGCCGGCCATGTTATGCTAAAAGTGTATGATGTTCTTGGAAGAGAAGTTGCAGAATTGGTAAACAGTGTTAAAGAAAAAGGAAAGCATAGTGTAATGTTTAATGCTAGTAAATATGCAAGTGGTTTTTACATCTATACAATTAGAGTAAATGATTACTATGCATCAAAGAAAATGTTGCTGGCAAAATAGCACTAAGTTTTATAAATAGGGCACATGAAATGGTAAACCCCGGTATATATTTGCCGGGGTTTATTTTTATTTATTAGAAATAATATTGACTTTAGTTTTCTCTAACAAAAAATTCTTACACTTAACTTCATTGATAATAAAATCATATTCCCGTAATTTGAATGTGTAAACAAAAATCTATTGGAGTAAAAATGGAATTCAGAATTGAAACTGACACAATGGGGGAAATGAAAGTCCCGGTTGACAGGTATTATGGCGCACAGACTGCGAGATCATTGATGAATTTTAAAATTGGCGGTGAGAGGTTTCCAGCCGAATTTATAAGAGCACTGGGAATTGTAAAAAAGGCTGCCGCACTTACTAATTACGAATTAGGAAGTTTACCAAAAGAAAAATTGGATTTAATTGTTAAAGCTGCTGACGAAGTAATTGATGGAAAACTTAATGATCATTTTCCACTTGTAGTGTGGCAGACAGGAAGCGGAACGCAGACGAATATGAATGCTAATGAAGTAATCTCAAACCGCGCGATTGAAATGATTGGCGGGGTGATGGGAAGTAAAAAACCGATTCACCCAAATGATGATGTAAATAAAGCTCAGTCAACTAACGATGCGTTCCCTACATCAATTCATGTTGCCGCTGTTGAAGAGATTCACCGCCGTTTGATTCCTATGGTAACTAAACTGAGAGA
Source organism: uncultured Melioribacter sp. (assembly GCA_964441505.1). Taxonomy (GTDB): domain Bacteria; phylum Bacteroidota; class Ignavibacteria; order Ignavibacteriales; family Melioribacteraceae; genus Fen-1258. Next base: position 36,952 of record CAYTUV010000023.1, on the reverse strand, counting down.
TTCGCTTGATGCTAAAGCGAAAGAATTTAAAGATATTATTAAAATCGGGCGTACACATTTAATGGATGCTACGCCTCTTACACTCGGAGATGAATTCTCTGGTTATGCGATGCAGTTAACTTACGGCCTGGCCCGTATCAGCGATTCATTAAGAAGATTGTATGAAATCCCTTTGGGCGGTACAGCTGTTGGTACCGGGCTTAATGCTCATCCGAATTACGCAGTAAAAGTTGCAGAGGCAATATCGAAATTAACCGGAAAGCCGTTCAGAACGGCACCGAATAAATACGAAGCTATGGCTGCAAAGGATGCACTTGTCGAAATGAGCGGAGTGCTGAAAACTCTCGGTACATCATTATTAAAAATTTCGAATGATGTACGCTGGCTCGGTTCAGGTCCCCGCTGCGGCATAGGTGAAATCTCTTTACCGGAGAATGAACCTGGTAGTTCAATAATGCCGGGAAAAGTAAATCCAACACAATCGGAAGCGATGACGATGGTATGTGCACAGGTCTTTGGCAATGATGTAACGATTAACATTGCAGGATCGAGCGGAAATTTTGAATTGAATGTTTTCATGCCTGTGATTGCGTTCAATATTCTTCAATCAATTAAACTATTGGCTGATGCGTGCGAAAGTTTCAGCGAACATTGTGTTGAAGGAATTACCGCTAATGAAAACAATATCAAAAAACATCTTGAGAATTCTTTGATGCTGGTTACCTCCCTGAATCCGGTTATAGGTTATGATAATGCCGCCAAGGTTGCAAAGAAGGCTCACAAAGAGAACAAAACTCTTAAAGAGGCTGTTCTTGAATTGGGTTTATTGACAGCCGAAAAATTTGATGAGGTTGTGCGTCCCGAGAAGATGATTGGTGTAAGAAAGTAATATTAGCGAAGGCGGCTCTAATTGCCGTTTTTTTTATTTTAGCCTTAAAAATATGAAATCAAGTTTGAAAATAATTTTATTCATTCTCTTCCTCTTCTGTTGTGTGGGATGTTTATCAACAGAATCCGAATCTGAATTCACTGCCGGGACAGTCAAATTCCAATCGATTGAGGGAGGATTTTATGGGATAGTAACAGATGACAAGAGAAATCTTGATCCATTAAACCTATCCAAAGAATATCAGGTTGATGGTAAGCGGATTCTATTCAAATATGTTGAGAAAAAAGATATGGCAAGTATTCATATGTGGGGTGTGATTGTTGAGATTACGGAAATCAAAGAATTAAAATAATGTCTCATCGCCACGACATTAAGGTCGTGGCAATATTCTATCAATAATGATGATTCATATGAAAATTGCCCTAATCCAGAAGAAAGCCTCATACGATAAAGAACAAAATATAAAGAGAGGAATAGAAGCCGTCAGAAAAGCTGCCGCTTCCGGTGCAAAAATAATTTCCTTCTCAGAATTGGCATTCATTCCATTCTTCCCGCAGAAATCATCGGAGAAGAAACCATTGGAACTGGCAGAAACAATTCCGGGTCCCACAACTGAAATATTTTCCCAGCTTGCGAGAGAATTAAATGTAGTTATTATTCTGAACCTTTATGAAAAGGATGGCAGCAATACTTATGATTCTTCTCCTGTTATCGATGCTGACGGAAAAATTCTTGGTACAACCAGGATGATTCACATTACCGATTATGCGTGCTTCCATGAAAAGGATTTCTACACTCCCGGGAATAACGGCGCCCCTGTTTATGAAACAAAATATGGAAAGATCGGTGTAGCAATATGCTACGACCGGCATTATCCAGAGTACATGCGAACGCTTGCAATTAAAGGTGCCGAGATTGTTTTTATTCCTCAGGCAGGCGCCGTTGGCGAGTGGCCTGAAGGTTTATATGAAGCTGAGATAAGAGTTGCCGCATTTCAGAACGGATATTTCACGGCTCTTTGCAATCGGGTTGGTGAAGAAGAATGTTTGGCGTTTTCCGGTGAGTCGTTTGTATGCGATCCGGAAGGAAATGTTGCCGCACGTGCAGAATTGGGCACCGAGGAAATTTTGTTTTGTGATATTGATCTTGAGAAATGTAAAACTTCTCACGCGAAAAGACTATTCTTCAGAGACCGCAGACCGGAATTATATTTGGAATGGTTTAAAAGCATTGATGAGAAATAAGTATGATCGACAAAGCGCATATCATTTTTTATGTTGATGATCAAAAAAGTAGTACTTCTTTCTATAAAAATGTTCTTGCAATCGAACCGCGTCTTGATGTTCCCGGAATGACAGAATTCGAATTAAGCAATGGTACAATTCTCGGTTTGATGCCACACTCCGGAATAAAAAAATTACTGGATGATAAAATTGAAGTCCCGGGTAAATTAATGAGAACTCCGCGCGCTGAATTATATTTACTGGTAAATAAACCGCAAAAATATTTTGAGAGAGCATTACAGCATGGCGCAATAGAATTGAGTAGATTACAGCCACGGGATTGGGGCGATGAAGCGGCTTATTGTCTTGATTCCGATGGTTATGTTCTGGCGTTCGCAAAGAAAAACTAATCAAATTAACGGTAACGTTTATGAATCTTGACGGTCTAATCTCACTCTTCATTGCATGTATAGAACTTGTATACATTATTAATCTTTTAATTTTCGCTGAGAAGAACTCAGTAAATAAATTTGTGATTGGCCTTGTAATTGTGCTATTTGGTTACCAGTTTATAGAATTCCTGATCTGCTTTGTCGGGTTGCAGAAGCAGATATTTGTCTATCTCGCATTTCTCGATATATCTCTTCTTCCGCCGTTGGGATTATACACGGCACTTTTATTTGCCGGAAAACTTAAGAGCTACCATAAATTTGTTTTTGTACCGGCCCTCTTCTTCATTCTTTATTATCCTTTTGTACTGGACCAATTTGCCGTTGCAAAATGTACGGTACTTTACGCTTCTTATCATTATCCGTTAGGAGAACTTTACGGAACATTTTATTATCTGCCGATCATTGCCACAATGATAATCCTCAATAAGAAGTGGGGCGCCGATATAGATCCTAAACAGAAAGCACTTACACGACTCTTCTTTTTCGGCTACATTTTTACTTTCATACCGGCAATGATATTCGCCATCTTTTTCCCCACATTCATCTTTTCGGTGGAAAGTCTGCTGTGCAAAATAGCATTTGTCTTTGCTACATTTTTAACACTATTCGTTCTAAAGAATAGAACTCTATCAAGATAGGTGATGACTTGCCCGAGACAATTTTAAATATTTATCTGATCATTGAGAAAGACACAGTCACAGCTTTCAAATGCAAAGCGTATGAGCAGGAGGGAACCGACGAAGAGAAGATCAGATTCCTGAAAGAACATGCGAAAGTAGATTTGGCAACTTCATTTCATTTTGATGCGCCACAGAACAAAAACGGCGAATTCATGCCTTACAAAAAATTTTCGAAGATAGAATCGCAGGGGCTGCAGTATAAATTGTTTGAAGAGATCTTTCGGAAGTTTGGCGTTCCTGAAAAACCGCTTATCTGTGTTACACCTGTTGTTGATGGAGAAGTCTGGGCGAAATAAATTTTGAAGGTGTTAAGATGCCTCTTAATATAATTGGTGAAGTTTCTGATGTTGAAATAGTAGCTGTTGGAAAATCGATTAGAGAAATTAGTCGCCTAAATAAAGTCTATGGTAGAGCCCGCTGGCGGAAAATGAAAGGTTTTACTAAATTGCTTTTAGAAAATGGTAAAAAAATATATGCAGAAATTCATTGGTATGAAGCGCATGGATTTGGTAAAATTGAATATAAAATAAAGAGAATAATAAAATGAGTAGAAATTATTTTGTTTGCATCGATAACTCAGATTACAAAGCCTCTCTAGAGAAATGGAAAATTTATAAAGTGAAAATTGATTCTGAATCTGAAAAACTGGGATTATTGAATGTAGTGGATGAATCAGGTGAAAATTATTTTTATCCGGATAGAATGTTTGTTAGAATTGACCTTCCTTTGACTCTACGAAAGAAAATGAAAGCAGCTCAAAGCTGAAATGTTTGTATTCCTTGATTATTCAACCTGCCGAAACATATTCATAAATTTTGTTTTTAGTGGGGTATATAAAATGAATCGTAGCAATTATCGTAATGCTAATTATAAATAAATTCCATTTGTAACATTTCTCTCTTCTCCGGGTCTAATTGTAAAGCTCATTTATTTTAGTTGGGGTCATGATCAATAAAGATAAGACGGTTACTGAATTATTCAACTCTTACTCCAATGACGTGCTGAACTATTCGATGAGTATATTAAAAGATTATGATGAGGCAAAGGACGCGGTGCAGGAAGTCTTTGTCCGTTATATAAAGAACGAAAATTCTTTCAGAGGAGATTGCTCTTACAAAACCTGGCTTCTAACCATAACCCGGAACTACTGTCTCAAAAAACTGAACGGACGTGCAGGCAAAGCCGAGACAATTGATGATGATTTAGTAGAATCGAGTGGAACAAGCATTGAAACACGAATATCTCTCAATGATGCTCTTGCGAGACTTTCCAAAGAAGAATACGAACTTATTTACTTGAGAGATTATGAATGTCATACATATCAGGAGATGGCGCTGATACTTGGGATTACTGTTGATAACGTAAAAGTGAAACTGTTCCGTGTGAGAAAACATCTTAGAAAATATTTAGAATAGAGGTTACTATGAATCATTATGAATATGAGATAAATCTCTTTGCTGATGGCGAACTGCCTCAGCACGAACAAAAAGAACTGTTTTTTCATCTCGCGGAGTGTGGTGAGTGCCAAAAAACATTATCAGATTATCTTCTGCTGAAAGAAAAGTCCAGAGACTTCTGCTCTCAGAACATTTCTCTTTTGAAGAACAAACCATCGAAGCAGAATCTTTTTTACAAAGTCGGCTTCTACTCAAGTGCAGCAGCGGCAGTAATACTTTTGTTCATTCTGTTTACAAACAAGCAAACACCAACATATTTCACAAAGAATGAAGCCAGGGTCGACACTGTCTTTGTTCAGAAAGAAGTTCCTTCTCCTCAAAACCAAACAGTAAAGATCAGCTCTTTAACTCCCGGGAAGAAAGAGTTTGTCTTTACATCTCAAAAGGAATATCTCCGATATGTAATGAGTCTGCGTACGGAGGTATTCACAAAAGCAGATTTAATCAAGTCGGATAACGGGAGTATACAATGAAAAAGTTAATAATTTTCTTGATAGTAATGGCAAGCGTCTTCGCATACGCACAGACAGAAAAGAAGCCAGCTCGCAGAAGCGTTGAGGAAGTAACACGAAGTTTATATGGTAAACTTGAAAAAACAGCCCTGGCAAATAATGTTATAAAACCTAAATTGAATTTAGGTCTAGAACTGTTACGGACAGATAAACAAAATCAGGAGATATTTATTAAGAAATCAGAGTATCCTTTAGGATTTTTAAAAACAACTCTGTTCAAGCCCAGCAATTTTAAATTGAGCATATATGAAGGTATAATTTCCATACCGGTACAGATATATAATTCCGAGAAAAAGGAGCTATCACTCAAGTCGAATAAATTGAAAGAGGCGGAAAGCGAGTACCGGCTGGAGATTATCCCGGTAGATAAGCATGATAACACATATACCTTGATGGTAAAGATCTCCAGTTCATTTACAAACATAAGTTTTACCACTGCCGGTAATGAACGTTTTGAAACTAAATCAAAATCTTTCGGGGAAGCCTATGGCCACAAAAAAATTGAATTGAAGGTAGGCGAAAAAATAAAAATAACCGCCGGCGACTACCGCGCATATCAATGGGGTATTGAAGATGTAATTGACGGCAAAAAAGTCATCTTCGACAGCAATAAGGATTATTACAACTATTTTAATGATTACCTCATCCTCTCTCTCGAAAGCGATAAATGAATTTTATCCACAAAAAGGCCGGGAATGAGCCATAATCAGTCCCGGCTCAACCTTCCTCAGCCGAACCTTTCATTTGCATATTTTGACTTACCGCCTTATCTTGAATCAAAACTTATAAGGAAAATGGCATGGCTATTTATAAAGACTTCAAAACCATTTCTCAGCTTTTCCAGATCATTGCCAAAGATTTTGCAAAGGGGATTAATCGTGCAGTTCTAAAGTATAAAGTTGGTGATTCATGGAAAGAAATCGGCTATGATGAACTTTACCGAGATACCGAGAATTTTGCTTTAGGTCTTGCATCATTGGGAGTTAAGCGCAATGATAAGGTCGCTATCATAGCGGAGAACCGTCCAGAATGGGTTTATACCGATATGGCTGTTCTCGGTCTCGGCGGTATTGATGTTCCGCTCTATCCTATTTCCACTTCGGAAACAATCGAGTTCTGTCTTAACAATTCGGAATCTGTGGGAATCGTTGTCTCAAATAAATTCCAGCTGAACAAAGTGCTCAAGGTTCGTAGCGAATGTAAAACTCTCCAGTTCATAGTCGTTATGAATAATGAAGATAAAGGAATGGAGAAAGATGTATTCAGTTTTTCTGATGTTCAGGCAAAAGGAATTGAGTTCGGCAAAGATCATCCAAACTATTTTACCGAGAGTTCTAAACTCACTCAGGAGAATGAGCTTTGTACAATTATCTACACTTCCGGTACGACCGGTGTGCCCAAAGGAGTAATGCTTACACACAAAAATATTTGTTCCAATATTAAATCCGCTCATGAGATTTTTGATATCGGTAAAGATGATATTTTCCTTTCATTCCTTCCACTCTGCCACATCTTTGAAAGGATGGCAGGTTATTACACGGCATTCTCATGCGGCGGTATGATTGCTTATGCAGAAAGTATTGAAAAGATTGCAGGCAATATGGAAGAGATTCATCCAACCATTATTACGGCTGTACCGCGTTTGTTCGAGAGAATGTACAGCAAGATTAAACGGAATGTTGAGACTCAGCCGGAAAAGAAACAGAAAATATTTAATTGGGCAATTGAAATTGGGAAAGAATATTGTGTAATAAAAAAATCGGGACAGCCGATGCCAATATTTCTTTCTCTCAAGCATAAACTTGCAGATAAATTGGTTTTTCATAAGCTGAGAGATAAAACGGGCGGTAGATTACGTTTCTTCATTTCGGGTGGTGCAGCGCTGGCAAGAGAGCTTGGTTTATTCTTTGAAGCTGCCGGAATTTTAGTGATTGAAGGTTACGGATTAACAGAATCATCACCTGTAATAGCTGCCAACCGACCCAACGATTATAAATTCGGTACAGTTGGTAAACCAATGCCCGGCGTTGAAATTAAGATAGCTAAGGATGGAGAAATTCTTGCTCACGGTGCAAACATTATGCAAGGCTACTATAAAAATAAAAAAGAAACGGAAGAGACGATTAAAGATGGATGGCTCTATACCGGTGATATCGGAGTCTTTGATGCCGAAGGTTTTTTGATTATTACAGATAGGAAGAAACATTTGTTTAAAACTTCGGGAGGAAAGTATATTGCTCCTACGCCTATCGAAAATATGTTCCTCGCAAGCAAATATATAGATCAGTTTGTTCTGATAGGAGACCGCAGAATGTTCGTTAGCGCTCTTATAGTGCCGGATTACGAGGCATTGAAAGAATACGCGGACGCTAATAGAATTCAGTACAAATCGATTGACGAACTTGTTGAGATGAAACAGATCTACGAATTGCTCGATAGGGAGCTTGACCAATTCCAGAAGAAACTTGCAAACTTTGAACGCGTGCGCAAGTTTGCAATTCTTGATAGACCTTTCACAATCGAAACGGGAGAACTTACTCCTTCCCTCAAAATCAAACGGAAATTTGTTGAAGAACGGTACAAAGATTTGATTGAGGATATGTACAAAGGTCTGGAAGGATAATATTTCCCATTTGTAATCGTGCTCTTGCTCTTTTAAAGGAGCAAGAGTTTATAATGATATCCTTAATAAATCTTCTTTTTTCGGATATTGAGTCATAGAATTTATCCATTAAAGAGAAAGATATTTTTATAAACTTATAGCAATTCAATTATAATTTATTTGGGGCATATGGCAATTGCCTTACGCAAAAAATATTATTCGCAGTTCGGATTTATTTCTTTACTATCTGAGATATTACAATTCCTCTTAACTTTAATTTCACTTACGCCTTTCCAAAGAAAAATAAATAATCAAAAATATATTTTTTCAGAGATTTCGAACTGTATATACTCGAATTAGCGATTCGATTTACAAATATTGTAACACGAAGCGGCAGCTTCGTGAAAGAGTAAGTAATTTATCGAAGCTTCGCTTTGATTTACAGTTCAATAAGAAAATAGATTTTACATGAAAGAACAAAAAAATAAAACATACTACAAACGGAATTTACCGCATTATCAGCCGGAAGGGCATACCTTTTTTATAACATTCCGATTGGCTGGATCGTTACCGGTTGCAGTAATTAAAAAGCTTAAGGAAGATAGAGAGAATGAATTAAAATTAATTTCCGGTATAATGCAACAAAAGCAAAAAGCAGAAAAATATTATGAATCTCAGCGAAAATATTTTGGTGTTTTTGACAGATTGTTGGATAGCAATAAAAGTAGTCCTATGTGGTTAAAAGAAAAAGAAATTGCAGAAATAGTAAAAGAAGCGATTCATTACCGGGATGAAAAGGAGTACGAATTAGTAGCATACACAATAATGCCTAACCATGTGCATATAGTGTTCACACCAAAATTTGTAAGTCGAAGCGAAGCTTCGACAACCAACAAAACCAAAAACGAAGCCGGCGCTTCGTTTTACAATGTTACAAAAATTCTTCAAGATCTTAAATCAGAAGCAGCATTAAAATGCAACAAACTTCTCAATCGCAGCGGTACTTTTTGGCATCATGAAAGCTATGATCACGTAGTTAGAAATATTGATGAACTTGGAAGAATAGTAAATTATGTTTTACAAAATCCCGTAAAAGCTGGTCTGGTCGAAAATCAAGAAGAATGGAAATGGAGTTATTACAACCCGAAATATTTGGTTTAGAATAATTGCTCGAAGAATACAGACTTTGTAACACGAAGCGGCAGCTTCGTGAAAAGTAAGTTATTTATCGAAGCTTCGCTTCGATTTACAAAGCTATTAATGTTACAATGTAATAATAGAATTGTGGTATTGTATGATGATTAAAAATATCTTACCAAAATTTTCGCGTACAACATTATCTTACACCGCCGGAATAATAACAACTATTGTTGGTCTTGTCGTACTTATCGGCTGGCAGTTCGATATAACCATTCTCAAAACATTTGCTTTAGGCGAAGTTATGATGAGACCAAATACAGCATTTTGTTTTCTTCTGGCGGGTCTTGCGCTCATCTTTCTTCAACGCTCAGGTTTCATCAACGATTCATTAGTGAATTTATGTGCGGCTATTATTTTTTTGGTCGGCATGTTAACATTGTACGAATATATATTTGACCGGAATTTGGGAATTGATGGCATTCTTTATCAATTGACGGATACAACCGGTGGTTTGTTACAACCCAATAGAATGGCACTAAACACAACTCTCAACTTTGTACTTATCAGCGCAGTCTTCTTTATGCTTACAATATCACGTGTGCATGGAAAATATATTTTAGAATTATGTCTTATCATTGTGTTGACTATAAGTGTTGTAGGACTAATCGCATCTTTGTTTGGTCTGTCGGGATTTGTAGAAGTCCCTGGTTACACACGAATTGCTATTAATACAGCAGTAACATTTATAATTCTCTGCTTTGGTATTTACAAAAATATGCGCACGCGCGCACGTTCATCCTTTAGTATAGAACATAAACTATTTTCAATACTTGTTCTCGTAGGTTCTATCATCATCTTGATCTCAATTAGCTCTATATCAAGCATACAATCTTTTATACAAGACAGCCAAAAAGTTGAACATTCGGAGAATGAGAAACGGCAGCTTAATGAACTTCTAACTAAAATTCTTGATGTTGAAACCGGCGCCAGGGGGTTTGTAATAATTGGTAATGATAGTTATGCAGATCCGCTGAAAAGAGCTAAGGAAGAATTACCTGAAATTCTTTTAAAACTTAACTTGCATCCTGATGATAAAGTACATTCCAAGAAAACGATTTCCATCCTTAAACAATTGATCTATAGACGTATTGAAGTTTCCGATGAGCTTTATGAGATTCGAAAATCAAAAGGTTTGAATGAAGCAATTTCACTTTTCTCTACAGGAAAAGGAAAAGCAATTACCGACAGCATCCGCGTTATTATTGCACAGATAATAAGTGAGGAAAACGGACTATTACAAAAAAATAATTATAAAAAAACAAATCAAGCAACTCAAACTCTGAAGATTATTTACATATCAATTGGAGGGCAGTTACTCTTACTTGCATTCATATTTCTTTTTGTAAATAAAGATATCTCCGGGCGCAAGAATGCTGAAATATCGCTTCAAAAATTAAACGAAGAACTTGAAGACAAAGTAAAAGAACGAACTGCCGAGTTAATACAATCAGAAGAAAAATTTGCAAAAGCATTTTGTACAATTCCCGATACAATTTTAATTACTCGACTTGATGACGGAAAAATCATCGAAGTGAATAATGCGTTTGAAAAGATCACCGGATATTCCCGCGAAGAAGCAATTGGCAAATCAACAATAGACTTGCAGTTTTGGCTAGATAATAACGAACGCGATGAATTCATCTCTCTAATAAAAGACAAAGGAAACATTCACGATTTTGAAACCAGGTTCAAAATGCGAAACGGTTCTATTCTCGATAGTCTTATTTCTGCTGATACTGTAACGATTGGGAAAGAGCTCTGTTTGCTGACAATAATTCGCGATGTTACCGAGCGCAGAAAAAATGAAGAACTGTTACGTAAAAGTGAAAAACGTTACCGTTCCACTTTAGATAACTTGATTGAAGGATGTCAAATAATTGACTTCAATTTCCGTTATATCTATCTAAACGATGTCTCCGCAAAACAAGGTCATTCAAAAAAAGAAAAATTAATCGGTCGCACTATGATGGAAATGTATCCGGGAATTGAAAACACAATAATGTTTAGCAATCTTTTCAAGTGCATGAAAGAACGAATTCCTATTCAAATGGAAAATGAATTCACTTTTGCAGACGGCACCAAAGGTTGGTTCAGCCTTAACTTTGAGCCCGTGGTAGAAGGTGTGTTTATTCTTTCTGCTGATATCGCCGAGCGCAAAAAAGCCGAAGAAGAAATTCGCAAAATAAATGCAGAACTCGAAATAAGAGTAGAAGAAAGAACTGAACAACTTGCTGAAAAAAATGAAGAACTTTCAATAGCAAAAGCAGAAGCAGAGCAGGCAAACGTTGCAAAGAGTGAATTTCTTTCGCGCATGAGTCATGAACTTAGAACACCAATGAATTCAATTCTTGGTTTTGCACAATTGATGGATATGGGAGAACTGAATCCGGCTCACAAAAAAGGCATTAATCAAATCTTGAAAAGTGGAAAGCATCTTCTCGATTTAATAAATGAAGTGCTCGATATATCAAAAATTGAAGCGGGACATCTTACAATCTCTCCTGAACCGGTTGAAATCCGCGGAATTATTTCGGAAACGATTGATATAGTCCGTCATCTCGCAGAAGAGAATCAGATCTCGCTCGAATTTGATCCTTCTATTTCTAAAAAACTTTTTGTAAAAGCAGACCGCCAGCGGTTAAAACAAGTTCTTCTGAATTTAATTAACAATGCCGTAAAGTATAACCGTGTGGGTGGTTCGGTGAAGGTGGAATGTGGAATTGGCAGTCGGCAGTTGGCAGTCGGCAGTCAACAACAGACTGAGGACAGTAGACTGAAGACTGTTAGAATTAGTGTAACCGATACAGGTATGGGTTTAGTCCAAGAAAATATTGAAAAACTTTTCAATCCTTTTGTGCGGATAGACGCAGAACGAACCGGAGTTGAAGGCACCGGACTTGGATTAACTATTTCCAAAAAATTGATTGAAGCAATGGGTGGAAAAATCGGCATCGAAAGTGAACGAGGCAAAGGAAGCACATTTTGGGTTGAACTGCCGCAGAGTGAAAGTCAGATTGACCGCCACGAACGAAACGGTGATTTCATAAAGTCGGAAACCAAAACAGCAAATGTAAGCGGAACGCTTTTGTACATCGAAGATAATCTTTCCAACATCCAATTGGTTGAACAGATAATAGAAACTCACCTCCCGTCAATTCGTTTAATAACTGAAATGTACGGCAAAAGTGCCGTTCAATTTTCGATAGATTACAAACCGGATTTAATTCTTCTTGATCTTGATCTGCCGGATATACATGGCGGTGAAGTATTAAAGCTGTTACAGTCAGAACCGAGAACAGCGGAAATACCGGTTATTATTCTCAGCGCCGATGCAATGACAAAACAGATTGAGCAATTAATGGAAGCCGGAGCTAAGAATTATCTAACCAAACCGATTGATGTAGTGCAGTTTTTGAAAGTGGTGGATGGAATGATGGGGAAGGGAAGATGGAAGATGGAAGATGGAAGATGGATGATGGGAGATGGTTGATGGAAGATGGTTGATGTATGATGGAAAAACTTTGCGAACTTTGCGACCTTTGCGGTTAATTCTTTTGAAAGATTTAAACGCAGAGCACGCAAAGTATCCGCCAAGAACGCAAAGAATTATTCAAATTATTATCTAATATTGTTGAGGAAACCGTGATTGGTTCAACGCTAAAAAACGCAAACATACTAATTGTAGATGATCAACAAGCTAATATTGATGTTCTTACCGGACTGCTTGATGCAAAGGGTTTTACAAACTATACAACAACTACAGATTCTCGAAAAGTCGTTAACTTGTTCGAAGAGTTCAAACCGGATTTGATTTTACTCGATCTGAATATGCCACACCTAAATGGTTTTCAAGTGATGATACAGTTAAAGACACTTATTCCGGTTGACACTTATCTACCGATACTTGTACTTACTGCCGATGTTACACAAGCATCAAAACAAAAGGCGCTTGCCGCTGGAGCTAAAGATTTTCTTACTAAACCGTTTGATTTAGTTGAAACAGATCTTAGAATCAGGAATCTTCTCTTAGCTCGTTACTTGACAATGCAATTAAAAAACCAGAATCAGATATTAGAGGAAAGGGTGAAGGAACGAACCACAGAGCTTGAAAAAACAAACTTAGAATTGATTGCAGCCAAGGAAAAAGCCGAAGAGATGAACAGACTGAAATCTATCTTTCTTTCTAACATGAGTCACGAATTGCGAACACCATTGATTTCTGTACTCGGTTTTGCAGAATTGCTTCAGCAAGAATTAAAAAACCCCGAGCATTTGGCATTTGTTAACAACATAATTGAAGGTGGACAAAGATTAAACAACACTTTAAGTGGAATCTTAGAAATCTCAAAACTCGAAACAGTAAATTCATTTGTAAATTTGCATGCATACAATCTTGCCGACGAGATAAAAACAAAAGTAACATCGTTCTTGCCAATGGCTCAGTCAAAGCGGTTATTTCTTAAAACAGAACTTGGCGATACATATCTTTATGCTCATATAGACGGTGAACTATTTGGTAAAGCGCTCTATCATTTGGTCAGCAATGGAATCAAGTTTACAAACGAAGGGGGCATTTTTGTTACGCTAAATCATGAAAGAAAACAAGACCACGATTGGGCAGTTACGAAAGTAATTGATACGGGCGTTGGGATACCAAAGGAGAATTTTGATAAAATCTTTGGCGCGTTTAGACAATCAAACGAAGGGTACGGCAGAAGTCACGAAGGAACAGGACTTGGACTAACAATTGCAAAAAGAATTGTTGAGTTAATGAAGGGAAAGATTGAGGTAGAAAGTGAAGTAGGTAAAGGATCAGTGTTTTCAATTTGGCTGCCGGCAATTCCAGACCAAAATCAAATTCAGCAGCAGATCAAAAAGAAATTAACAACCACAATTGTTAAACCGCCTACTTCCAAAGAAAAAGGTTTACAAAAAATATTAGTTGTTGAGGATAACTCGTCTAATCGAATGCTTATCAATCGGTCTTTATCGGGTTATGGGAGAATAATTGAAGCTGAAGATGGCATTTCGGGAGTTACATTTGCATCGAAGGAACGCTTCGATCTAATTCTAATGGATATAAATCTCGGCCCCGGTATTGATGGTGTAGAGACAATGCACCAAATAAGAAAAATTCCGAAATATGCACGTGTGCCAATTATTGCAGTTACTGCTTACGTTATGTTCGGCGATAAGGAACGGTTATTGAGTGAGGGCTTTGACGATTATTTGCCCAAACCATTTACTAAAGATGTTTTATTAAGTCTGGTTGAAAAGTGCTTGAAGATGTACGATTGACGATTGACGAAGGACGATTGTAGATGTACGATTGACGATTGTAGATTGGATATGTTTTTCATTCGTAAATCAAAAATTGTAAATCATAAATCCATAGGCGGTTATAATGAATTCTGAAGATTTGAAAAAACGAACAAAGTTGTTTGCGTTGGAAGTAATAAGTTTGGTAGAAAGTTTGCCAAAAACTAAGACAGGCAATGTAATTGGTAATCAACTCATTAGGAGTGGTACAAGCGTTGGTGCAAATTATAGAGCTGCATGTAGAGCTAAATCTAAAGCAGATTTTATTAATAAACTTAAAATTGTAGAAGAAGAAGCTGATGAATCAATTTATTGGATGGAGTTATTGGAAGATGCTAAAGTTGTTGAATCATTTAAATTAAGTCGGTTAAAGAAAGAAGCAGATGAACTCTTAGCCATATTTGTGGCATCTATAACAAAAGCAAAAGGAATTAGGGATTGAAGAAGTACGATTGACGATTGACGATTGACGATGTACGATTGAAGATTGCAGATTGACGATTGTGGATTGATGATTGGGTATGTCTTTCATTCGTAAATCTAAAATCAGCAATCGTAAATCCTTCCTCCTAATTAAGAGATTTTTCTTATATTTACCCGCAAATAAACCACAATATTGAGTTATCTATTGGCTAAAGAAAAAATTTTAGTAACGTCAGCGCTTCCGTATGCTAATGGAAATATTCACCTTGGTCATCTGAGCGGAGCTTATCTTCCTGCCGATATTTATGTGCGTTACAAAAGATTAAAAGGGGACGACATAATTTATATCTGCGGTTCAGACGAACATGGCGTACCGATAACAATTACTGCCGATAAGGAGAAAGTCACACCAAAAGAAATTATTGACCGCTACCATAACGCGAATAAAAATGCGTTTGAGAAATTCGGAATGAGTTTCGATATCTATTCCCGTACGAGTATACCTATTCACCATGAGACGGCTCAGCAGTTTTTCAAATCATTCCATGATCAGGGTTTGTTGGTTGAAAAAAAAACGATGCAGTTCTACGATGAAAAAGCAAAAATGTTTTTACCCGACCGTTATGTTGAAGGAACTTGTCCGCGCTGCGGTAATGAGGAAGCAAGAAGTGATGAATGCGAAAAATGCGGATCGCTTTATGATCCATCTGAACTGAAAAACCCAAAAAGCAAAATTAGCGGAGAGACACCAGTACTTAAGGAAACATCTCATTGGTTTTTCCCACTGGGAAAATATCAGGAACGGTTGGTTAAATATGTTGATGAGATGAATGAGAAATACGGCTGGAAAGATAACGTTCTTCAGTATTGCAAAAGCTGGTTTAATGACGGATTGAAAGACCGCGCTGTTACACGCGATCTCGACTGGGGTGTCAAAGTCCCGCTTGACGGTGTTGATAATAAAGTCCTCTATGTTTGGTTTGAGGCTGTTCTAGGATATGTTTCGGCAACAAAAGAATTATCGTTTCAGCGGAATGATCCTGAGATGTGGAAATCTTACTGGCAGGGAAAGGATACAAAGTATATAGCATTCATTGGTAAAGATAATGTAGTATTTCACACAATAATATTTCCTGCAATGCTTATGGGCTGGAACGATGCAAACGCGGATAAATTTATCTTGCCGCAGAACGTTCCCGCAAATGAATTCCTGAATTTCGAAGGGAAGAAATTTTCGAAATCGCGCGGATGGGGAATTGACGTTAGTGAATTCCTGGATTTATTTCCTGCCGATATGCTGCGTTATACATTGGGGGCCAATCTTCCCGAGAATAAAGACACGGATTTTTTCTGGAAAGAATTTCAGGGACGGACTAACGGCGAACTCGCTGATATTCTAGGTAATTTCGTTAACCGTACATTCACTTTTGCGCATAAGCATTTTGAAGGCAAAGTTCCGGCACGAGGAAATCTTGAAAAGATAGACTCGGATATGCTAGAGTTTCTAAAGACTCAGCCACAGAAAATTGCCGATCTGCTAGAGCGGTATAAAATTAAAGATGCCATCTTTGAAATGATGAATCTTGCCCGCGCCGGAAACAAGTATTTTAATGATTCAGAACCGTGGGTCAGTTCCAAAAAAAATAAAGAGCAATGCTCAACAACTTTGAATATTTGTCTGAATACGATCTATACGCTGGCTGAGGTTTTTGAGCCTGTAATTCCATTCTCGAGTGCAAAGATATTCAAAATGTTAAATGCAACTCCGGCTGAATGGGCAAATTGCGGTAGTGAAAATTTAGCCCCAGGACACAAACTTAATGAACCGGAAATTCTATTCACAAAAATTGAAGATAGGATGATAGAAGACCAGATTAACAAGCTTCCGCAAAGTGATGAAATTCCAAAAGAAATTGTTGAAGAGATTACGATAGATGAATTCAAGAGAGTTAAGCTGCGGGTGGCTAAAATAACAGCGGCCGAAAATGTTAAGAAGAGCGACAAATTGTTAAAGCTGCAGATCGATCTGGGAACAGAAAAACGTCAGTTGGTAGCGGGAATTGCAAAAAGTTATTCACCCGAAGAATTGATAGGGAAGAATGTACTGATTGTGGCAAACTTAAAAGCGGCAAAGTTATTCGGAGTTGAATCTCAGGGAATGATTCTGGCGCTTGATACCGCAGAAGATGGAAAAGTGAGAATTATTGAGATTGATGAATCGATCAATCTCGGTTCAACCGCTAAATGATTTTTTTAGGAATAGCACGCTGATCGTTTATGATTAGTTAAGATCATAATAAATCATAACAATCTGCGTTCTATGGAAGTATCAAATAATACAAATGCCAACATTGACGAAACCAAAATCAGCAAGAAATAAAACTATTCAGCTTTCAAAAAAAGAGATATCCGAATATTCCAGGAGGATTCTGAAACTTGAAGATGCTATTCCTGTAAGGGAAGTAATCAACAAAACAATCAATCAGGATTTATTTTCCGTCCTCAAACATCTTCCGGGTAAATTTGTTGATCTTCTGATTGTTGATCCGCCGTATAATCTTTATAAAGCATTTAAGTCGACCTCATTCAAAGAAAAGTCTATTCAGGATTATGCTGACTGGATTGAGAGCTTCATTGTAGAACTGAAAAGGACTTTGAAACCAAATGCTTCGATCTATTTTTGCGGAGATTGGCACACTTCAATTTCAATTCCACTTGTCCTTGAGAAGCATTTCATTATCCGGAATAGAATTACATGGGAGCGTGAAAAGGGGCGTGGCGCTAAAAGCAACTGGAAGAATAGCTCGGAAGATATCTGGTTCTGTACTGTTTCGGATAATTTCACGTTCAACACAGATGCAGTAAAACTGAAAAGAAAAGTATTGGCGCCTTACAAAGATTCTGACGGTAAACCGAAAGATTGGCGATCAAACCAGCAGGGCGATTTTCGGTTGACTCATCCATCCAACATCTGGAATGATATATCGGTTCCCTTCTGGTCTATGTCGGAGAATACGGAACATCCTACACAAAAACCGGAAAAGCTCATTGCTAAACTAATTCTGGCGAGCACAAATAAGGGAAATGTTGTGCTGGATCCATTTCTCGGCAGCGGAACCACGTCGGTCGTGGCAAAAAAACTTGGAAGGAAATATGTAGGTATTGAGATTGATAAATTCTATTCTTGTCTGGCTGAAAAACGGCTGGCTGAGGTTGATAAGAATAAAGTAATTCAAGGTTATGAATATGGAGTTTTCTGGGAACGCAATTCCACTCCTGTTAGTATAAAACCACAAAGAAAGCAGTTGTTATAACTGTTATTAACAGCTTCATTTCTTGATTTTCAAACCCTCATTGGGTAAAATTGCACACCAAATTATCACATTAACGGAGGTTTTCGGATGCGAATTGCGAAGTTTATCAGTCTTTTATTGCCCCTTATCATTCTTGTCTCTTGTACTTCTCAGAATTCTAAGATAGTTGTCGCTAAATTTGGCGAAAATAAAATTTATATGGAAGAATTTGAGAAGGCATACTCAAAGAACTCCGGCGGATATGAACAGGCAAAGGACGATTCTATCTCAGCTTATAAAAAATTTATCGATCTTTATCTTAATTATAAGATGAAACTGCGCGATGCATCTGTGCGCGGATATAAAGCCGACGATGATATGAAAAAAGAATTATACGATTATAAAATCAATATCGGGAAGACTATCTATCTTCAGCAAAAACTTTACGAACCGAATTTAAAACAGATGTACGACCGAAGAAAAACCGAATACCGTGTGAGCCATATTTTCCTCACTACCGATTCAACCATGAATGAACAACAAACCATCGAATTTGGCAATGACCTCATTAAAAGAATTCAAAGAGGCGAGGATTTTGCGATTATCTCGAAATTATTTTCGAAAGATGCATATACAAAGGCAGCGGGCGGAGATGCTTATTATGTAACAGCCGGTCAGATTAATATACCTGCGATAGAAAATGCAATTTACAAAACGGAACCGGGTAATATTTACCCGGAGCTCGTTTCATCCGGCTTCGGTTATCATATTTTAAAGGTTACAGAAAGAATACCCCGTAGAGAATCTCTTAATGCTCAGCATATTTTGATTACTTTCACAGATTCAACCGGAACTGACTCTGCTAAAGCACTTAGCAAAATTCAGGATATTGAAAAGCAATTAAAAGCCGGTGCTGATTTCGGAGATTTGGCTGCAAAGTATTCTGCTGATAAAGGTTCGGCAGCAAAGAAAGGTGATCTCGGTTTCTTCCAGCGCGGTCAATTGGTCCGTGAATTTGATGAGGTTGTATTCAAATTAAACGTTGGTGAAGTATCACCAATCGTGAAAACGAAATTTGGTTATCATCTGATAAAATTAGTGGCAATAGCACCCGAGAAATCATTTGAAGAACAAAAAACAGATCTGAAAGAAATGTACGATCGCGTGCGTTACAAAGCTGATCTTGATAATCTAGTTCAGAAATTAAAAACCGAATTTAATTTTATCCAGAGCACTCCAACGTTTAACAAAATACTTGCTCACAGCGATACACTCAAAATTGGTCCAGCATATTTGAAGAGCAATCTGAAAACTCAGGTAGGTTCTGACGAGATTTTCAGAATCAACAATAAAGTTTTTACATGTGATAGTCTTTTTATGAATATGATCAAAAGCGGCACTAATCTTAATATGGCAGTAAACGGAAAGATTCTTCAGGATGCTATTAATCAATATTCGAGTGATCTTGTAATTCAGGAAAAAGCTCTGATTTTCGATAAGGAGAATTCTGAATTTGCGAAACTGCTTGATGATTATGAAAATGGAATGTATCTGTTCAAAATTCTTGAAGAGGAAGTCTGGTCGAAGATAACAATTGACAGTGCCAAAACTCTGGCATTCTGGGAAGAGACTAAGAACAATTACAAATGGAAAGACAGAGTCGAGTTCAAGGAAATATATAATCCCAAGGATTCAATTATAAATAAATGTTATTCACAAATGCTATCCGGTGATTCATTTGACAGCCTCTATGTAAAATATAATCAACGGATGGGTTACGAAAACAAAATCGGTTATTCGGGACTAGTAGATGTTGGCATGAACGAATTGGCAAAACAGGCAAATTCTCTGAGTAAAACGGGAGATGTATCTAAACCGTTTAGTTTTGAGGACGGGTATTCGATCGTAAAATTGATCAAGAAGGAATCCGCGCGCGTCAAAACATTTGATGAAGCAAAGGCTGAAACTGCAAGTGTTCTGCAGGAGAAAGAAAGCAAGCGTTTAGAAGATACATATCTGAATAAATTAAAAAACATTTATCACCCGAAAATTTATTATGATGAACTCAGCAAAGCGTTCAAACAGACAAATTAGAATATCTGCCGTTATCTGTTTAGTCTTAATTAGCGCAATTGGATGTTCAAAAAATGAAAAATCCGATAAATACGTTATCAAGGTTAATGATGCGGTGCTGACCGAAGAGCAAATTAATTTAGCTCTTTCGGAAAAAAGAAACAGCGGAAAACTACGGGCTGAGTTTATCCAGGACTGGATTGAAAAAGAGGTCCTTTTCCAGGAAGCCGTAAAGAATGACATTCTGGACGAAAAAGAATTTAATATTACTATGGAGAAGAATAAAAAAGAACTAGCGGCGGCTATGTTGTTAAATAAAGTCATCGCTCAGGAAAATACTGAACCATCTGAAGATGAAATCAGACAATATTTTGAGAGCAACAAGGATGAGTTTAAATTGAACGATGACCTGTTCCATCTGAACATTGTCTACTTTAATGATTTTGATATTGCGGTGCAGTTCCGGAATACAGCCATTGAAACAAGCTGGAATAACGGTCTGAAAACTTATCAGAACTATCCTTCTGTTACTTCGGTCGAAAGCAACCAATTAATATCGAGGTATCAGCTACAGCCTTTAACATTTTTAAGGAGTGTCGCTGCTCTTCAGAAAGGCGAAACAAGCATAATTATCGAAACGGAACCGGCACGGTTTGCCGTTGTCCAACTGATTGAAAAGCTTGGTAAAGATGTAATACCTTCATTAGAGGTTGTTAGGGAGGATGTGAAGGCCAGGTTAACAATGATCAAAATAAAAGAGATTCTTAAAAAATACATAGATAAATTAATTGCAGATCACAATCTGGATATAAAGAGGTATTCCGAATGAAAAAATTTTTGTTAGTCTTTTTTGTTTTATCGGCAATGTTAAATGCTCAGCAGGTACTTGATAAAATTGTAGCTGTTGTTGATAACGAAATAATTCTCCAATCTGAATTTGAATTCCGGGCTAATGTTGAAGCTCAACAGAGGAATATAAATCCGACAGATACAACATTCCGAAGACAGATTCTGAATGCTATGATAGAGGAAAAACTTCTTTACGCCCAGGCTGAATTGGATTCAATTACAGTTACCGATGAGCAAGTGAAACAGCAGCTCGATTACCAGATAAATTATTTTATACAGCAATATGGTTCGCGCGAGCGTCTCGAACAGGTATATGGTATGCCAATTGAGAAATTGAAACGTTCACTTCAGGATGATACAAAAAAGAATTTAATGGCAGAGATGCTGAAACAGAAAAAATTTCAACAGCTTGAAGCCTCCCGTAAAGAAGTTGAAGAATTCTACGATACATTTAAAGATTCTCTAGGAGTAGTCGGTGAGAAATTTAAGGTTGGGCATATTTTCCAGAATCCCAAAACAGGCGATAGAGTTAAAAAGAAAGCAAGAGAATTTGCAGTATCACTGTTAGATTCATTAAAGAAAGGTGCCGATTTTGCTAAGCTCGCAACAAAGTATTCCGATGATCCGGGCAGTGCCGCACAGGGCGGAGATCTTGGATCTGTGAAGCGTGGCGTCTTCTATCCTGAATTTGAAGCTGTAGCATTCTCCTTGGCCCCAAATCAGCTTTCAGGAATTGTTGAATCTCCAGTCGGATATCATATTATTCAACTACTTGAGAGGCGTGGAGAATCTATTCACACCAGACACATCCTAATTAAAGTTAAGAGCGATGATGAATCAGATTTAAAGGCAATTGAATTTTTGACCGAACTTCGCGATAGTATTGTGCGCGGGAAAAATACATTTCAGCATTATGCGCGGCTTTACAGCGATGATAAAGAGACCGCAAAATTCGGCGGTGATCTGGGGATTTTCGAAGCAAGTCAGCTAGATAAACCTCTTCTTGATATCATCTACAAATTGAAAGAGGGTGATATAAGTTATCCAAAACGTCTTGATGTTGATAAGAATGTTTTCGGCTATCATATCGTCAAACTGGAAAAAAGAATTCCTCAGCACAAAGCGAATATGGATATTGATTTTCCTGAATTGAAAAAAATGACGGAGTATTACAAGAAGCAGAAACTGTATGTAAAATGGAGGGGAGAAATCAAAGAAAGAATTCACTGGGAAGTCAGATTGTAGAATTTCCCCATCATGACTGTCTGGTTACCGAACCGCAATAGCAAGGTTTAATTAGTCCATCGCAGATGTGACAGCAATGATTCTGCGGAGATAAAATAATTTATGAAGGAAATCCTTTGACAGAAAAAATCCCATCTAATGATGTTCAGGCTGTTGAGAAACTTGCCGAAGCAATCAAAGGTATTAAAAAAGAAATTGCAAAAATAATTATCGGCCAGGATCAGATAGTGAATGATCTTTTGGTCAGTTTGTTTGCACGAGGTCACTGTCTTCTAGTTGGTGTGCCGGGACTTGCAAAAACCCTTCTCATAAAAACTCTTGCTGAAGTTCTTGATCTGAAATTTAACCGGATACAATTTACACCAGACCTGATGCCAAGTGATATTACAGGCACAGAGATAATTGATGAAGATTCTGTAACCAAGAAGAGAATGTTCCGGTTTATTCAGGGGCCGGTCTTTGCTAATATTATTTTAGCAGATGAAATTAACAGGACACCTCCTAAAACACAGAGCGCTCTCCTTGAGGCAATGCAAGAACATAAAGTAACAGCCGCCGGTTTTACACATACACTTGCTGAACCGTTCTTCGTTCTTGCAACACAAAACCCTATTGAGCAGGAAGGAACATATCCTTTACCGGAGGCGCAGTTAGACCGCTTCATGTTTAATCTTTGGCTTGATTACCCGAGTTTTAAAGAAGAGGTGGAAATAATCAAATCAACTACGAGCGATTATAAACCCGCATTGAAAAAAGTTATGGCACTCGGGGAATTAATCAATTTTCAAAATTTGATAAGACGTGTACCTGTGGCAGAAAATGTTATAGAGTTTGCTGTTAAATTTGTAGATTCAACCCGTCCTGCAAATAATCCAACTGAATTTATAAAGGAACGTGTCGCATGGGGCGCTGGTCCCCGTGCCTCTCAGTATCTCATACTTGCAGCAAAAACCAAAGCCGTCATTGAGGGAAGGTTTACTCCTTCAATTGATGATGTGAAAGCATTTTTAATTCCGGTTCTCCGTCACAGAATTATCCCGAATTTTTCTGCCGAAGCCGAAGGTATTCATTCTGTCGCAATAATTAAGAAGTTGATGCAATAATTCTTTGCAGGAAGATTCTAATGCCAAATAAATTACTATTACTCTCAAAAATTCTTTTCACTATCTCCGTAATATTTTTGATTAGTTCATGCAAGAAAGATGAACCCTTAAAAAAGAGTGAAGTTAAAAAGCCAAACCAATTTGGTCTGGCAGTAAATGATTTGATTGAAGTGTGCGACACAATTCAATCAGACGAAACTCTTTCCGATATTCTTCTTCCGCACGGAGTTTCACAACAAAAAATTAATGAAATTGAAAAAAGAGCACTGAATGTTTTTCCACTCCGGAAGTTCAAAACAGGTAAGGAATTATTTGTCTATGCAAAGTGGGATACAGTAGAGACTGTGAACTATTTCGTTTATAAAGAGGATCCTGTCAACTTTATTGTTTTTGATCTTCGCGACACTGTTAACGTTTACAAAAAGCAAAGACCCTTTGTGGTCAGGCAGATTGAACTAAGTGATGTTATCAAAATAGGGCTGATTAAGGATCTCCGAGAAAAAAATATTTCAGATGAAGTGGGTTTTGCAATGGCAGATATTTATGAAAGCCAGATCGATTTTGGACTGCTGCAGGAAAATGACAGCTACACTGTTTTATATGAAGAGACCTTTGTTGAAGATAAACCGGCCGGGATCGGTAAAGTATTAGCTTCTAAATTTACTTTCAGGAAGAAAGATTATTATGCATTCCGCTTTGATAAGGAGAAAACGGGGAGTTATTATGACGAGCATGGGAAAGGTTTACAGGGAATGTTTCTTACTGCACCCATAAAGTTCAGGTATCGAATAACTTCCAGGTATTCTTCTAACCGTTACCATCCTATATTACATAGAAATAAAGCTCATCTCGGAACCGATTATGCAGCCGCCTTCGGTACCGAAATTCAATCAACAGCGAGTGGTATTGTTACTGAAACCGGTTACAATGGCGGGAATGGCAATTATGTTAAAATAAAACACAATGGAACATACACAACTCAGTATTTGCACATGTCTAGAATAGCAAAGGGTATGCGCAGAGGGGCAAGAGTCAATCAGGGTCAGGTAATTGGGTACGTAGGAAGTACAGGGCTGGCAACTGGTCCGCATGTTTGCTACAGATTCTGGAAAAATGGGAAGCAGATTAATCCAACAAAAGAAAAAAATCAATCCTCTAATCCGGTAAGTAAGAAGAATAAAGAGAAATTTGAACTGGTAAAAAAAGAATGGATGCAAAAACTTCAGGAGGGCGGCGCCTAGAATTATAAATCAAAACCCCGACAAAGCATTGAATGCTAATATACTTTATGCGCTAATCTGAATAATTATTCATGTCAAAAAACCGCCTGGAAACTCAGAATCATTCCGAATTAATTTTTCTTAATCTCTGGCTAAAATTATTGCGTTGGAAAAAATTGTTTCATAGTTTTGCAGCACTTTATTCACAGAAGGAAAATAAAATGAAAACAGAATGCCCGGTATGCGGAGTTGAAATAGATTTGGCAAAAGATGCTGTTCAGGGAGAACTAATTGAATGCTCTGATTGCGGAACCGAACTGGAAGTTATTTCTGTAACTCCTCCAAAAGTTCAGGAAGCTCCGCAAGAAGAAGAAGACTGGGGTCAGTAAGGTGGTCTGGGTATTAGACTCGACACTTCGCGAAGGCGAACAGACACCCGGCGTTTATTTCGATAAACATATCAAGCTTGCCATAGCAAGTTTACTGGATGAAATCGGTATCGATATCATTGAATCGGGACACCCGATGGTTACGCCGGAGATTCATGCAGCTGTAAAATCAATTGCGCAAAAAGGGTTCAAATCAATAATTGGTGCACACTCACGTTCGCTTCAAAGTGATGTAGACCTTGCGCTTGAATGCGGTGTTAAATTTCTAGGAATATTTTATTGTGTCTCCGATGAAAGATTGACAACTGTTTTCAAGAAAGACCTGAATACAGCTATCAAGCAAATTACAGATGTCATCAGCTATGCAAAGAACCAGAATCCAAATCTGTTAATTCGATATACACCTGAAGATACGGTACGTTCACAATTTGAAAATGTAATTCAGGCTGCTGCAGCTGCTGTTGAGGCAGGTGCAGATATTATAAGCGTTGCCGACACAACTGGTTATATGGTTCCAGGAACCTCTCGAAGTATGTATGATTACATATCACGTTTGATCGAAGAATTAAATAAAAGAAATTTACATCCTAAGATTGCAGTGCATTGTCACAACGATCGAGGACTCGCTTTAGCAAATGCATTGGATGCCTATCGCGCCGGTGCAAATATTATTGATGCTGCTGCACTAGGTCTGGGAGAGAGAGCAGGCATTGTAGATCTTGCACAACTTCTAACCGTTCTTACAATCGATTACAATGAGAACCGGTGGAATCTTTCGAAGCTCGTTGAACTTTACGATTTGGTAAGCAAACATTCCGGAATTCCTATTCCCGCTAATTATCCCGTTACCGGCAAAAACGCATTCACACACTGCGCCGGTGTACATACACATGCAGCCTCTGTAAATCCCATGCATTATGAAAGCCTTAATCCTGAAATATTGGGACGATCCAGAACTTTTTCGCTTGATCATATGTCCGGTATTGCTTCGCTCCGTTACGCATTGAAGTTGATTGAAGATGACTCTCTCGACGAAGCACATCAGATGGATGTTCTCAAGGAAGTCAAATCAGTTGGTCAACGCGGTCGTACTGTTGATCTTGCCGAGCTAAAACATATCGTTGATGCTGTAAAACATCATAAGACATACAATAGCTGAGATGTAAATCTCCGCTCTGCTTTTAAATTAACTTTAAGTGGGAGTCAAAGATGAAAATTGGTTTGCTTCATTCTTTAATTAGAAAAGATGAAAAATTTTTGATAGATGAATTCAAAGCTGTAAAAGGTGTCGAATTACAGATGATTGATGACCGGGAAATCACTTTCAATCTGGGAAATGATAAATTTGATCTTGATGTGGTTGTTGAAAGATGCATCAACCACTCTCGCGCTCTGCATGGATTGAGATTATTTGAATCTGCAGGAATAAAATGCGTGAACAATTATAATGTAGCGACAATATGCGGCGACAAACTGTTAACATCCTGCGCTCTTGCAGAAAAGAATGTTCCGCAGCCTGAAGTACGTGTCGCGTTCACAGAAGAATCTGCACTTAAAGCCATTGAAGAGATGGGCTACCCAGTGGTGTTGAAACCTGCCGTTGGTTCATGGGGAAGATTATTATCAAAGGTGAACGACCGCGATGCAGCCGAAGCAATTCTAGAACACAAAACTGTTCTAGGTTCGTATCATCATTCAATATTCTACATTCAAAAATATGTTGAGAAGAAGGGAAAAGATATTCGA
Organism: uncultured Melioribacter sp.; assembly: GCA_964441505.1. Lineage (GTDB taxonomy): Bacteria > Bacteroidota > Ignavibacteria > Ignavibacteriales > Melioribacteraceae > Fen-1258. The sequence goes on along the minus strand of CAYTUV010000023.1, from coordinate 10,277 downwards.
AGTTTTGTTGTTGGAGATAAATGTATTGCCGCAATTTACAGAACATCACCACACTGGATTACAAATACGGCACGCGGCGGTATAGCCACAAATTGTGTAGTTACTGATGAACTGAACGAAATTTCGGTTAATGCCGCAAAGGCAGTCGGCGGCGGAATAGTGGCTATTGATGTTTTTGAATCCGCCCAGGGATTGATGGTCAACGAAGTGAATTATACAATGGAATATAAAAACAGCATCACCACAACTGGTGTTAACATTCCGCAAAAAATGGTTGAATATGTTTTACAAGTTGCAGAGGGAAGAATATAATGAAAGTGAATGTTTCCATAGTTGGGGCCTCCGGCTATACCGGCGGAGAGTTGCTGCGGTTATTATTATTTCATCCAAACGTTGAAGTAAAACAGATTACATCGGAAAGTTACACAGGGAAATTTGTTTATAAAATCCATCCCAATCTTCGTAAGTCAACCACATTAAAATTTGTTTCTGCAAATGAACTGGAGGCATGTGATCTTTTGTTTTTGTGTTTGCCGCATAACAGTTCACAAAACAAAATTGATAATTATAGAAAATTAGCTCCTAAAATAATTGATCTCAGTGCAGACTTCCGCTTGAAAGATCTTAACGAATATGAAAAATGGTATGGGCATAAGCATGCTCGTCCTGATTTGTTAAATGAATTTGTTTATGGAATTCCCGAACTTCACCGCGAAGAGATGAAGAAGGCAAATTATATTTCGAGTGCAGGGTGCAACGCAACAGCAAGCATTCTTGGCCTGTATCCTCTTTATAAAAACGGATTGGTTGAAGAAGACAGAACTGTAATTGAAGTAAAAGTCGGTTCAAGTGAAGGTGGCAATAAAGTTAATGAAGGATCTCATCATCCGGAACGTGCAGGAGTTGTTCGTTCGTATCAGCCTACACAACACCGGCATACTGCTGAAATGCTGCAGGAAATGTCCTTTGGCAAAAAAATCCAGATCCACTTTTCAGCTACAGCGATAGATATGGTTCGTGGGTTACTTGCCACTTGTCATGTTTTCCTGAAAGAAAATTTACAGGAAAAAGATATCTGGAAAATATATCGTGATGCGTATGGTAATGAACCATTTATACGAATCGTTAAAGAGAGTGACGGAATTTACCGTTTTCCCGAACCGAAATTATTAAGCGGTACTAATTACTGTGATATCGGTTTCAAGAAAGATGAATTTTCAAATCGGTTAGTGGTAATAAGCGCAATCGATAATTTGATGAAAGGCGCTGCCGGGCAAGCCTTGCAAGCTTTCAATATAATGTTTGGTTTTGATGAAAAGACCGGATTAGAATTTCCCGGGCTTCATCCAATTTAATACCTTGCTCTTGCTCATGATCTTAATCTTTATCTAATTGAGCATGAGCAAGAATAAGATTAAGAGCAGGATTATAATATGTGCAGATTACTTTACGCAAACTCAAATAAAGAATTCTCAGTTGCTGATTACCTTTCTAAGTTTTCTGAAATCTCTAAAAGCAGTAAAGAATTTCAGGGACATGGATGGGGTTGTGCTTTTCTGCAGGATAACGAATGGATACATTATAAAAATATTAATCCTATCTGGGAATGTGATCTATCAAAGTTCGGTTCCTCGAGAAGATTAATAGCTCACGCAAGAAGCGCATTCAAAAATGAAGGAATTGTGGTCGAAAATAATATGCCGTTTTATGACGAAAAATATATCTTTATTTTTAACGGGCAATTGAGTGGTGTGAAAATCAAAGAAGAGGGGCGAATTGGAGCCGAGAAAATATTCAATTATATAAAGCGGTTTGATAAAGGAAATATAAAAGACGCGCTTATGAAAGGTGCCGAGATAATTAAAATGAAATCCAGTTACATTAAAGCAATGAATATCATCATGACTGATTCGAAAGTAGCTTATGTATTCAGTCATCATAATGAAGAGAAAGAATATTTTACGATGAGATATAAATTGAACGGCAGTTCAATTGTTATTTGTTCCGAACAGTTCATTGGCGAAACCGACTGGCAGCCGATAGAGAATAATTCGTTAACGGAGTACAAATGCTTCTAATCAAAATTGGCGGAGGCAAAGAGCTGAACCTGAATGGAATCATCTCTGATCTCGCGGCACTCAATGAAAAATTTATAATCGTTCACGGCGCGAATGCATTACGCGATGAATTAGCTCAAAAACTGGGCTATCAGAAAAAAATTGTAACATCACTTTCCGGTTATGATTCTGTACTGAGTAATGAGGAAACAATTGACCTGGCAATGATGGCTTATGCCGGTTTGAAAAATAAAAGAATTGTAGAACTGTGTCAGCAGAAAGGGATAAATGCGGTTGGGCTCTCAGGCGTGGACGGGAAAGTAATACAGGGTAAGCGGAATAGCGGAATTAAAGTCCGCGAAGGGGGCAAGACGCTTCTGCTTCGCGATTTTTCCGGTAAACCGAAATCAATTAACAAACAATTGCTCAATCTGCTTTTGGATAACGGTTATACTCCGGTCTTAAGTGTTCCCCTGATTGATGAAAATAATTTCGCAATCAATTCAGAGAATGATGATATCATTGCTCTTCTGCAATCAGAATTCAGGGCTGATAAAATTATCTCGCTAATAGAGGCACCCGGATTTCTGCTGGATAAGAATGATCCGTCGTCCCTCGTATCCAAGATGTCGAAAACAGAACTTGAGGTGATGGAACAAAAAGTTGACGGCAGAATGAAAAGAAAAATTCTTGCTCTCAGAAAATTGTTCTGCGAAGGCATCCCTTCGGGAGAAGCCGGAGATACAATTGTAATCTTATCCGACGGAAGGACAGCAAATCCAATTAACGACGCATTAAATGGAAAAGGAACTACAATATCATGAAAGACTATAAAGCACTCATTCAAAAGTATGAAGTTGATGTTTATCCAAGACGCGATGTTACTCTTGTAAAGGGAAAGGGCGCAAGATTATGGGATGATCGGGGCAATGAATATATCGATATGGCTGCAGGTATCAGTGTTGCTAACATAGGACATGGGAATGAAAAACTTACCAAAGCTATTGCCGACCAGGCTGCCAAACTTGTTACTTGTCCGAACACTTTTTACAGCGATCAGAAAGCTCTCTTCTTAGAAAAGCTTTTCGAGATTGTGCCGAAGAATTTTACACGCGCGTTTCTTACCAACAGCGGAACCGAGGCAATGGAAGCGGCAATCAAGTTTACACGGCTAAATACCAAGAAGACAAAATTCATTGCGGCAATGAAAGGATTTCACGGCAGAACGATGGGTGCGTTAAGTGCTACTTACAAAAATGAATATCGTGAAGGATTTGGTCCTCTTGTCCCCGGTTTTACTTTTGTACCATATAATAATTTTGAAAAACTTTCAGCATCAGTTGATGATGATACAGCGGGAATAATTCTCGAACCTGTTCAGGGTGAAGGTGGAATTAACATTGGACAGAAAGAGTATTTTCAAAAAGTACGTCAACTTTGCGATGAGAAAAATATTCTGCTGATAATGGATGAGATCCAGACTGGATTCTGCCGCACCGGGAAAATGTTTGCGATTGAACATCTTGAAATCGAAGCTGATATGATGACTGTTGCCAAATCAATAGCCGGCGGATTTCCGATGGGTGCCATCTTGTGCAGCGATAAAATTACGATTGAAAAAAGTAAGCACGGTTCTACATTCGGAGGTAATCCTTTAGCTTGCGCAGCCGGAATCGCCTCAATCGATTTCATGCTGGAGAATAAATTGTGGGAAGAAGCAGAAGCCAAAGGACAATATTTCAAAGAGAAGCTGGAAAAACATCAACTATCAAAAGTTCGTGAGATTAGAATAATTGGTCTGATGATTGGTATTGAGCTTAAGGATAAAGTGCAGCCGGTGCTTCAAGAATTGCTGAAGCATAACATTATCGCCCTTCCTGCGGGGACAACCGTTCTACGAATGCTTCCGCCGTTAGTAATCGGTTATGAAGATTTGGATACAGTTGTTGAAAAATTAGCTGAAATACTTGCGTAAAAAGTGTAGAGTATAGAGTGTAGAGTTTTTGAATTATAGAAATGATTATTAAATAACCTATAATCTTTCATTCTTCATTCGACACTCTACATTCTACGTTCATCACTCTACACTCTCTTTGCTTTCTACCCTCATTTAGATTATTTTTCGCCAGCCTAAAATTGATAATTAGAATTATGATTCTTGATTATATACCTGTTTTTCTCGTATTAATTGTTGCCGCAGTCTTTGGCGGAGTTGTGGTTTTTTTCTCTACACTTTTTGGTCCGCAACGGCCGAATAAAGTGAAGCAGATGACCTACGAAAGCGGCAAAAATCCTGTAGGAACAACGCACGAGAGGATTTCGATCAAATATTATCTTGTTGCCATGCTTTTCATCATTTTTGATATCGAAGTTATTTATGTCTATCCATGGGCAGTTGAATTCAAAACTCTTTTCGCCCAACATGGAATTTTTGCATTCCTCCCGATGTTTATATTTTTAGTTGTTCTTGAACTTGGATTTCTTTATGTCTACATGAAAGGTGGATTGAAATGGGATTAGAAGCCAAGCTCACACAGGACGGCTTTCTCACAACAACAATAGATGCTGTAGTCGGATGGGCACGCAAAAGCTCAGTATGGCCAATGCCAATGGGAATTTCATGCTGCGCAATTGAAATGATTGCCGCGGCAGATCCTAAATATGATATAGCACGATTCGGATCCGAAGTAATGCGCTTTAGTCCGCGTCAGTCCGATCTTATGATTGTAGCCGGAACCGTAACATATAAAATGGCACAAGTTGTAAGAAGAATTTATGATCAAATGCCGGAACCAAAATGGGTTATTGCTATGGGCGCGTGTACTTCTTCAGGTGGAATGTACCGTTCTTACAGTGTTGTTCAAGGAATCGATCAATTTCTTCCAGTTGATGTTTATACTGCCGGTTGCCCGCCCCGTCCGGAAAATTTGTTGAATGCATTGATTACAATTCAAGAAAAAATTGGAAAAACAAAAGCACGCGATTTTCAGAACAGATCTTTACAAGAACTCGAACTCTCACAAAAATAATTCTATGAATCTTAATGCACTGATCACTGATAAAGTAAAAGAAAGATTTGGCGCCTTGCTCGAAGAAATCTCCGATTTCAGAGACGATCTTTGTTTTACGGTGAAGAGCGATCAAATTGTTGAAATCGGAAAATTCTTAAAAGATGATCCCGATCTTCAATTTATAATGTGCAAAGATATTACTGCTATCGATTGGGCGACCCGCAAGAAAAGATTTACGACCGTCTATCATATCTACTCTTTCAAATTAAACTACACGCTTCGTCTCAAAGCTAATATTGATGTTGATCCACCGGCAGTAGAAACAGTAACTTCAGTATGGCGCAGTGCCGAATGGTATGAGAGAGAAACATTTGATATGTACGGAATCAAGTTTACAAATCATCCCGACCTGCGCAGAATCTATATGCCGGAAGGATTTGAGTATCACCCTCTAAGAAAAGAATTTCCGGTAATTGGCATTCCCGGTTCTTTACCACTGCCGCATGAAGCAGAATAGTATGAATAGAATTGATCAAATATATAACGAAGATAAGATCTACAAGAAACTTCTTGAAGATCGCGATATTTCCATTGAAGATGTACTTGAAAATGAAATGATAATTAACATGGGTCCCCAGCATCCTGCTACCCATGGTGTGCTTCGCCTGGTATTACGTCTCGATGGTGAAACTGTTATGGGAATTGTCCCAGAACTCGGTTATCTGCACCGCGGATATGAAAAGATGGCTGAGAACATGAGTTATATCGAATTCATTCCTCACACAGATCGTTTAGACTACACCGGAACAATGTGCAACAATGTCGGTTATGTTCTTGCAGTCGAAAAACTTGCAGGGATTGAAGCACCAAAGCGTGCTCAATATATTCGCATGATTGTTTCAGAACTTTCTAGAATTGCAGCACACCTTGTGGCAATCGGTACATTTGCAATGGATGTTGGCGCTGTTACAATGGTAATGTGGACTTTCCGAGAACGTGAAAAGATTAATAGTATTTTTGATAGAATTGCCGGCGCAAGATTTACCACAAGCTATACACGCATAGGTGGAGTTGCTTCGGATATCGATGATCAGTCGATAGCAGAAATTGTACAGTTTTTAACTGAGCTGGAACCCGCATTAGTCGAAATGGATAAACTGATGTTGTCCAATAGAATTTTCATCGGTCGCCTCGAAGGTATTGGGATTCTTCCAAAAGAAGATGCAATAGCACTTGGCGTTACAGGTCCTAACTTGCGCGCAAGCGGAATCGAATATGATATTCGCCGGGCAAAGCCATATTTGCACTACAATGAAATTGATTTTAGAATTCCGACTTTTACGCAGGGAGATTGTCTCGCCAGATATTTTCAGAGAGGTGATGAAGTTAAAGAAAGTGTTAAAATATTACGTCAGTGTTTAGATAAAATGCCGCCAGGCGAAGTGATTGCCAACGATCCTAAAAAAGTTCTCTCTCGCAAAACTGAAATTTATTCCAAGATGGAAGAACTAATTCACGATTTCATGATTATCAATTTTGGGATTAATCCTCCGGCAGGAGATACTTATCTCTCTGTTGAAAATCCGAAGGGTGAATTAGGATTTTATATTGTAAGTAACGGAACAGGTCAGCCCTGGAAATTAAAAATACATTCACCGTCATTCTGCAATTTGCAGGCTGTTTCCCAGTTGTGCAAAGGAGCGATGGTCTCCGATGTTATCGCAATCATTGGAAGTCTCGATCCTGTAATGGGAGAGGCGGACAAATAACAAAGAGCAAGAATAAGTTCAAGAGCATGAGATGAATGAATTCTATTTAGATCATGAAAAATTGAAAGTATACCAGAAAGCAATGGAATTTATCAGCTGGGTTCACAAACTATTTTCTACTATGAAAATTAGGAATTCTATAATCGATCAATTTGAAAGAGCGTCTGATTCAATTGCACTCAATATTGCCGAAGGTAATGGGAAGTATTCAGGGAAAGATAGATGTAGATATTTTGATATTGCTAAAGGATCAAGTTTGGAATCTGCTGCATGTTTGGATGTAATGTATACTAAAGAATTAATAAGCAAAGAAGTTCTTAGTGAAGGTAAAACACAACTGAAAGAAATTATATCAATGATAATGGGCTTAATAAAAAGTAATTCTGATCGAATTTATGAACAAGAGGTGAATTATGAAGCATAGTTTTTCATGCTCCTATTCGTGCTCTTGCTCTGAGGTTAATATGTCTTTCAAATTCACAGAAGAAAATATTTTACGCATAAGAGCCGCACGGAAAAAATATCCAACTGCACTTGCTGCTGTGATGGATACAGTGTATATCGCACAGGAACAGAATGGCTATATAAGCAACGAAGTAATGGAAGAGATCGCGAGCGTTCTAGAGATAGATAAAGTTAATGTGCTGAGTGTTGTAACATTTTACACTATGTATCATACAAAGCCAATGGGCAAATATCATGTTCAGGTGTGTACCAATGTTTCGTGTATGCTTCGCGGTGCTTATGAAATCTGGGATGGTGTAAGAGAGAAACTTGGTCTTGATCATATGCAGGTTTCCCCGGATTCAAAATATTCTCTTGAAGAAGTTGAATGCATGGGCGCGTGCGGTTACGCTCCAATGATTGCTGTTAATGAAGATTACTTCGAAAATTTGAATAAAGAAAAAGTTTTTGAAATTTTAGACTCGCTGAAATAAATGGAAAAAATTGTTCTCCCCGAAATACCAAATTATAATCAGATAGATGTTTATCTCGCAAAGGGCGGATTCGATTCTGCTAAAAAAGCGTTTGCAAAAACCCCTGATGAAATTATCGATGAAGTGAAAAAATCCGGTTTGCGCGGAAGAGGCGGTGCAGCATTTTCAGCCGGTCTGAAATGGAGTTTCATGCCTAAGACAACCGATAAGCCGAAGTATCTTGCCATTAACGGTGATGAAAGCGAACCCGGTTCATTCAAAGACAGACAAATTCTGGAAGACAATCCATATCAATTGATCGAAGGCGCTGTCATAACATGTTATGCGATTGGTGCAAAGGTTGCGTATCTGTATATTCGTGGCGAATATCATAAGTGGATAAAGTTGATGCAAAAAGCCGTCGATGAGGCGTATGCCCGTGGATTTCTTGGTGAAAAGATGAGGGAAACTTTCGGAATTAATTTCAGCTGCGATCTTTACATACACAAGGGGGCAGGCGCATATATCTGCGGAGAAGAATCTTCCTTGATGAATTCCATTGAAGGATTGCGTGGTTATCCGCGTGTTAAGCCGCCATTTCCCGCTCAGTGTGGATTATGGGGCAACCCGACTACAATAAACAATGTAGAGACAATCACAAATGTGCCGGCAATTATTAAAAATGGCTGGGAATGGTTCTCTAAAATCGGAACTCCAAAACATCCCGGAACAATTTTATTTGGTATAAGCGGTCATGTAAATAAACCGGGTGTGTATGAACTTCCTTCGGGTATTCTGCTTACAGATCTTATTTACAACGTGGCGGGTGGAGTACCAGACAATAAAAAAATAAAATGTGTTATTCCCGGCGGATCTTCGATGCCTCCATTGCGCGGAGATCATCTTGAAGGAATACGTATGGACGCTGAATCATTGAGAGAAGCAGGTTCTGCAATCGGAACCGGCGGTGTAATGGTAATGGATGAAGAAACCAACTTATTAAAAGTATTATTGAGAATATCTCATTTTTATCATCATGAAAGCTGCGGGCAATGCACACCATGCCGTGAAGGCACCGGATGGATGGAAAAGACCTTGCATAGAATTGATGAAGGGCATGGGACTAGTGAAGATTTGGATCTTCTTATCAGCATAGCAACTAATATTGAAGGCAATACTATTTGTGCACTTGGCGAAGCAGCGGCCTGGCCGGTTAGATTTATGATTACACGTTTTCGCGATGAATTCGAAAAGTATGTTAAAAGAGATATATCAATTTCGGTTGCAAACAAAGTGCATTCAATGAGAGAGACCGCTGTTCCGTTAGTGGATATCCGAAAGTAGGAAGTTAATTTCTAAAAATAAATTTCTGTTAATCGATCCAGGATTATTTTTTTAACTATCACTACAGCACTACAAAGTGTCCTTACCACAACACCTGTGCTTTATTAATACATTTAGTAATACTGTTTGTAATTTCAAAGCGCGAGTGCATAAATACCAGCCTCCGAACGCGGTTTCTTTGTATGTTTACACAGATGAGCTTGCAATTCCTAGGTAATTATCTGCCTCACTCCCTCCAAACTTTAATTAACACCCGTTCACATCCATTTACCCATAGACCTTTCTATCCTTGATTTTAGAACGCACGCTATATATTTTAGTACCAGTTCAAAAAAAACATTGGAGGATTGTTATGCAGAATGAAGAAAACGGAATGGGAAAAGGATTGTTGATTGGATTCCTAACCGGCGCCGCAGTCGGATCAATAATTGCGCTTCTTTACGCACCGAAGTCCGGTAAAGAATTGCGTCAGGATATAAAAGAAAAATCGCAAGACTTTATAGAGGATGCCGACCAGTACATAGTAAAAGCAAAAGATAAAGCTTCGCAACTCATTAATGAGGGTAAAAAAAAATCCGAAAAATTGGTTGCAGATACTAAAGAAAAAGTTGATACGCTCTTAGGCGAGGCAGAAAGAATTCTTTCCGAGGCAAAAGATAAAGCCGGTAACGTTGCTCATCAGGGGAAAGAAAAAATTGAAAAGGAAAGTGAGCGATTGAAAACTGCAATCAGAGCTGGAATGGACGCTTATAAGACTGAGAAGGAAGCTTAAAAGATTATGACTGTAATTGATATTTTACTAATCATATTGATTCTATCGGCTTCCGCCTTATGCATCTTGGCTATTACATATATTAAAAAAATTACGGAACAGGTGGAAGCTGTCCGGAAGGATGTTAATCAGTTTATTGAAAAGACAAATCCAGTTGTTGAAAATCTGGAACAGGTAACGCGCAGAGCTAATCGGGTGGTTTCCGAAATTGAAAATTACTGGGAAGAGATTGATAGCTCAATTAAAAATATAAGAGAACGAATTTCAGGCCTCACTTCTCTTAAAAATTTACGTGATGTTGAGTACCCTGCCAAAGATCTCATCAAAAATATCAAGGCATTAGCAAAAGGCACCTCTGCTTTCTGGAATGCGTTTAAACGTAGGTAATTTTTTCTAGTTCAAACTAA
>CAYTUV010000022.1:0-55012 GCA_964441505.1 uncultured Melioribacter sp. | reverse complement strand
GTCTCCCAATTTATCAATGAACTTTTTCTTCTACTGCCAATAGGCTTCGTTCAACTATTACTTATGCTGAACGGGTTATTTATCTATGGAACATAGATATGCGCTTAACTGCTGTTCTACGTTCCGTTTTTTTTCAAAACATTTCATTTTCACAATATTTTAAAATTGGTGCGTGCATATCTATAATCCGCATTAAAACTATCATATGCTCATACTTGCGCACAAATTTTACGCGCTCGTCAGAATCACAGGAAAAAGAAATACCATTTTGTGTTATATATATAAAGTCTTACGACTTGTAATTGCCGAATGCATGCCGGAATGGATCATGCCTAATTTTTCCCCATGTCTGGATTCTCTTATTTTTTCGTTTACAACTTAGAGGGAAAAGGGATTTCTGTCAAGGAGGTGAGCGACAAGAAGTGAGATGTGAAGGTAAAAATGAAACGGAAAACAACTTAGACGTGAAAGGTGAAACGGGAAAAGTGAACTGTAAACAGTGAAAACGGAAAACGTGAAAGGACTCGCGTAGTCCTACTCTCCCGTCTCACGTTTCACATCTCACGACATCATTTTACCTCTTCAACTTATCATATTCCTCAAGAGCAAGTTTTTCAAGAGCTGTTTTCATCTCCTTGGGCAGGACAACAGAGTCATAATACTTTCCATCCTTTCCTTTATCATTCGGCGGAGAGATAAATAAACCGTTCGCGCCGCTCACAAGTCGGAAACCTTTAATAACAATTTCATCGGGTGTCTGGATATCGAAGAAAGCGGCAATCTTTCCTCCCTCTTTACCATCAATAAGATTCATGCGTGTAATTTTCATAACAACCTCCTTTAAATAATTTGTTAATAGATTCAATTACGGAATATATCGTTTGAGAAAATGGAATTTTTAAACTGTGCATCGACTGTCAACTTTCTCTGATTAGAGTTGAATCATAGTTATCTCATACGGCTAATAGTGAAAAAAAAACGCAAGCTAAGACGGGGAACCGAAGAATTGGACTTTGAGAATTGCAGATGAAAGAAGATAACTGAAATTAATCCCCGTCGAACGGTTTCCGGCCGACTCAAAAGAATTTCCACTGCATTAATTAGTCAGTTAATTTATTAAAGAAAAACTACTGTGAGTAAAATAATATTTTGGTCGAAAAAATCAAATGAAATCTTTGAAAGAGAAAGTATTGGAGATTTAATAATACAAAAGAAGGTTGCTCAAAAAACCTTTGTGAATCTTGGTGAACCTCTGTGTCCCTGGTGTCTTAGTGGTTTTCTCTTTATTCCTGATTCAGAACTAAAATTTATTTACCACCAAGACACTAAGCACACAAAGAAAAAAACTTCCTACACAGACCGGCACAATTTTTAACTACATGTTTTTAATAATAGCTCTTCCGAAATCGGAACAACTTAATTCTTTAGCGCCCGGCATGAGTCGCGCAAAATCATAAGTAACGGTTTTTGCTTTGATCGCCTTGCCCAATGCTTTCGCGATAAGTTTAGCCGCTTTGTCCCATCCCATATATTCAAACATCATTACACCGGATAAAATAACTGAACCAGGATTAACTTTATCGAGTCCGGCATATTTAGGAGCGGTACCGTGTGTGGCTTCAAACACTCCGTAATGATAACTCATGTTGGCACCCGGCGCTATACCCAGTCCGCCGACCTGCGCAGCGCATGCGTCTGATAAATAATCGCCGTTCAAATTCGGTGTTGCTAGAACATCATATTCGCTTGGACGTAAAAGCGCCTGCTGGAACATGCTGTCTGCGATTCTGTCTTTAATAATAATTTTCCCTTCGGGAGTTTTGCCGTTATATTTTTTCCAGAGCTCGTCTTCTGTTACAGTTACATCGCCGAAATATTTTTTTGCAGTCTCGTATCCCCAATCCTTAAACGCGCCTTCTGTAAATTTCATGATGTTCCCTTTATGAACAAGAGTAACACTCGGGCGTTTGTTTGTGATAGCGTATTCAATAGCTTTCTTAACAAGTCTTTCGGTACCGAACTGGCTCATAGGTTTGATACCCACGCCCGATCCCGCGCGTATATTTTTACCGAATTTTTTGTTGAGATATTTTATCAAATCAATTGCCTCCTGTGAACCGGATTTAAATTCGATACCGGAATAAACATCCTCCGTATTTTCACGGAAGATAACCACATCCAGATCCTGAGGACGTTTAACGGGACTTGGTACACCTGCATAATATTTCACAGGTCTGACGCATGCGAAAAGATCAAGTTCCTGACGGAGCGCAACATTAAGACTTCTTATTCCACCGCCTACAGGTGTGGTCAGAGGTCCTTTAATTGCAACAATATATTCCTTTATCGCTTCGAGAGTTTCGTTCGGCAGCCATTGATTCTTGCCGTAAGTTTTAACGGCCTTCTCGCCGGCATAAACTTCCATCCATTCAATTTTCTTTTTTCCGTTGTAAGCTTTTTCAACAGCCGCATCAAAAACCATTTTGGATGCAAACCAGATATCGGGACCAGTGCCGTCTCCCTCGATGAACGGGAGTATCGGATTATCGGGAACAGAGATCTCTCCATCTATAATCGAAATTTTTTCACCTTTATTTGGTGCAACAATTTTTTTGAATTTTGCCATTTTTACTCCGTTTTAATTTCTGTCTATTATAAAATGTTTTCACTGCGAAAATAATATAACTCGTAAGAGGAGGCAAATTAAAGAATATCATTTAACGATTTATAAATTTTAGCAAGAGGTAAACCAACTACATTGTAATAACAGCCGTCAATCCTTTTGACAAACACGGCTCCGAAATCATCCTGAATTCCGTAAGCACCGGCTTTATCCATCGGACTTCCGGTTTTGATATAATCACGAATCTCTTTTGGTTCTAATTTTCTGAATGTGACATCTGTTTTTTCATAACCAATAATTTTTTTACGGTTATTTAGATTTCTAACAACATACCCAGTATAGACAGTGTGCATATTCCCGCTCAGTCTTGATAAAATCTGAAACGCGTCTTTCTCATTTTTTGGCTTGCCTATAACCTCTTTGCCTAGAACTACAATTGTATCGGCGGTAATTACAATTCCGTTTTTAATTTTCAGAATTGCTTCATCGGATTTGTGCATCGCCAATCGTTTTACGGTCTGAACCGGATGCTCGCCATCGAGTATCTCCTCATGAAGATCAACCGAGAATGACCTGAATTTTAATCCGATCTGTTTTAATAATTTTCTTCTGCGCGGAGATTTTGAAGCAAGATATATTTCAAGATTAGTCTTGTACATTAAATTCTATAATAGATTGAAAATTTTGAAGGGTACAGAACAAGAAGGTATATCAACGGAACAATGCTTTTATACTTCCCCAAGTTCTCTTAACGCTGGAAATGTTAGGATATATTGTACCTGATTGCTCTAAATATGTTGGATTTGAACCATCATTGCTGACAATTTTTAGACGGTATTTATACCAGGATCCTACGGTTGTTTTGTAAACATCTGCATCAACAAATTCATAATTCATATCTGCTCGCGGTGTAATTGGAGAGCCAACCGAAACCCAATCTCCAGTGCCGGATTTTTTTTCGATAACATATTCTTTCACATTGGATTCTGAAATAGCCTGCCAAGCAATAATAACTTTATTGCCACTTGACCGGACTGATAATCCCTGTGGTATATTTGCACCCGCGAAGATAAGTCCCGTGGTGAAAATAAGAAGCGCTATTAGGTATTTAAGTTTCATCATAATTTACGCGTGAAATATATCCCTCCGGGACAACTTTGTCAAGTTATTTATCTCACACATGTTGATACTTTTCCCAGTGACCAAATCGGAATTTTAAGAATATAACAGACGCATAAAGGAGAACATAAAACGGAAGAGCGAACCAGGCTCCTATTAAACCGAATTTAAGATACACGCCCAGAAAATATGCAATGGGAACGAACACGAACCAATTAACAATTACCTCGGCCAGCATCACATATAAAGTCTGGCCAACAGCCTGTAAACCGTTAGCCAGCACTACTCCTATTCCGTAAAATATCTGCCCGACTCCAGCTATTCTGAGAGCGGGAACTGCAGTTTCAATAACGCTGCTGTCATTTGTAATAAGTGTGAGTACTATTCTCGGTGCCAGGACAAAAACAATTCCCACAAGCAGAGTGTAAAGAGTTGCAAGTTTGCTGGTTTCGTAGCCATAATATTTCGCTTTTTTGATATCTCCGGTTCCAAGAGTATTTCCAACAATCGTCTGAACAGCAATTCCAAAGCCGAAACATGGCATAAGTGAAATGAGAAGCGAAGAGAATACAACATTGCTTGCTGCCTGTTCTGCAGTCCCTATTAATCCGGTTATTGAAATGAAACTTAAAAATCCGACTAGTATAAATATGTTCTGAAGAGACACCGGCAGAGAGATTTTTATGATGGAGGAAGCAATGTTCTTTGTAAAATGAAAATTCCTGAAATAATTATATTTTTTTCTGTAAGATGGAAATGAAGAGACAGATATATAAAAAAGTGCATCGCAGACTGTAGCCAGAGTAGAACCGAGTCCCGCACCGGCAAGACCCATCCCCTTCATTCCGAATCCGCCGTAAATAAAGAAGTAATTAAACACTATGTTTAAAAAATTAACCAGAACTCCGGAATACATGAAAATTTTGGTCTTGCCGATTCCGAAGAAAAAACCTCGGTAAGATACGGTGATTAGGAAAAACGGAATACCCATAAAACGATAGTGAAGAAATTCGCCGGCGTAATAACCAACTTTCGGATCAACGGCGAAGAAATTCGCAATATCATGAGAGAAGAAAACCACTATTGCGCCTATCATGGTTCCAATAATCAGTGAAATAATGAGTGAGGTGTTTAATACGTGCCCGCATTCATCGTAATTTTTAGAACCGAATCTCCGGGCAATTAATACGTGGGTTCCGGTAGCTAGACTTGAGAATAAACTTACTACTGCCCAGGTAGCGAATACGCCGATACCCATTGCAGCAAGATAGTAGGTTGCGTCATCTAAACGCCCGACCATCGCTGTATCAACAAGAGAAACCACCATCTGGGTTGAAAGGCCGGCAATGGCAGGTAAGGCCATGTTCAGTATGTACTTGTGATCTTCTGAAAACGATAGTAATTTCATATGGCGCTAAGATATAGAATAATATACCCCTATGAAATGCCCCTGCGGTTTTATTCCGGGACCGGGGTTAGTCTTGCATCCGAATCTGACTAAAACCGATAAAACTTGCCTGCTGCAGTCAGGTTTACTATTTTGCAATAGAGAACTGCTTTCATAATAAATTGGAAATAAATGACGAAGCAGGAAGAAATAAAGTATCTGCTCCATACTCTCGGTATCAAACTCCACATGGTTGCCGAGAAGTTAGATATGAAGATCCAGACTCTCTCCTATCTTTTAAATGAAAGTCCTCAATTCGATGATGATCTCTACCATCAGATAAAAAAAATAATTGATGACTATCAGTTTGAACTGAACCTGTTTGAGGATTCTCATCCAGATAATCTGGATTTATTCACCGACGAGAAATTACAGATGGGCATTGGTGAGCGGATGAGATTTTTTGCAAAGAAGAAATATGGTACTCTGAAGAAACTTGCAGATGCGATGCAGATTTCACCTCAGCAGCTTCAGCAGTACATAAGCTCAAAAAGAGAACCGGGGACGAGAATTCTTGCAAAGCTGCTCCGCTTAGGCTGCGATGTGAACTGGCTGCTGGGCGGTAAAGAATCGGTCGAGTCATATAAAATCTACAAACTCGAAAATGAATTAAGGAAATTGCAGAGCAATTTTTCACAGATCGCAGAGCTTACAAAAAAAGCAGAGAGCGGACATTAAAACAAGTAATTAGATTTTAGTAGTTAGTAAAAAAGCGACATAAGTCGCTTTTTTTGTGGAGCTAGGGGGGTGTTTCACTCTAGTCACCGAAATTTAGAATATAAATAAAAATCAAACCGTCCCCCTCTAGACACGCAAAACTTAAACCCTCTTTACCACCGCAATAGTATTAATTCGGAAGTACAAACCATAAAAAAATACTTGACAGAATAAAAAATCTTTAGTAGTTTGTTGTAGCGTAAAACTGTCGTTATTAGTAACGACAATATACTGGAACAACAATATGATAAAAACACAAAACATTATTCAAAGATGTCTCCTCCAGAAGGATGAGGTTTCTATTAATGAAATCATCGATCTCGGTTGTAGAGTAAAAAAATCTGAACATTCTATTCGCGCATCGGTAAACAGATTGGTAAAAGAAGGTACTCTTACTAAAAAGAAAAAAAATGGCACTCTTTTCTACAAGTTGAGTAAGGAAGGTGAACGTAGAATTCAAATTGCTGTTGATAAACATTTACATATTGATTCTCTGATAGATGGGAAATTTCCAGAAGAAAAGTGGGAGGGGATCTGGACGGTGGTTGTTTTTGGTATTCCGGAAACTTTAAGAAAGAAACGGAACTCATTGCGGAATGAATTGATTACGTTAGGTTTTGGTATGCTTTTCGGCAGCACTTGGATATCTCCGTACAATAAATCTGCTGAGGTTGGAAAACTAATTACTTCCCTTGGACTCAAGAAATATGTTGCTGTATTTCAATGTCAAACAGTACAGCTCGAATGTTGCATTGATGTAAAAGAAATTATTTATAGAGTTTGGAATCTTAAAAAACTTGAAAAGTTATATAAAACGTTTGCTAAACAATGGGAAAATCTCGCGCGTTTTCTTGAAAAAAAGATTAAACAAAAGGAAAAACTAGAAGCTAGAAAACTTTTCCCCAAAGTTCTCCAACTGCAACTTGACCTTATGGATATTTACCTTGAAGAACCAGCACTACCTAGGGAACTATTACCAAAGAATTGGATCGGATTGCATTGCCACGATTTGGTTCACTATGTTTTTGGTCTGTTAAATAAAATGGAATTTTCCGACGAGTATGCGTATCTCGTACAAGTTCATGAAATCCGGGGTTTGATGCTACCACCGTCTAAACTCTGTGCGGAAATTGTGAAAAAATAAGTTCCTGAATTAAAAACCCGGGTTTAGTGCTACGAACACTTTACCCGGGCCAAGGCAAACAATTGGTGCCCTGAGAAGACAATGCATACACTTCCCAAAAGAAGTGTTGCCCTTTTTTGTTTGCTTTACAAAGCTAAATAAATACTGAAATACATTCAATTATATCAAGAGGATAAAGAAATTATGGAAATGAATTTTGTAGAGCGAAAACTAAAACTTTATGGTGGCGTTCCGTCAGTAGAAAAAATTATCGAGACTTTAAATAGTTCCCCATGACAAGATTTTGAATATGGTTTACTAATTATTGAAGTTACAATTTGTTACATATTAGAAATCATTGATTTACAATTATCTCATATATTATTAGTTGTAAGTTTGATGATTATTAGTATCAGCATCATTTAACGGTTCTATTAGAGGAGAGTTACTATGGAACAAAGCATTCTTATCATAGATGATGATAAGAAATTGAATAACCTACTGAGTGATTATCTCAACAAATTCGGTTTCAAAGTTACTACAGTAACACATCCTAAGGAGGGCTTGAAAATTTTAAAGCGGGAACAACCTGATATAATCATACTTGATATAATGCTTCCCGAGATGGACGGCTTTGAGATATGTAAAGAGATTCGTAAAGAATATTCTGTACCGATAATCATGCTGACAGCTAGAGGTGAGGTCACCGATAGAATTGTGGGATTGGAAATAGGCGCTGACGACTATCTTCCTAAGCCGTTTGAACCCAGAGAACTTGTTGCCCGTATCCAATCGGTTCTTCGAAGAGGTTCCGCTAATCAAAAATCAGGTCTTATCAAGTGCGGCAAACTTAATATTGATTTACAAAAGTATGAAGTCTTGTATGATGGAGAAAAAATTGATTTGACAACAATGGAGTTCGAGGTTCTATCTATTCTTGTAAAAAACTGTGGTAAGGTTTTAAATCGCGATCAAATACTAGATAAGTTAAGAGGGATTGAGTGGGAGTCATTCAACCGTTCTATTGATGTACTAATAAGCCGCTTGCGTCAAAAACTTAATGATGACCCTAAGAATCCATCATTGATAAAGACAATCTGGGGAACCGGATACAAATTTGTTGGCGAGGAGAAGGAAGATGTTTAACGTTATTAAAAAAATTCGCAGTTCAATTTTTAAAAAACTCATTCTGGTTCTCATTGCCGCGAATGTTATTACCATTATGGTAGTAGTTGAATTGTTTGAAAACTACATTGAGAAACAATTAATTGCTTTCCAGCACAATGTTACTCGATATACAGACTATCTGATAGCGGAAATAGGAACCCCACCGGATACTTTGAAAGCACGAAAATTATCTCAAGAACTATCCGTTAAAATTCGTTACGAAGGAACAAATGTTAGATGGAGTTCACATGAAGATATTCCTTCCTTCCAAGACTATGACAGACAATACGTGGGGGGGAATAAATTTGAACTAAATGCAAAAAAACTGACACATGGAATTTGGTCAATTTCCAAAAAGAATGCATCGGCGCGTTACTTATTTGCGTTTGATGTCGGAGAGATGAAATATTATAGAAAACTACTAGGCGGATTATTGATTGTTATTCTGACATTAATATTCACGGTATCTTATTTTTTGATTCGTTGGATGCTAAAGCCTATTAACTGGCTTGCAGAAGGAGTGGAACAGATTAGTAAAGAAAAACTCTCCCACCAAGTACGTTTAAGAGGGTTTGATGAACTAGGAGTGCTCACAGGCTCGTTCAATTCGATGACAAAACGGATACGAGAGATGATCCGATCAAAAGAGCAGCTCCTTTTAGATGTCAGTCATGAACTTCGCTCACCTCTCACAAGAATAAAAGTTGCCCTCGAATCTATACCACAAGATAAAACCAAACAAAGTATTCAGGAAGATTTAGCGGAAGTGGAAAGTATGATAACAGAAATTCTCGAATGTGAAAGATTAAACAGTAGTCATGGAAAACTTTATTTAGCAGAAGCATGCATCTCAAACATTATTACTGAAGTTGCAGGAAACTACAAAGAGAAACTACCCGGTGTAAAATTGATTTCTATTCCCGAAAATCTTTTTTTAAAGATAGATTTAGATCGAGCTAAAACTGTGTTGAGGAATGTTCTTGAAAATTCAATCAAGTATTCAACTCCTCACAATCAACCTATTGAAATTTCAGTCGAAGAAGAAGAAAAATTTGTTGTTCTCAAAGTAAAAGACTTTGGTTCAGGAATACCCAAAGCGGAACTGCCGTATATATTTGAGCCGTTTTATCGGATTGACAAATCACGATCCAAAAATACGGGTGGATACGGTTTGGGATTGAGTCTCTGCAAGAAAATTATGGAAGCACATGGCGGAACTATTGAAATAAACAGCATTCCTGATGAAGGTACAACTGTGCTTTTGAAATTTCCGAAGTAATCTTGAAGAAGTTAGACGTATTATCAAAAAAATAAGGAGAACTAATTATTATGAAGAGAACTATTCTCGTTATAGGTGCAACCGGAATGCTTGGTCAACCCGTTGCCCGGCAGTTAAGAATGGATGGATATACCGTTCGAGTCTTGGTGCGTAATCTATTGAACGCTAAAGTAAAACTCGGTAATTCCTTCGAATATATACAAGGAGATGTTGAGAATTCTTATGCTATAGAAAAAGCGTTGGACGGATGTTATGGAGTTCATATCAATCTAAGAGGAGGACCAACGGCGGAGGATTTTGATCGAATTGAAAATAAAGGAACAGCAAATGTTGTTAGGATAGCAGCAAAGATGGGTGTACAACAAATTACTTACCTATCCGGTGCTGCAGTCTTTGAAGAGAATTCCTGGTTCCCTTCTATAAAAGCAAAACTCGGAGCGGAAGCGGCAATTCGTAACAGCGGTGTTCCATACTCCATATTTTGCGCAACACATTTTATGGAGTCTCTTCCACTATATATCAAAGGCAAGCGGGCTTCTGTCATCGGAAAGCAGCCGCATCGTTTGCATTGGCTTGCTGCAGACGATTACGCAAAGATGATATCTAAAGTATTTCAATTACCTGAAGCGGCGAACAAAAGATTCTTTGTTTACGGTCCCGAAGCATTAACCATATCAGAAGCGCTTGAGAAATACTGCTCAATCGTGCATCCCGACGTGAAAGTTTCATCCGTTCCAATTTGGTTAATGTCACTAATTGGCAGAGCATCATTTAATGCGGAACTGCAATTCATTGCAGAACTGATGAGGTTCTTTGACAAAGTGGGTGAAGGAGGAAACCCGGCAGTGACCAATAAGCTGCTTGGTACGCCCACAACAACTTTGAACCACTGGTGCGAAAAACAGAGAGACATCGCATAATAAATATCTTACTACGAAGATAATGAGTAAAAATCTATGCAAGAAAATTATGGAAGCACATGGCGGAATTATTAAAATCAACAGTACTCCCGGCGAAGGTACAATGGTGCTATTAAAATTTCCAAAGTAATACCATACCGAGTAAGAACCGGATAGGAAGAAAAAAGTATAACAATAAAACAGGGAATAGTGTTAGAGCACTACTCCCTGTACAGAAACAAACAAAAAGTGTCTCGGAAAGACTTAACATTTCTTCATCGGGGAAGAAATGCCTTTTTTGTTTGCTTATAAAGTTAAATAAATACTGAAACACGTTCAATCATAACAAAGGATAAAGAAATTATGGAAAAGAATTTTGTAGATCGAAAACTCAAACTGTACGGTGGCGTTCCATCATCAAAAAGAATTGTTGTGTTACTTAATAATGTACAATGAAAAAGGAGTAATAGTGATGACGCTTCATCTTCGAATATTTTTATTTTTGTTTTTCTTCTTTTCTTCACTGCTTCAACTAAACGCACAGATAACGAACAAAGAATCAAACAGCAGTTTAACTCTTGTCGAAAGCGTAAGACTTGCACAGGAAAACAATAAAAGCATTCTTCTGGCAAGAGAATCCATTTTAGGAGCCGAAGCCAAAATGGATGAATCTCGCAGCTTTTATTTCCCGCAGCTTCGCTTAGACGGAAACTACACGCGACTAAATACTTTTTCTACATTCAAGTTCGAGATTCCGGGTTTGCCTGCTGAAGAATTTAAACTTGGGACTTATGACAACTACAATGCACAAGTATCTGTCAACCAATCGCTTTTCAGTTGGGGACGGAACGGCAAAATGGTTGAGATGAGTGAAATTGAATTATCGCAAGCAAAGCACAGTGCGGCTTTCACGGAACGTGAAGTTACTTATCTGACTGTTCAATTATATTACCAGATACTGATGATGAGTGAAGCAATTAAGGTAATTAATGAAAACCTTTCACTTCTTGAACAGCGGCTTTCTATGATGAAGAAAAAATATGAAGCCGGGGAAACGTCGTCCTTTGACATTCTATCGATGGAAGTTCAAATCAGTTCGGTTAGCAGTGAAATACTGAACGTTGAAACAAGTCTTAAAAAATTAAAGATGCAGTTCAACAAAATCATCGGTCGTTCACCGGATACAATCGTGCAACTGCAAGATTCACTGACGTTCATTCCGGTTTCTATGGATGAAAAAATATTGTCCCAGGAAGCATTCGCTAACAGAATTGAACTCAAGCAGTTACAAGAGAAAGAAAAACAAGCATCGCTGCAAAAAGATATTTCTTCAACGATGAACAAACCAAATGTTGATCTTTTCTTCAATTGGGACATTCGGAATGGATACCTACCCAATGTAGATATCTTCAAAGGAAGTTGGAATGCCGGGCTTTCTTTTTCTTTTCCATTGTTCGATGGTTTTAGAACGAGCTCCCAGGTTCAGCAAGCGGAGGTATCGCTAAAGATAACTCAAATGCAATATGACGATACTAAAGATGAGATAGCAATTGAAATAAAAAATGTGTTACTCGATTTGCAAACAAAAGAAAAACAAATTGAAATTGAACAAAAGAAAATTGAACTGACAAAACAAACGCTCATCACCGCCGAAGAAAGATATCAGCGCGGTTTAGTAAGTACTTTGGATTTGCTTGATGTTCAACAGTCCTTGCAAACCACAAAACTTAATTATGTACAAGCTGTAGGTTATTATATAATAAGTAAGTACAACCTGCAGAAATCAATAGGACGCAATGTTTTTTAAAAAATGAATATCATAGAAAAATTTAGTGGAGCTATAAATATGAAAAAGATTCTCTCATTTATCATTCTATTATCACTGTTTGCTATAAATAGCTGTGATAAACAAGATGCGGCGGGAAATAGAAAAGCTGAAGAACTTGCTAACCATCCGCTTCCTGTAGAGATAAGCGTAGTAAAACAAACCGAATGGATTGAAGATGTTTCTACTTACGGTTCCGTGAAGAAGTCGGACATAGTAGAAATTTTTCCCAAAATGCCTGGAAAGTTAGTCCGGTTGCTTGTACTAGAAGGACAAAAAATAAAAAACGATGATGTTATTGCAATTGTCGAGCGGGATGAAGTTGGCTTATCATTCAAACCGGTTGAAGTGAAATCTACAATCGCTGGAAAAGTTGAGACGTTGTATCTAAAAGAAGGCTCTCGCGTTTCAGACGCTAATCCCATTCTCTCAATTTCCAAGCAAGAAGATTTGAAGCTGATAGTTGAACTTTTTGAAACTGATCTTGCAAAAGTCCTTGAGGGTCTGAAAGTTATTATCACTCTTGATGCTTTGCCGAATCGTAAATTCACCGGCAAAGTTGATTTGATTAAGTCAAATCTTAATTCTCATAGCGGCAAAGGCGAAGTTGAAATTACATTCGATAGGAACTACTCGGAGATTATGCCGGGAATGTTCGGGCGAGCAGGTATAATCATCAATAGAAAGCAGGCATTAGCAATTGTTCCGGATGCAATAAAGAGGATAAACGGAAATCGCGCTGTGTTTATTATAAAAGATGGAATTGCCAAATTGACTTTTGTTGAACTTGGCTTGCAGAAATCTGATGCAGTAGAAATCAAAAAAGGTATCAGCGCCGGAGACACTGTTATTATATTCGCTTCGGATGAATTGAAAGACGGCTCGCGTGTGAAAATTGTTGGAGGAAACCAGCAATGACTATAACAGAAATATCCATCCGCCGCCCCGTTTTTCTTTTAATGATCTTTGGCGCCATAACAGTTTTTGGACTCCTCTCGCTTTCTCGAATGGGTTCTTCAATGTTTCCGGATGCCGACTTCCCAATCATTACGGTTACAACAGTATATCCTGGATCTAACCCGGAAGAGAATGAAACGTCAATTACAAAACCGATTGAAGAAGCGGTCAGCACAATCAACGGAATTAAAAACGTCAGGTCATGGTCTCGTGAAGGTGTTTCGACAGTAATTGTGGAATTTAAATTAGGACTTGATGGAAACAATGCCAGGTTGGATGTTCAGAAAAAAGTTGATGAAATACGATTCTCTCTTCCTGATGATGCCGAGATTCCGATAGTTACTAAATGGGATGCTGCTGCAGTGCCGATTTTGAATATCGCAGTTTATTCTAAAAAGCGAACACTCGATGAGCTCTATCTCATTATTGATAAGCAAGTGAAGAACAGATTCCAGCAAGTGGAAGGAGTTGCAGATGTTTTGATTTCCGGACAAAAGGAAAGACAGATTAATATTTCTGTTGACCCGGAACAATTAGCTCAATACAACTTGTCAATTTTGGATGTTGTGAATTCTCTTAAGATGGAGAATCTTGATGTGCCTGCCGGTTTGATCGAAACAAAAACTAAAGAGCACGGTGTTCGAGTTATGGGCAGATTCCGTAGTGTTGACGCCATAAAGAAGGCGCCAATCTTCACACCCGATGGCAAAGAAATTTATTTGCAAAACATTGCAAATGTAGATGACTCTTTTAAAAAAATGAGAAGTCTGAATCGAATTGATGGCACAGCAAGTTTGGGAATTGCGGTTCGCCCGCAGCCCGGTTCCAACAGCGTTCGTGTAGCTGACTTAGTGAAGAAAGAAATGGAACGACTGAAAACGCGGCTACCTTCCGATATAGAATTCGCTATCGCATACGACCAATCATCTTTCACCAACAATTCTATTTCTGAAGTACGCGACAATCTGCTCGAAGCCATTGTGCTGACCGGTCTAATTATTTTTATCTTTCTGCGAAATGTTCGTAACACCATCATTGTTCTTCTGGCTATACCTACTTCACTTATTGCAACTTTTTCTTTAATGCATTACGCAGGTTTTACATTTAATATGCTCTCGCTTATGGGCTTGGCAACCTCAATAGGAATACTTGTTGACGATTCAATTGTGGTTCTTGAAAATACCAATCGGCATTTGAGTTTGGGAAAGAATCCATTCAAAGCCGCACTCGATGGAAGGAACGAGATAGGACTTGCCGCTATCGCTATCACGCTAACGAACGTTGCAGTATTCATACCAATTGCTTTTATGGGCGGAATGGTCGGAAAGTTCTTCGCTGAGTTCGGTCTCACTATAACATTCGCAATACTTTTTTCACTTTTTGTTTCATTCACTCTTACGCCGATGTTAGCGTCTCGCTGGTTAAAAAAGACGGCGGAAGAATCTACTTCCGAAAAGAAAAACAACGTGATGGAACTTCTTAAAAATAAGTATGGAAACTTGAGCAACTGGGCGCTCAGGCACAGAAAAACTGTGCTTGCTGTTACAACAGTAATATTTATAGGAAGTATTGCTCTTATTCCTTTAGGAGCAGTGAGCACAGAGTTTTTTACTCCGCCTGATAAAGGTGAATTAATGGTGGAAACTGAAACTCCCGCCGGTACATCTCTTGAAAAAACCGATGCCGTTACCAGAATGTTGGAAACCAAACTTGCTGCTATTCCGGAGGTGAAATCACGATTTGTCCTGCTCGGCAAAGTTTCAAATGAAGATGTTACTTTGAGCGGCAGCCAGGTTGGGCAGATAAAGCTTCTTCTCCATCAAGGAAAAGATTTTCGATCAACACAAGAAGTTGCTCAGGCGATACGGGAATTGGGAAAGGAAATTCCCGGAGTTATAATGAAAGTTTATCCACCAAGCATTATGGGTGGAGGAGGCGGGAATCTTCCAATTCAAATTGAAGTTGCAGGCTCAGAAATAAGTGACTTTAAAATTGCATCAAAAATGATTATAGATGCGATAAAAAACATTCCGGGTATTATGGAAACTTCATCATCGTGGAAAGCCGGCGCTCCGGAAATCAAAGCTGAGATTGATCCATTAAAATGCGCCGCATTAGGAATACCTTCGGCAGTAGTTGGCGGTACACTGCGAGCAAGCATAGATGGCGACATTTCAAATAAATACAAAGAAGGAGACAGTGAATACGATATGATGGTCGTGCTGCCGGAATCAAAAAGGAAAAGCGCTGCCGATATTTCATCAATGAACGTCAAATCAATTTCCGGTGAAATAATCAAATTAAATCAGATCGCGCGCATTTATCAAGATTATGGTCCCGTTGAGATCCAGCGTAAAAACCACAACCGTCAATTTCTTGTTACTGCCAACGTTGTAGGCAGACCACTTGGCGATGTGAGCAGCGATGTTACTGAAGCAATCAACAAATTAAATCTGCCGCGGACAATTTCAAAAGTTGGTCTAACCGGAGATGTAGAAATGATGGAAGAGACTTTTACAAACCTGATCATCGCTCTGGTACTTTCCATTCTGTTCGTGTATATGGTAATGGCTTCGCTTTTTGAATCTTTTTTATATCCTTTCATCGTAATGTTTTCTTTGCCCATTACAGTTGTTGGCGCTCTTCTCGCATTAATGATAACGGGTAAAACACTTAGCCTTTTTTCAATGATCGGTGTTGTTATGCTTGTTGGTTTGGTTGTGAACAATGCAATCCTCTTGGTTGATTATACAAATACATTAAGAAAACGAGGACTGAATCGTTTTGAAGCGCTTATTGAAGCAGGCAAAACACGACTCCGCCCAATTCTGATGACAACGCTTGCCCTTATATTCGGTATGTTGCCGCTGGCGCTGGAATTGGGACCCGGTTCAGAAATGCGATCCAGTATGGCAGTAGTAATCATGGGAGGAATGATAAGCTCATCGCTTCTTACTCTAGTATTTATTCCGGTTGTTTATTCGATTGTGGATGATATGAGAGTATGGCTTGGAAAGAAACTGAAGTTGCGGACTGCAGAAATAAATATTGATGAAAGTCTGAAAGCATAAAATGAAAGTGAATGTGATCCAAAAATTCAAAAATCTTACTCCACGGTTAGGTATTTACCTTTTGATACTTTCAGTGATTATGTATTGCGGGTTACTTCTTGTTCCTCTGCTATCATTTTCTGTTGAGATCAAAATGGTTTTGACTTTCTCACTTGTCTTACTTGGAGAAGCGTGTTTTATTCTTGGATGCTTAATTGTTGGAAAAACAGTTGCTGCTAAGTACAAAGATAATATCATCGGCTCGATAAGAAAGTGGTTTAGTGGAGCCAAATGAATAAGTCACATATCAAGTTAAAGAAGAGTTCACATTTATTAAGATGATTGTAACAAGGAGTACTATCAGATGAAGAATATATTTGTTGCCATTTTCCTTTGCATTATTTCCGCTACGTCAAGTTCAAACGGCAATCAGCAGAACGATGGGAAAAATGGATTCAGTATTGGCGATACTATACCGAAAATTCATGCTAGCGACGTTTATGGAAAACAAGTCTCTCTTGCAAAGTTAAAGGGCAAGGTTGTAATAATCACAATTGAGCATTTTGATCAGGAAGAACAACCGACCGAGAAAGAAGAAAAAGAAGCCAGCGATTTCTATGAAGCACATAAGAAACAAGGGTTAGAAGTAGTACGCATAGCAAGTAAACGTGGAGTTCCATTTTTTATTTCAAAATCTTATGTAGAGAGTAAATCAAGAGAATATTTAGAAGAACATAACGAAAAATGGACGACTGTTATTGATTGGGAATCTTCGCTTAAAGAACTTTTTAAGATGATTGATAGACCTTTGCTGTTCGTTGTCGATAAACATGGGGTGATCCGCTACACAAAGATTGGGACATTAATTGTGGATAAAGAACTTGATCAACTCGTACAAAAACTGCTTAAGGAGTGAAGTAATAACATTTAATACTTATGAAGGAAAACCACAGTGAAAAAGGCGCCAATGTTTTTGATTATAATAATAATTGCCATCTGTAGTTTGCAATGCAGCGTTTTTCAGAGGATGCAGACAGTGCAGACGATTAAACACGAATTTTCAGTTGATGAAAATTCAATAACTTATATAGGGCATGCAACCACATTGATTCAATTGAAGGATATTAATGTTTTAACTGATCCGAATTTTAATGATTGGGTTTCTATAGTTCACCGTTCGAGAGAGGCCGGGATGAAAATAGAAAACCTTCCTCAGATTGACGCAATATTGATTTCCCATCCGCATTATGATCATTTAGATAAATGGACGTTGGAACAACTATCTAAAGAAATTCCAATTGTAATTTCAAAAGGAAATGGAGAACGACTAAGAGAATTGGGATTTACAAATGTTCTTGAATTGAATCCGTGGGATTCTCTGAAAGTTAAGAATACAAAAATTATTGCCGTACCGGCACAGCATAGTGGCTCGCGCAATTCTCCCTGGGCGGATTTTCCTAAAGCTCTTGGATACATTGTTCAAGGTGACAAGACAGTTTACTTTGCCGGTGATACAGGAATATTTGAAGAGATGAAAGACATTGGAAATTATGTAAGGATTGATGTAGCGCTTTTACCCATTGGCGCGTTTCGCCCCCGTTGGTTTATGAAGGACCACCATATGGGTCCTGAAGATGCACTCGAAGCAATGAGAATGCTAAATGTAAAAGAAATGATTCCTATTCATTGGGGCTCTTTCGTGATGGCGCTCGATGGTCTCGATGAACCGAAGGAAGTGCTTTCAGAGTTGATTAAGAAAGACTCTTTAAGAGAAAAAATTCACATTTTGGAGAACGGTATGAAATATTATTTTAAGAAAGAACTTCTCTAATGAAGTCAAACGATAGAATCTTAATCACAGGAGCCACTGGCTATCTCGGAAAACCGTTGGCAGAATCACTAACATTTAATTCAAAAAAAGAGTGATGTTATTGCACACATGAAGAGATCCTAAAAATTTTGAAGGAATGTCTATGGAACAAAAGTATGCTCACAACATTGGACTGAAGGAGGTGCTTAATCGTTATTGAAAATTGAGCGGAGTGCTGCAAGCACTCCGCTGTTAATGGCAAACAAATGGTTGAGATTGACCGTCTCGTGCGAGTTTGCATTTATCGTGCAAACACTGCGTCCTTTTATTTGCCGCAATAAATTAAAAAAAAATACAATGTAAAACATCTTAAAGGGAGTTCAGTCTTGAAAAAAGTTTTATTAATTATGATAATGACAACGCTCAGTTGTTCGTTGGCGCTTGCTCAAAATTTAAACAGGCCGCTTGGTTTCTCATCAAACATGATTTCAGTTTCGCTTTCCGGCGGAGCTGTTATTCATGCTACCGGAAAATATGATGCAGCATTGGAGCTAAGTGATCTTTTAGAAACGGGACCAACATTTGTTGGTTCACTAACATATTCTGCATCGCCGATTTTGAGTATTAGAGGAACGTTTGATTTTGCTTATAATTATTTCGAATCAAAGTACAGGTCTGAAGGAAAGAAACCTTCGTTTGTTATGCCAGCAATAACTGCGGATGCAATATTCAAACTTGGACCTCTAATTGAGGGGAATGATGCAGGCAATCCATATATTTTTGCTGGTGCAGGAATTTATTTTTGGAAATTCTCGAACGATAAAATTGATGGTGATGCTATGTCTTCGATTAATGGGAAAGAATGGAAAGCAACCAGTTTCGGATTGCATGCTGGAACCGGTTTTGAAGTGTACATAATTCCAAGTTTGGCTTTTTTTGCTGAAGGGCAATATCGTTTTATATTCTCTAAGCAGACAGATGACTTCGGAAATGATTTTGAAAATCTCGGTTTTTTCAAATTCAGTGGAGGTGTTACATACTATTTTTAACTATAGTAATTATTGATTGCCGCCGTATATAAATGCGGCGGCATTATTATAAACAAAAAGTAGTAAATAACTTCGCGGCTTTGAATGAGATTGTGTATGATGTGAGATTGTGGCTAGGGGAAAAAATGAAATTATGAATAACTGAAATCAATATTGATGAAAGTCTAAGTAACTAACAAGCACAATAAACGCGATAAATAAATAGCGGCGAATACTTGTTATTTTGCTGTGTGGAGCCAAGGGGGATCGAACCCCTCACCTCTTGAATGCCATTCAAGCGCTCTCCCAACTGAGCTATAGCCCCGGTAACAATTTAGAATTGCTAATTGAGAATTTCAAAAAACATAATAATCTGAAACAAAACTAATAATCAGCACTCGTATTGTCAATCCTTTAACCAATCACAAAGATCATTTATTTTTCAACTCGTTCTCATTTATCGAATAATCCCACAATGCTTCTCCTTTCACGTTATAGACTGTACATGTTAGAATCCGGTTTTTATTCTTGCCCGAGACATTAAAGAGAGCAAAGTTATGCTCATCGGAAATTTTTCCCGGTACTCTCATTGTATTGAGTTCGTCTTTACCCGGAGAAATACCTGCTGTAAATGATGATATTGTGAAATCGTATAACGGATAACTTCCTTCCCGTTCAAGTTTCGTTAATTCAGAATGATGACGATCTCCGGTTAGGAATAAAACTCCACTAATTTTTTCATCACTTATTAAACTGAGAAGCTTCTCTTTTTCTTTCGGAAATCGATTAAATATTTCAAGATAATCTTTCTCGATGGGATTTAGAATTTGTCCACCGGTTGCAATTATTTTAAATGGCGCTTTGCTTCGGGCTAAATTATCAACCAGCCACTGGATCTGTTCATCACCAAACATTTCAATATCACCGGTTTTCCTGCCATTCGGTGTTCTGTAATAGCGGTCATCAAGCAAAAAGAAATCAACATCTCCCCATTGGAACATAGTTGTGATTCCCGGTTTACCATTTATACCGTAAGAAGGATTAGCCCAGAACAATTTAAAAGTCTCAAGTGTTTTCTCTTTCAGAGCATAACCTCTGTCGCTGTCGTTGGGACCGAAATCGTGATCATCCCATATTGCATAATGATGCATTGAACCAAGAACTGATTGCAGTTCGGGCAAAGCCCTGTCGTGAGTATACCGTTTTAATATACCACTCCACGAATCATAGTCAACTTCACGCAAATATAAATTATCGCCAAGCCAGAGCATAAAGTCCGGCTTTTTATCATAAATACTTCTCAGAATTTCAAAATCGCTGCCGTAAGACTTACCGGGTCGGTCGTATTGCTGTTCGTTCACATATAAACAGCTGCCCGTAACAAAATTAAATTCCGGTGCATCCTTGCGCCATTGCCAAAGTTCCTGGGTCTGGAATTTTAATTCATATGGGCGCGTTATTTTCTTACCGTTAATAAATAGCTCGTAATTATATTTTTGCCCCGGTTCAAGATCGTCAATAGGTATGTACACGGTGAATGCCTCAGCATCTTTCGTCAGAACTTCTCTCGATGAATATTTTTTATTTACTGCGTTCACATTCCAGTAGATGAATTTAATTTTTGCCGGAGCCTTTGTTTGAACCCATAATGCAACTTCACGCATGGCACTGTACCCCACCATCGGACCCGATTGCAAGAATTCCTGTGCAGAAAGATTCCCGGTTAAGTGAACAAAAATTAGAAAAAAAGCAATTCTGGTATTTTTTTTCATCTTGCAGCTCTCCATATAATGGAACTTCATTGACTGTAAAATAAATAAATATCTCAGATAGACAAATAAAAGAATTGAATTAGTAGGTAAACAGAAATATCTTTGCATTAAACAAGTACAGATAATTGTGAGAAATAAAACCGTAATAGATATTCTTTTCGTTCTTCTGTTCACCGGCATAGTGATTATTTCAGGATGCGACGACACTGCCGATGTAACAGAAATTGATTCATTAATAATCCCGGCACAAAACGTCAGTTACTCTCTGCATATTCAGCCGGTATTAACGGCCAAATGTGCCCGCGCCGGATGCCATGATGATCAGACACACAGCGGCAATCTGAGTCTAACATCTTATTCGAATACAAAGGCGAGTTACTTAGTGGTTGCCCCTGGCTATCCGCAGAATAGTTTATTGGTGCTTTCAGTTCAGGGACTATCAACTACTCCGATGCCGCCTGTGGGATATTCACCCCTAACGAAAAATCATATTGATGGAATAAAAACCTGGGTTAAGGAAGGTGCTAAAAATAACTGATATTAATTCCGGAACTTATCTTCTGGAGATTCTGGCTTCAGAACCATTCACTGTGGAGATTGATAGTTTTAAGGGAAAGATCTTCCCTCCCGGCTATTATTATTATTCAGGGAGTGCGCAAAAAAATTTAGCGCAAAGAGTAGAACGACATCAGCTGGAGACAAAAAATATTCACTGGCATATTGATCATCTCACCTCGGTTCCCACAAACAAAATTAAGACCGTATTCCTTTTTGATAACGCAAACAAAAATTTTGAGTGTGAAGTTATCCGGGAATTAACAGAAAATTTCAAGTTAAGAATAGCCGTAAAAGGATTCGGCAACACAGACTGCAGACGCTGCCAGTCTCATTTATTATATTGTAAACAGAAAATGACTCACAGCCATTTCATCTCGCGGTACCAGTCAACCGTACGTCTGATGCCGTCTTCGAGCGATACGGTCTGACGATATCCTAAATCTCTAACAGCCTTGGAAACATCGCAAGTCCATGCTTTCTGAACAAAATCCCTTGCCTTCTCAATATTGAACGTAGCAGCCTTTGAACTGAATAATGCCAGAAATTGAGCAACAGACGCAACACTATAAACTGCAACGTGAGGGATCTTGATTGTAAATGCTTTCTTACCTATTGCACGATGACTAACCTCGCCAATCTTATGCCAGTCATAATATTGTTCAGTACCTATAAAATAAGTTTGTCCGATTGCTTTTTCAGACATAGCCGCAAGAAAAATACCTTGAACCAGATCCTCAACGTGAACAAGACTCAATTCTTTTTTCTTTAGCCCGATCAAACCCATGAGGCCTTGTTTGTAAGTCCGGAAGAAAAGATAGATCTCGGTATCGCGCTCTCCGAATACCGCCGGGGGCCGAATTATTGTTATAGGAAGTCTATCCATATATTTCTTAGCGAGTTTTTCTTGTGCTAACTTACTTTTTCCATACCGTGTCATCGGATGTTCGGGAGTTTCCTCATTGACCGGCTTGCCATCAAGAGACGGACCGCATGCTGTTAGACTGCTAACGATCACTACTTTTTTAATTGCAGGATTTACTTCACACAAGACATCAAGAAGTACATTAGTTGTTTCAACATTTCCTTTGTAGTAGTCTATTTCATCTTTTGCTTTGACCACACCTGCGATATGGAAAAGATAATCGGCATTATTGAGTATTTTTTTAAGTGATTCTTTATCAAATAAACCGCAGTTAAAAATTTCCACAGGTTTATTTTCAAGCCACCGCCTGGAACTTGATCCGCGCAGAATACATCTTACTTCGTGTCCTTCCGATAGAAGTTTATCGACAACATGACTACCAACAAATCCGGACGCACCGGTTACAACTGAGATTTTTTTCATGGCCTTTCTACTAATTAGTAATTTATTTTCTTTATATTGCTTACCAAAATTAGCTTAATTCAACTTTAATTAGCTCAAAAATAGAGAAATTTGTAATAGAAAAATAATCCGGAGGTTTTTTTGGACTTATTCAAGAAGTGCCATGATTTTACCCGTGCTGACGACATTAAAGCATTAGGACTTTATCCCTACTTTCGCGCTATCGAAGAAAATGAAGGCCCGGTTGTACAAATAGAGGGCAAAAAAGTTGTTATGGCTGGCTCTAATAATTATTTGGGTTTGACTGCTCATCCGAAAGTTAAAGAAGCGGCAATAGAGGCAGTAAAAAAATATGGAACTGGTTGTTCAGGATCCAGATATTTAACCGGAACATTAGATTTACACATAGAACTGGAAAGCCGGTTGGCAAAATTTTTTGGAACCGAAGCAGTTCTACTTTTTAGCACAGGTTATCAATCAGCACAGGGAGTTATTCCAACTCTTGTTCAAGGCAAAGGCGAATACGTAGTTTCTGATAAAGATAACCATGCATGCATCGTTGCCGGTCAGATTATGGCAAAAGGTCTTACAGCAAATCTGGAACGTTACAAACACAATGATATGGCAGATCTGGAAAGAGTTTTAGCAAAACTTCCAATCGACGCTCCAAAATTAGTTATCAGTGATGGTGTTTTCAGCACTGGCGGTGAGATCGTTCACTTGCCCGAACTTATATCACTGGCAAAGAAATATAATGCGCGTACACTCATTGATGATGCACATTCAGTTGGAGTAATAGGTAAAGGAGGTAGAGGAACTGCAAGCGAATTCAATCTTGAAAAAGAAGTTGACCTTACAATGGGAACCTTCAGTAAAACGTTTGCTTCTTTAGGTGGTTTTGTTGCAGGTGAAGAACGCGTAATAAATTATCTTAAACATCACTCCTCTGCTTTAATTTTCAGCGCATCCCCTACCCCGGCATCTGTCGCTTCTGCTCTGGCTGCACTAAACATTCTCGAAGAAGAACCATGGCGTGTTGAAA
This sequence comes from uncultured Melioribacter sp., assembly GCA_964441505.1. Classification (GTDB taxonomy): domain Bacteria; phylum Bacteroidota; class Ignavibacteria; order Ignavibacteriales; family Melioribacteraceae; genus Fen-1258. The sequence goes on along the minus strand of CAYTUV010000022.1, from coordinate 31,272 downwards.
AACTTATTAGGAACGCCAACAAAATGCGGACAGAATTAACTGCGGCAGGTTTTACCATTATTGATGGAAGAACAGCAATTGTCCCGGTGATAGTCGGTAACGATGAATTAGCATTTGCAATGTGGCGTAAACTTTATGATTCAGGCGTTTTTGTAAATGTTTTTATTTCACCCGGTGTTCCTCAAGGAAGACAGATGATGAGAACAAGCTATATGTCCAGTCATGAAGATGAACATCTTGATTTTATCATTAACACATTTAAAAAAGTTGGTAAAGAAATCGGTTTGATATAGGCAGTTCACTCTAAATTCTAAGAGGCTGTCTCATAAGCATCAAAATCGATATTGTTGGATTTGATTTCGTTTTAAAAACACAACTTTTTATCGGTAAAAATTACTTTTGAGACAGCCTCTTTTTATATAAGTGGACGGAAATATTATGGCAGAAATAGAAATTAAAGTTGTTCAATCAAAAAAAGATATTGATACTTTCATCAAGTTCGCATGGAAGATTTATAAAAACGACCCGTACTGGGTGCCGCCGTTGCTTTACGATAAGAAAAAAATATTAGACCGTAAGAAAAATCCTTTCTTCAAACATGCGGCAATGGAATTGTTTCTCGCAGAGAGAAATGGCGAACTGGTTGGCCGAATTGCCGCTATTAAAAATGATCTCCATAACAAATATCATAAAGATAAAATCGGTTTTTTTGGATTTTTTGAATGCATAAATGATCAGACAGTTGCCGATAAACTCTTTGATTGTGCCAAAGAATGGCTGATCCAACAGGGGTGCGATGCTATGAGAGGCCCTGCTAATCCATCTTCTAATGATGAATACGCGATGCTTCTGGAAGGATTTGGAGATGAACCGCGACTGCTGATGCCATACAATCCGGAATATTATCTCACTCTTTGTGATAACTACGGTTTCAAAAAAGCTAAAGATCTGTACGCATATAAACTTGAGAACAAGAAAGTTATAGCATCTGATAAATTGAAACGTGTAGCCGACATTGCCCAGAGACGATCCGGGATAAAAATTTCACAAATGAATATGAAAGAATTCAATAAAGAACTCGACAAAGTAAAATTTGTATATAATAAAGCATGGGCACCAAATTGGGGATTCGTTCCTTTCACCGAAGAAGAAATTGACGCTTTTGCCAATGATTTTAAACCGCTTGTTGAGCCGTCACTTGTACTATTTGGAGAGATCGACAATAAACTTGTTGGATTTGCTCTTGTGATGCTGGATTACAATCAAATCTTCAAATCTATGAACGGCAAACTTCTCCCCTTCGGCTTCCTGAAGCTGTTTACACATAAGAAAAAAGTTAATTGGGTAAGAATACTCACACTGGGTATAATCCCTGAATATCAAAAACGCGGACTCGATGCTGTCTTCTACTGGGAAATTGTTAACCGTGCTGCGAATCTTGGAATCTTTTTAGGTGAAGCAAGCTGGATACTTGAAGATAACGAAATGATGAACCGCGGGGCTCAGGTTATGAATGGCGAGATCTATAAGAAGTATAGAGTCTATGAGATTTCCTTCTAATATCTAACTCTTGTAACAACTAATTTATTGAAACATCTGAAAAATTCTGAAATGTCATTTCGATGGAGCGGAGCGACTGAGAAATCTTTCTAAATTCAAAGACTTCTCCCTGCGGTCGAAGTGACAAAATATATTTTTCAGAGGGTTCTTATTCTGATTTTTATTTCAAAGCTTCGTCATATTTGGAAATATGGGGCGAATCAATCTTTTTCAATGTAACAAAAATTGATTTATCCGGATAGTTCCTCAAAATCTCTACAAACTCACCTGCCTTGGCATCAAAAAATACTTTCAGCAGAGCACTCCTTATATCCATCTGATCTTTCATCTTTTCAAGATTTTTAATCAGTTTTACAATATTGGAATATGCAATCTGCTGATCCTTGGTACGCAACAGATCTAATCCGTTATAGTGATAGTCAAAATAATCCTGACGGAATTGCAGATATTTCGCATTTAATAAATTGTCAAGCAATGCACGTCTGTTATACGCTGTGCTTTCAAAGAGCCATCCTTTTGAAGAGGAACTGCTTGCCCCTCGCACCGTAAGATCGAGTGCTTTCTGGAAATACTCAGTACCATCCAAAGGTCTATAGGAATCCGAATCGAGACCAATAATTATATATGCATAGAAATCCAGTAAGCTGGTCAGCGGGTCAAAATTTGCCTGATTAAAATACATTGCCTGATTTTTTTCATACTTAAATGACCATGTGTTATCCATTATGCTCATCATAAGAGAACCAAATTTTGTTCCTTCTATCGGGCGCTGACTTGCTACAACCATTTGCGCCGAATAGCTGGTCTCATCATTGGAACTATTGAAGAAAATATTGAAAGAGCATTTAATTCTCTCTCCCTCCCAGGCTTTCTGTGTAAACTTGGTGTTATTGAGGTAATCCTGAATTTGATTTGCGAAGTTATCCAACCGGTCGCGTGCATCGGTCGGAAGTTGCTCAACATTTATTGTAACTGTAGCATCGAGTTCCTGGGCAACAATATAATTTGGAATTATTGCGAGACAAAGCATCAATAAGAATATTTTTTTCATTGCCCACACTCCGTATTAATTTCTAAAGCCAAGATATAGATTTGGAAAAAATTAAACAATATTATAAGTTATCAATGTATGAAAAGAGTCATTACATCTTTGTGTGTTTTACTCTTCTTATCCGGCAATTGTTTCACACAGACCGACGCGGGGGCCAGACAAGTTGCTCTGGCTCATTCAGATGTTTCTTATCCGGCTGATGTTTTCTCCTTATTTACAAATCCCGCAGGATTGGCTTACCTCAATTCACGTGAAGTGGGATTATTCTATTCCCCCGCTCCGTTCGATGTAAAAGAACTATCCAGCACTTATGCGGCCTATTGCGAACCGACTTCATTCGGTTCATTAGCTGCCGGATTCAGCGTCTACGGTTTTGATCTTTATAAAGAGACAAGGCTAACTGCCGGCTACGGAAAAAAAATCTCAAACATTATTTTTGCTGGACTCTCAACCATTTACCATAATGTTTCTATAAAAAATTATGGAAGTAGAGGAGTTTTAGTTTTCAACATTGGTGCTATCGCCAGATTAAACGATCAGATAGGTATTGGATTTATTATTGAAAACATCTCACGCGCGACAATCGGCAATGAATCAAATCAGATTCCCTCTGTTCTATGGCTGGGAACAGATCTGAAATTAATAAAGGAATTTTCATTTACTGCCGCTATCCGAAAAGAAATTGGTTTTAGTCCCTCGCTCAGGATTGGGACAGAGTATTCAATAGTTGATTTTCTAAAACTCCGTGTTGGAGTTTCGAATGAACCGAACAGTTATTCAGGCGGATTAGGAATTATTTATTACTTTGTTCAAGCCGATTATGCAATTTCATCCCACTCTGATCTTGGTTTAACACATCAATTTGGTTTGATAATACGTTTCACAAATAGATAAGCTGATGAGAATTTTCATCATAATTATATTCTTCTATTCTGCTTCCGTCATCATTAAAGCCCAGGTGGATACAACTACAGTTCCGGCTGATATGGATAATATTCTGGAAGACGCAACTACAGACAAGGAAGGAGTGGAATATTTCGATCTCGTGGAGTATCTAATTAACAACAAGATAGTATTGAACAAATCATCGATAAATGATTTGCTGAAGATTCCATATCTGGACCGTCAATCAGCAACAGCTATTATCAGGCACAGAAATTTACTTGGCGGTATAAGCTCTCCTGATCAGTTAAAAGAGATTGAGGGAATTAGTCCGGATATTATTGAAAAAGTTCTTCCCTTTCTCCAATTAGGAAATTCTAAGGAATTAAGCCTCTTCGATTCTTTCTCGAAGCAGTTGGAAGGAATTAATATTTCATTACGATCAAGGGGAATTCAGGACGTTCAGGAAGAGCGCGCGTATAAATTAGGGAAATATGACGGCTCAAGTTTGAAAGTATATAACCGTTTGATAATTAGTAAAGATAAAAAGATTCGACTTGGTGTGCTGGCTGAAAAAGATCCCGGTGAAAAATCCTTCAATGATTTCACAACATTTCATCTCTTTGCAAAAGATATTGGGATTATCAACAGTATTGTTGCCGGTGATTTCTTGTTTGAGTTTGGGCATGGACTCGCACTTTGGAGCCGGTATTCGATCAGCAAAGGAACAGAAACGGTTGGTATACTGCCAAGAAACGGGAGAGGAATTATCCCTTATTTGAGTTCGGACGAAAATATATTTCTTCGCGGAGGTGCTATACAAGTAAATATTAATGGTTTCAAGGTCAGTTCTTTTTTTTCTTTCAGGCAGTTGGACGGTTCAATAGATCCGGTTACAAATCAAATTACTTCTATACGGATAGACGGCTTTCACCGTAACGCAAACGAAATTGCTCACAAGAGAATCATAAGTGGAAAATTATTCGGAGTGGCAGCCGATTACACACTTGGCGAAACCGGTTCATTCGGACTTCTATATTACAATTCAACTTATGGGAATAATTTCCAGAATGAATCTTTGAACGAACCCTCCGGAAACCGATTTGATTTTCTTTCATCAAGCTACAATTTAATTATTGGCAGACTTACATTTGGCGGTGAGAGTTCGTACAATATGAAATCATTCGCCACAATTAATAATATTGAATTTTCCGTCAATAAAAATTTTACACTTCTCTTTTCGTATCGGAACTATCCTAAAGATTACTGGGGATTACACGCCAGCGGCTTCGGAGAAAAGGACGTGACACGAAATGAAATTGGTTTCTATTCAGGATTGAAGTGGAGAACAAATTTTGGAACTATCTATTTTTATTTTGATCAGTTCAAATTCCCTTTTACTGGCGATAAGATACCATTTGCATCAACTGGTAATGAATTTTTGTTTTACTATACAGTTAAACCATTCGCCAATACTGAATTCCGTCTACGATATACCAATCAGAATAAAGATGCTGCTGTAATTATTAATGATGAATATGGATTACATAAAGTAAAATCTGAAAGCATTCGGGGAGAATTGATTTATAAAGCATCAAAATCTATCCAGCTAAGATCCAGAGTAAATCTGGTTGACATTTCTCCATCCTCAAATTCACCATCTGAAAAAGGTTTTTTAATTTTTCAGGATATAAAATATTCCCCTATATCATCAATAAATATTTCAACAAGATTTGTCTTTTTCCGTACCGACTCATACGATTCCCGTGTTTACGAATTTGAAAATGATCTAACCGGATTGATGACAAATCCTGCTTTGTATGGTGAAGGTTCCCGATGGTATATTATCATTCAGTATAAGACACAAATCGGTTTATCCTTTTCAGCTAAATATTCCGAGCTTTTTAAACCCGTAGAGAAAAATCTGAGTAGCGGAGATACGGAAATTCAAGGAAACCTAGATAACCGGCTCAGTTTTCAGATGGATTTTCAATTGTAGTCCAATCATCTCTTTTACTTCATTTTCGTAAATAATGTTTAAAGTTGCCTTGCCAAATTCGACACATCTGTCTAAGTTGCATATGAAAATTTTCTAACTTCTAAGGTTATAACATGAGAACTATCGTCTCACTTCCCGGCGACGGAATCGGAAAAGTAGTATTGCCGGAATCAATCAGATTACTTGAAGCAGCTGGATTCAAAGCGAATTATGTTCATGGAGATATTGGGTGGGAATATTGGTGTAAAGAAGGGAACGCATTACCGCAACGTACAATCGATTTAATAGCCGAACATAAGATCGCTCTTTTCGGAGCCATAACAAGTAAGGCTAAAGATGCTTCAGAAAAGGAACTCGATCCTGAACTGAAAGGAAAAGGTTTTGTTTATTTCTCCCCTATTGTAAGCCTGCGTCAAAAATTCAATCTTGATATCTGCATCCGTCCATGTGTATCATTGAAAGGTAATCCCCTTAATTTTATCCGCAGAAGTGCTGACGGCGGCTTTGAAGAACCGATGGTGAACGCGGCAATATTCAGACAAAATACCGAAGGACTTTACGCTGGTGTTGAATGGACTAATCCTCCAAAACAGGTACGCGATGCTCTCGAGACACATTCAAAAATGAAATTCTTCAAGGATACACCAAGTGAAGAGATGGCAATTTCAACACGTATCGTTACAAAGAAAGCAAGCGAAAGAATCATTCGCGCTGCATTCGAGTATGCAAAGAAATTCGGTTATACTAATCTTACTCTTTGTGAGAAACCAAACGTATTAAGAGAAACTTCTGGAATGATGTTTAAGATCGCGAAAGAGATTGCGAAAGAGTATCCGAAAATTGCATTGTGGGATACCAATATTGACGCACAGATGATGTGGCTTACAAAGAATCCCGAAGATTACGGTGTTATAGTTGCAGAGAATATGTTCGGCGATATTATAAGCGACGGTTTTGCCGGACTTATCGGAGGTCTTGGATTCGCTTGCAGTGCAAATATTGGTGAAGAAGTTGCTGTGTTTGAACCGACACACGGCTCAGCTCCAAAATATGAGAAACTGAATCCGTCAATAGTAAATCCGATTGCAATGTTTATGAGCGCCTGCATGATGTTAGATCATATTGATGAGAAAGAGATCGCAATAAAAATCCGGAAGGCCATTGCAAAAGTTGTTGAAGAAGGTAAATTCCGTACGTATGATATGATGAAACTCAGAGGCGGCGCCGGTGTATTTGAAAAAGGTGCTGTATCAACTCAGCAGATGACGGATGCAGTTATTTCTAAACTATAAACGTGAAAGTGAAACGGAAGACGTTTTAATATCGTCTCCCGTTTTTCGATTCCCGTTTCACGGAGATAAAATGAAAGATAAAGTAAAAAAAATATGGCCCGAGATTGATTGGATCAAAGATGATTCACTTCGTGAAAAAACTTTGAGTGCATGGGTTTATGCAATTGAGAATTCAGTACTCACATGCGAAGATTTGGAAATCATCCCCTTCTCACTTCTTATTAAAGATTGTAACGTTTCCTTTATGAATCACAAACGGACATGTGTTCAGCTCGCCGTAGATATTGCGAACACGATGAAGAAAAATTTTGGTGATGCAATAAAGATTGACATGGACATTTTAACTTCCGGCGCCATTCTGATAGATGTTGGTAAACTTATCGAATATGAAAAAGTTGATGATAAAATAAAAACAAGTAAAGCCGGTGATCTTGTACGTCATCCTTTCAGCGGACAGGCAATTGCAGCACGGTTTGATCTGCCATACGAAGTGCAGCATATTATAGCGACACATTCAAAAGAGGGTGATCTCGGAAAGCGCACTGTTGAATCGATCATTGTTCACCATGCGGATTTTGTATCGTTCGAACCGTTTAAAGCGTGAATCGTGAAAAGTGAAACGGTAGACGTATGTTAAAATTGAATCATAAACAGCTTGATGTTTGGAAAGCCAGCGTTGATTTAGTCAAAGAGATTTATCATATAACGGAATCGTTTCCTACTGATGAACGTTTTGGAATTACTTCTCAAATGAGACGAGCTTCTGTTTCAATTGTCTCTAATTTATCTGAAGGTCTATCAAGGAATACTAAGTTAGATATCAGAAGATTTTTACAAGTAGCAAGATCATCTCTTGTTGAAATCGATTCACAAATTGAAATTTCATTACAATTAAATTTCTGTTCTAAAGAACAGATTCAGAACTTAGATGAATTATCAAATCGAGTTTTTGCAATGTTAACTAATATGATTAAGAAATATTCACAATAATTTTTCGTCTTCCTTTTCACGTTTCACCTCTCACGGAGAAGAATATGAGCCAAACATTAATCGAAAAAATTGCACAGAGATATGCAGTAGGATTACAGCCTGGTCATATAGTACAGGCGGGAGATTATCTATCCATACGGCCTATTCATGTAATGACGCATGATAATACTGGCGCAGTAATTCCAAAATTTAAAAGCATTGGGGCAACTAAACTTGCCTACCCAAGACAGGTTGTTAATGCACTCGATCATGATATTCAGAATAAAGATGAAAAGAATTTACAGAAGTACAAGAAGATAGAAGAGTTTGCTAAATCGATGGGCGCGGATTTTTATCCCGCCGGTCGAGGAATTGGTCATCAACTTATGATAGAGGAAGGATATGCATGGCCCGGAACTATGGCTGTGGCATCCGACAGCCACTCTAACATGTATGGAGGTATCGGCGCTCTGGGTTCACCAATCGTAAGGACAGATGCTGCTGCAATCTGGGCAACAGGAAGAACATGGTGGCAGGTTCCTCAAATCGCTAAAGTCGAATTGAAAGGAAAACTTCGTCCAGGTGTTGATGGCAAAGATGTAATTATTGCTCTTTGCGGATTTTTCAATCATGATGAAGTTTTGAATCACGCTCTTGAATTTACCGGCGAAGGAATAAAATATCTCAGCATCGATCAGCGTTTGACAATAGCTAATATGACTACTGAGTGGGGTGCTCTATCTGGAATATTTCCGATTGATGATGTGACGATTGGCTGGTTGAAAAACAGATCGAAAGTAATTGCAGCAAGAGGATTAGAAGGAGTTGCTTCCGATGTTGACGGTAATGGTATTCATCCGAGAGTAAATGATAAAAGGATTGCGGAACTTGAATCTGATCTGAAGAATTTAAAAGCCGATGCTGATGCTTTCTATGCGAAAGAAATTACAATAGATCTTTCTACAATCGAGCCGCATGTCTCCGGTCCTAATACTGTTAAAACGATGACCGCGGTTTCTGAGATCAGAAATAAAAAAGTAAAAATTCATAAAGCTTATCTACTTTCCTGTGTTAACTCCAGAGTTGATGATCTTGCGGAAGCAGCAAAAATTATTAAAGGGAAAAAAGTTGCTGATGGTGTGCAATTTTATATTGCCGCGGCTTCAAAAGAAGTTCAGCAGGAAAGTGAAAAACGGGGAGACTGGCAATCATTATTAGAAGCAGGCGCAATTCCACTTCCCCCAAGCTGCGGACCATGCATCGGTCTTGGAACCGGTTTACTTGAAGATGATGAAGTTGGAATCTCGGCTACAAACAGGAATTTCAAGGGGAGAATGGGATCGCCTAAATCATTAGCTTATTTGGCATCACCTGCGGTTGTTGCTGCATCAGCGATCGCCGGTTACATTGATTACGACTGGAACGATTCACCAGGAAAGATCATCGGAGAGATAAAAACCAATACAAAAAAAGAAGCGGCGAAATCAACAGTTCGTATTATTAATGGTTTCAATTCACAAATTGAAGGAGAATTGATCTTCTGCCATCAGGATAATTTGAATACTGACGGAATTTATCCGGGCAAGTACACTTATAATGATGATATGACTCCTGAAGATCAGGCTAAAGTTGTAATGGAGAATTATGATCCAGAGTTTGGTAAAATTGTAAGAAAAAATGATTTGCTCGTCGGCGGATATAATTTCGGAACCGGCAGTTCACGGGAACAAGCCGCAACAGCATTGAAATACCGCGGCATAAAACTGGTCATCGCCGGCTCGTTCAATGAAACTTACAAGCGTAATGCCCTCAACAATGGTTATCTTGTTATTGAATGCCCTGAACTTGTTAATGATCTGAATACCAAATATGGCAAAGACAAACTCACTGTTAAGACCAATACTATTGCGAAAATCGATTTTGTGAATTCAACATTAACTGCTGACGGGAAAACTTATTCGATCGATCCGGTTGGTGAAGCGGCCCAAGAATTAATTGTTGTTGGCGGATTAGAAGAGTGGGTTAAAAAGAATTTATAGTTACTAATATTATTCTTGCTCTTGCACTTAATCTTAATCTATTTTTAAGTACAGGTGCATGAACATGAAATCAGATTGCTAAACTCTGGTTAAAAGAATATTTTACTCATAGAAATTTTGAAAATTTCAAGAGACAAATGCAAAAAATAAAGCCAAATATTTCAAAGCAATTTTTCCCCTTCTTAAATTTTCCTAAGATTTTCGAGACCAACTGGCAAAATAAATAGGTTTCCCCCTTCCACTAGCATCTTAACAATTCATTAATAAATACAAGGGAAACAAACATGGAAAAATCCATTTCACGAGTGATATCAGAATTTGCTGTCAATCTTAAGTACGAAGATTTACCAATTGAGGTTATTAATGAAGTAAAAAGATATTTGTATGATTCAATTGGATGCGCTTACGGCGCGTACAGTACAAAAGACGTAAATATTATTCGCGATATTTACAAAAAGATGAGCGGTAAACCGGAAGCTACCGTTATCGGATTTGGAGACAAAATTCCTGCCGTTAACGCAACACTAGTAAATTCACTGATGATCAGATCACTCGATTTCAACGATATCTACTGGAAAGAAGATCCTTCGCATCCATCAGATATTATCCCGGCCGCATTGGCAACTGCTGAGCTTGTTAGTGCATCGATGAAAGATGTAATAGTGGCAATTGTTCTTGCATATGAGTTTGAGCAGAGGTTATGTTTGTTTGCAAAACCGGGAGTTCGTGAACGCAGATGGCATCATGCAACATTGACTCAATTTGTTTCTCCGATTGTGGCAGGAAAAATTCTCGGATTAACTGTTGATCAGATGGTAAATGCAATCGGAATCAGCGGTTCACATAATCATACTATCGGCTGCCCTACTGCCGGAAAACTTACTATGATGAAAAATACTGTTGACCCGATGGCTGTTCAGTCCGGTGTGTTCGCATCTTTTATGGCACGCAAAGGATACAGCGGAACAGAAAAAGTTTTTGAGGGTAAGGAAGGATTCATGGATTGCTTCGGCGGCTGGGATCCTAAAGAAGAAAAATTATCTCCCGTTGTCATGAAAGGACGCGAGGGCGAATCCGAATGGTCGTGGGATCTCGATGCATTAATCGGCGGACTTGGAAATAGCTGGAAAATATTAGAATGCAGTATGAAAGCATTTCCGACTGAAGCTTTGACACACACTCACATTTCAGCTACTTTGAAATCAATCATCAATCATGATATAAAATATGATGAGATTGATACTGTTACAATAACTACTATCGCACGTGCGTGTGATATATTATTCGATCCTCATAAATACCGTCCCGAATCACGCGAAACAGCAGATCATTCATTACCCTACTGTATTGCTGCAGCAATTGTAGATAGAAAGATAACGACTCAATCTTTCTCTGACGAGAAGATGAAAGACCCGAGAATCTGGGAAGTGATTGACAAAATAAAAGGTGTTGCATCGTACGAGTTTGAGAAGATGTTTCCTGCCAAACAGCCATCAAATGTTGTTGTTAAGACAAAAGACGGAAGAGAATTTTCGGAATATCTGGAATACCCCAAAGGCGATCCGCGTGAACCTATGACGATGGATGATCTGGAAAATAAATTCAACGCGCTATCGGCAAAGATTCTTACAAAAAAACGTCAGCAGGAGATCAAAAAATTGATTTTAAACTGCGATAGTTTTGCAGCAAAAAAATTCATGAACGCTTTGGTTCTTAAACAAAAGTCAAAAAAGAAATCAGCTCCAGTTACCAAAAAGGTGAAAAATGTCAGCAGTAAAAAGAGCGACAGCAGGAAAGCGCGGAGATAAAGTCCGCTCCGATTGTTTCGTGGAAATTGAATTAACTAAAACCGGCGGAGTTAAATCTACGGTTCAGAGCAAAGTTGATTCAATGTACGGTCAGAGTATTAACGATCTGATTATACTCATGTGCGAATATTTTGAAATCAAACATGCAAATATTATAGTTGAGGATTTCGGTGCGCTCCCATTTACTCTAGCTGCAAGGTTTGAGGCGGCCTATAAAAAAATAAAACCGGAGGAAATTCGAGAATTTCTTCCGGAAATGAATAAGAAGAATCTTTATACTTCTTCAAAAGAAAAAATGCGCAGGAGCCGTCTTTACCTTCCCGGGAATGAACCAAAATTTTATCCTAATGCCGGATTGCATTACCCGGATGGGATCATACTTGATCTTGAAGATAGTGTCGCACCAACAGAAAAAGATTCAGCAAGATATTTAGTTCGGAATGCCCTCCGATCAATTGATTTTTACGGCGCAGAAAGAATGGTGCGCATCAATCAGATACCGATGGGATTGGACGATTTAAAATTCATTGTACCTCATAATGTTCATGTTATTCTAATTCCCAAGTGTGAATCAGCGCTGGCAGTAAAGGATGTTGAAGAAGAAGTGAAGATGATCTGTGCCGAACATGATATCCATAATGAAATATTTTTTATGCCCATAATCGAAAGCGCTCTTGGTGTTGTGAAGGCTTATGAAATTGCAACCGCTTCGGATAAAGTTTGTGCACTGGCTATCGGGCTCGAAGATTACACTGCCGATCTTGGTATTGCGAGAACGAACGAAGGCAGGGAAAGTTTCGTAGTGAGATGCAATGTTGTGAACGCGGCAAAAGCTGCCGGTGTTCAGGCTATCGATACGGTTTTTTCTGATGTAGATGATATGGAAGGACTTCGAGCCAGTGTTTTAGAAGCCAAGTCGATTGGGTTTGAAGGTAAAGGATGTATTCATCCACGCCAAATTAAAATTGTGCACAACGCATTCGCACCGACTGAAAAGGAAATTGAAAGAGCGCAGAAAATTGTAATCGCTTTTGAAGAGGCAAAACAGAAAGGGATAGGAGTTGTTGCTCTTGGCAGTAAAATGATTGATGCCCCGGTTGTAAAACGTGCTCAGCATACAATTGAGTTGGCAATATTAAATGGATTGTTAAATAAAAATTGGAATAAAGAATAGCACGCAGATTTAACAGATTAGATAGATGTAAACTGATTTATCTGTTTCGATCTGTTAGATCAGTTTGATCTGTGTGCTATTAAAATGAGGTTAGTATGAAATTAATCAAGAATTCTGCAAACAGATTTGTCCCCTCAGAAATCAACGGTGAAAAGCAAATTCCATTCATGGGAATAGATAAATACAAGCCATTCGGGAAAATTGCAAGTCCACCAATACGCTCTACCTCGGATTATCCCGAAGATGGAAATAAAATCATGAAGAGTTTAAAAGAAGCGTTAAGGAAATCCGGATTGAAAGATGGTATGACAGTCTCAACTCATCATCATCTTCGTAACGGTGATGTGCTGACAAATATTCTTTTTGATACAATCCACTCGATGGGAATTAAAAATATCCGTTGGTTTCCAAGCGCTTCATTCCCATGTCACAAACATTTGATCCCCTATTTGGAAGGCGGAACTATTCATCACATTGAAGGAAGCATGAACGGACCGCTCGGGAAATTCACTACCGATGGAAATATGAAGGGTGTTGGAGTTCTCCGCTCTCACGGCGGACGCTATCAGGCAATTCAAGACGGAGAAGTACATATAGATATTGCCGTGATCGCATCGCCAACTGCAGATCAATTTGGAAATGCAAATGGAGTGAACGGAAAATCTGCATGCGGCGGACTTGGTTTTGCTCTGGCGGATTCTGAATATGCAGACAAAGTAATTGTTGTCACCGATAACCTTGTTCCCTTCCCATGTGTACCTTGGCAGATTCAGGGAAATAATGTTGATTATGTTGTTCAGATTGATTCACTCGGCGATCCTTCCAAAATTGTTAGCGGAACTACCGAAGTAACAAAGAGTCCGGACCGTTTATTAATTGCAGAATATGTTGCACAGTTTATGGAAGATGCCGGAATTTTGAAAGATGGTTTTTCATTTCAGGCAGGCGCCGGAGGAACAAATCTTGCTTTTGCGCTTTTCCTCAAAGAGAAGATGAAAGCGAAAGGAATCAAGGCAAGATTCATCCGAGGCGGTTCAACAAAATATCTGGTTGAAATGCTGGAAGAAGGATTGACAGATTACATTCTAGACGGACAAACATTCGATCTTGACGGTGTACGTTCTATGCGAGATAATCCCCGCCATGTTAATACAACACCTTTTACGAGTTATAACTATCACGGCAAGGGAAACTTCGCTTCAATGGTTGATGCCGCTGTCCTTGGCGCGACAGAAGTAGATGTGAATTTCAACGCAAATGTTGTCTCCCATTCCGATGGATATCTTCTGCACGGAATAGGCGGATGGCAAAACTGTCTCTATTCGAAATGTACGATACTTGCAATTCCATCTTTCAGAGACCGCATTCCAGTAATACTTGATGAGGTTACAACTTTATGCGGACCGGGCGAATTAGTTGATGTGATAGTTACGGAAAGAGGAATCGCAATTAATCCGAAAAGAAAAGATTTGTTTAACGCAGTAAAAAAATCTTCCCTGCCTATCCGGTCTATAAAAGAGATTCAAAAAGAAGTGTGTGAAATTTGCGGCGGCGCATCTGAAAAACCGAAGGTTGATAAATCTAAAGTTGTTGCAGTTGTTAAATGGGTTGACGGAACTGTTCTCGATTCTGTTTATAAAATTGTTCAGTAATCTTCCGGCACCATAATTTTTCAGGAATGTAGAGACTCACTAAATTGAGTCTCTACACTAATATCAGAAAGTCCCCTTTTTCAATTTTGCAATCCCACCACCAATTGTAGTAAGCCATCCGTCACCGTTCAGATCGATTGCAAATGATGTGCATTTTTTCGAAAAGAAACCGTTCGTATCGGAGTCGAAAACTTTTAACGGTTTTGTATTGCTGTATTTTAATAGACCGCCTTCGACCGATATCCAGATATTATATTCCTTATCCATATAGAACGAGTTGACCTGAAGACCAAAAAGAATCGGCAATTTTATTTCTTTCCATTGTGAACCCTCATACTTCAGTAAAGCAGAGACAACCTGCAGTCCCGGATCAGAATTTTGAAAAGACCATACGTTTCCACTATTATCAACTATCAGATCCTGTACTATATCAGAAACATTTCTTGTTTCTAAATCCATCCCCGAAGTAACGAATCTTGTCCAGCTTGAACCGTTGAATCTGAGAACACCGGATGTACTTGATCCAACCCATATTTCACCGGTTTTTGAAGAAGAGAGTGAAGATAAATTTTCGAGCGGAACGCCGCTGTTTTGGCTGGTGAATGTTTTGAAGGAATTGTTATCATATTTAACCAAACCACTCAGAGTTGCAATCCAGATATTTCCGTTCACATCTTCTTCAATAGCTGTTACGAAAGATGATGGAAGTTTATCGTTGAATGATTGCCAACTTATTCCGTCAAAGAGCGTAAGGCTTCTGCTGGTCCCGATCCAAAGCCGTCCACGCTTATCCACAAGCAGGTCCTGAACAAAAGTGCCGGTTATAAATCCCGAGTTTTCATATGATGTCCATTTCTTTCCGTCGAATTTCATTAATCCATGGTCAATCGAACCAATCCATTTGTTATTGTTTTTATCAACCACAACTCTGCTCAATACATTGCTGAATATTTTTGAGTTATTGGTTCTGTAACTCACTGTTCGGCTTGTATCTTCCATAACTCTATATATTTCAGTGTACTGTCCCCCTTTAATCTTTATTATCATACTGTCATCACGATACTGGTTTTTTATGAATTTAACTTCAACTTCTCCTGGATAAACATTTGTGAGAATAGTCGGTGTAACCAGGTTTGTCGGGACATCGTTTAATAAGATTTTTGCCCCTTGCGGATTGGTAGAGCAACCAACTTTTGCGTAAAAGCGGGGATTTTTCATCATATCAAGATTCAAAGAAAGTGTAGATTTTTTTTGTACAACAACATTCATACTCGAATCGGAGAAGATTTCATGCTTCAGGGTCAGTTTATGAATTCCTTCGCTAATGAAAGGGACAGAATCCGGGGAAGACACATTCATATATTTATTATCAATATATAATTTATATCCTTTCGGATTGGATGTTACGAAGACTTTGCCAAATTCTGTTATTCCAGTCTCAACTAATCCAGTGAATACTTCTTTCTCACAAGAGATCAAAATTAAGGTAATCAGCGCTATAGCAATTATTTTTTTCATTTTCTATAAGTGAGGTTCGGCATCAGCCAATCCAGGTGTGTAGCCAAATGATTTAATATAAGCGTGTGTAAAATCGAATGAATGATAGTTGCGCAGATATACGCCGAATATCCCAACTCCGTTCTGAACATTTGTATAGTCTATTTCATTCAGATTAACGGTATACGCGTCATTAGTCCTTGTTATCGAATTAAAATATGTGCTTAAACTTTTCCCAAAGGAGACCACCTCGAGGTATGGACCAAGAATTACATAATTCAGTTTATTAGGATCTCCTTCCGATATAAGTTCCATTGTTTTATGAATTGTCTCCAGATCCAAAACCAGTCTGTTAGTATTAGTGGGCTTGGCAGAAATGGGGAAAGATCTCCCGTCTTGAGTGACATAAGACGCCGGTACATAAGCAATCCGGACAGTTTTATTGGGATCATTTGCTTTATAATAATAGATAGAGACCTGAGTCAAATAGGCATTATCCGCTGTTCCGGCTTCCCATACAAACTCTAAATACGATTTGGTTTTTGGCGGAACAACTTTATCCACCGAAATGAATTTTACTGCATTCGGTATACTTGATTTCGCAGTAAGTCTTACCTTGTTAGGCAGAATTGCTTCGATTTCAAGTTCATTCCCTACTAATTTAAATTTCTTGGTGTAATAGAGACGATAAGGAGTTTTGTATTGAGAGGTGCCTTTCCTTTCCATTATGGTATCTCTGAATATCGCAAGAGAATCTCCATTCCAGATTCTGATTAAAGCGCCGCTTACATTCGGATCAACCTCATTCGAATAGGGATTATAATTTTCATTTGCATATGTTCTTGTAAGCGAGGCGATCTGGAATGTAGTGTCTCCTCTTATAATACAGTTGAGAGCATATTTTTCTTTAATATCTCCAAACGGTTCAAAATTTTCTTCACAGGAGATCAGCAATCCGACTAATAAAATAAAAAGAAGATTTTTTTTCATAGTTCCACTCTGATTGTAGCGGAAGGCAGGAACGGCAGCATGTTCACACGTTCTCCGGTATCTCGTTTGAAATAGAAAATATTCTGCCGGTTGTAAACATTCAGAATGCTGAAACTGATATCAAAATTGAATGGATCAAGTCTAAGTTTCTTCGATATAGTAAAATCCAGACGGTGATATGTGGGCAGCCTATTAATGTTTTGGACTCCAAGTATTCCATAGGGCTGACGCGGATCGGTATCCCATCCGCTGAAGAAATGATCGAAATAATATTTATCGTAGAAACCGACAATTTGCGTAAACGGTAACCCGGAATTGTATGTCCATACCATTCCGGTATTCCATCCCGAACCCAGATCCAGATCGAACGATAAATTAAAATTATGACGGATATCGTATTTCGGGTAAGACCTTAATCCGCTTAAAGTTCTGTAAGCATAAGCAAGCGTATAGGAAGTTGTAATTGTCAGAGATTCAATTCCTATTTTGATGGAAGATTCAAGACCATAAGATTCTGCATCAGCGGCGATAAAATCTCTATCATCAACTGATATCTTCTGCTGATTGAGAAGAGGAATATTGTCCGTTTTTTTGTAATACAATTCAAGACCTACATGTGAAGTAACGAATGGCTCATAATCAAAACCGATTATATAATGAGTGGAAGTCGTAGGTGGAAGATAATCCGGTACAACAATCCAAGGTTCGAAAATATTTATTACTTCATTTTCATCAC
The DNA here is from genome assembly GCA_964441505.1 of uncultured Melioribacter sp. GTDB lineage: Bacteria > Bacteroidota > Ignavibacteria > Ignavibacteriales > Melioribacteraceae > Fen-1258. The sequence goes on along the minus strand of CAYTUV010000022.1, from coordinate 13,623 downwards.
CGATCGTGGTCAGTTCTTGCTGGAACAAACCGAATGAGCTTTTGATTGTAAAATTACTGAAGGGGGTGAAACTCAAATTGAGCCGCGGTTCCAGACTCTTCTTTGAAGTGTTTCTTGAAAGCGTTGTAAGATTAAGCCGTGTTCCAAAATCAAGTTTAAGAAACTCCCACTGCGCTAATTTATATTTTGCGTATAGAATTATATCCGCGCCCGAAACATTCGAATTGACCTCGGATCCTGCCGCACTGATAAATTTCAAATCGGTTGCCAGCTGTTTAATATGAAATCCCACGTTGATCTCGTCGCGGTTATCAAACATATAAGTAAAATCCATCTGCAGACCGATATCCGAAACTTTATTTTCGAGAGGAGTTTTGCTGCTGAACTTCGGAATCGTCTGACCGGTGAAATTACTAACCGAGAGACCGAGCTCGAAGAAAAGAGGCGCATCGGATGCCTGAAACCATTTGAATCCGAAAGCTTTTGTAGACCATGTGTGATCTTCTATTTGCGGATCGGTGTTTTTAATATTATCTGAACTTCCGAAACCAATTATTGAGAATTTTGAACCGGGCAGAAAATCCGGTTCATTATAATTGGCTTTAAATGAAAAGTCGTAAAAATCGATCGGGACGGACTCTTCATTCAGAAATTTCTTCGTGATCTGATTCGATAAACTTTTTCTTCCTGCAATTATGAAAGACCCTCTACCGATCGGTCCTTCTAAAAGAAATTTGCCGCTAAGCAGACTGACGGAGGCCTTTGAAGAATAATTATTTTTATTACCATCTTTTGTAATTATGTTCATCACAGAGGATAATCTTCCGCCGAACTGAGCTCCGAATCCGCCTTTGAAAAATTCTATACTGTTCACAATGTCCGGATCGACAACACTGAATAAGCCCAGCGCATGAAATGGATTGTATATTGTTATACCATCTACCAAAACTAAATTTTGATTGCTGTTTCCTCCGCGCACATAATACCTTGCGGAAACATCGCTTGTGGCCGTAACACCCGGTAAATATTTAATTGTCCTGAAGACATCAGACTCGACGCCTTTTGGTGCAATTTCAAGCTGCTTGGCGCTTATTCTATCTACACTTATTTTGGTGTCGCTCGTTCCTGTTATACGGCTTCCTGTAGTTTCAATCACCTTCATCTGAATATCGGAAGGAACAAGTTTGATGTTATAATGACTTAATTTTTCTTTTGTGACGCGAATGGTCATTGTTTTGGTTCTATAACCGATATAGGAGACGATCAGAGTAAAATTTTTATTAGCAGGAACTGATGTGATTAAGAAATAACCGCGCATATCTGTGTTTGCACCTAACTGCAGCTCTTTAATATATGCGCTTGAAAAAGAGAGTGCTTCTGAAGATGTAGAATCTACTACTAAACCGCGGAGCGTACCATAATCCTGAGCAGAAATTTTCCCTGAGCAATGGAATAAAAAGAATGCAATTGTAATCGCATAAAAATATTGGTGGAATTCTTTTCGCTTTCGTTTAAACATTCTGTATTTGAGAATAATATTATGAATTTTGAAAACTCAAGAGAAAAGATAAGATTAAATACCAGAATTTCCAGTCAAAAATTGAGTATACTTTTATTTCCTTGTTATACTCACTCGGACTGAGCCAACAGAATAATATTTCCTGAATCGACCGATCTCGGATTATTTCTTAAGAAGGAATTTATCTACAGAATATTTTCCGCTTCCCAATACAAAAACAACTACCGATAAAAGCAGATAAACAAAGGCCAGGTTTTTTATTTGAAACGGATCATTAGCATGAGCAATAAAAAACGCCACAGCCATCGTTATAAAAATCGGAATAACAGTTATGCGCGTTAATAAACCAATTAGTACTAAAAATCCGCAGAAGAATTCTGCAAATATCACAAGTACCAATGAAGTTTTTACCCCTATACCGATTACATCCTTGAAGATCGGCACTATTTGACCAAACGTGGTCAGCTTTGTGTAGCCGTAATAAACGAAGATACCGCCAAAGATTAGTCTGAGCAATAGAGCAGCTATGTCCGTGTTTAACGATTGAGAACCGATTAGTTTATTTTTCATTATATCCTTCCAGAATAATTTTTTATTGGATGTTGATCTGAATCTGCCTTCTTATAACCAACGATCTGTAATGTACAGATCATAGCAAGATTTTACATTAAGGGTAGTTCTAAAAACTTCAATATCCTTTGCGAACTTTGCTTTTTCTTTGCGTTCTCTGCGTTAAATATTTACAAAAGATAGTTTTTAGAAGTACCCTTAAGTAATCGATGGGAAATAAGTATTTTACGTAACTCATTCCTCCAGAGTAGAAATATTACCGGGATCCTGACCCAGTGCTCTCGCCTTCAGTACGCGCCTCATGATTTTTCCGCTTCGGGTTTTTGGAAGAGAGTCTACAAACTCTATATGCTCGGGTTTGGCAATAGGTCCGACCTCATGACTGACATGTGCACGAAGCTCTTCAATCAGTTTGGGAGTTTTTTCAATACCGGCTTTCAGAATTACATATGTATAGATTGCGTTTCCTTTAATTTCGTGCGGAAGACCAATTGCCGCGGCTTCAGCTACCGAATAATGGCTGACAAGCGCACTTTCGATTTCCGCAGTTCCTAAACGGTAACCTGAAACTTTTATAACGTCATCGACTCTTCCTATAACCCAGAAATATCCATCTTCATCTTTACGCGCGCTATCACCGGTTAAATAAACTCCCGGATATTTTTCCCAGTACTGTTTATACCGATCAGGGTCATTCCATACAGTTCTGATCATAGCAGGCCATGGTGTTTTGATAATAAGGAATCCCTCTTCGTTTGGTTTAACAGGTTTTCCGCTTTCATCTACTACATCCATCTCAATTCCAGGGAATGGTTTTGTACCCGAACCGGGCTTTAGAGGAACACAGGGCATCGGTGTTATCATAAACATGCCGGTTTCCGTCTGCCACCAAGTATCCATTATCGGGCATTTATTTTTCCCTATAACACGATTGTACCACTTCCATGCCTCGGGATTAATCGGTTCACCAACCGAGCCAAGTAATCTTAGAGAAGATAAATCATGCCGGTTTGCCCACGCCTCGCCAAATCTCATCAATCCGCGGATAGCTGTCGGCGCAGTGTAAAGAATATTGATTCCATATTTTTCAACCATCGCCCACCAGCGGTTTGGATATGGAAAGTTGGGTGAGCCCTCGTACATGAATGATGTTGTTCCGTTGAGAAGAGGTCCGTACACAATATAACTGTGGCCGGTGATCCATCCGGGATCTGCAGCACACCAGTAGCGGTCCTCTTCATGAATGTCAAAAACATATTTTAAAGTTGTATAGGTGCCCACCATGTAACCGCCATGAGTATGCATGATTGCTTTAGGCTTACCTGTTGTTCCTGAAGTATAAAGTATAAAGAGCGGATCTTCAGAATCCATAATTTCAAGTGCGCAGTTCTGAGTTGCTATCGGAAGGTTCATCAATTCATGATACCACATATCACGCCCCTGTTCCATATTTACTTCTTGTCCGGTACGTTTTACAACAAGACAGTGCTCAACCGTACCGCAGCGCTGAAGCGCTTCATCGGCAATCTGTTTTAAAGGAACAATTTTGCCCCGCTGATACGCTCCGTCTGAAACAATCAACACTTTTGAATTACTATCCTCAATTCTTTCTGCAAGTGATTCAACGGAAAATCCTCCATATACAACTGAATGAATTGCGCCGACTCTTGCACACGCAAGCATTGCAATCATTATCTCTGGAGTGCGTCCCATATAAATTGTAACACGGTCCCCCTTTTTCACCCCTAAACTTTTCAGAATGTTTGCAAATTTGCATGTCTCGCGGTGAAGAGCAAAATATGAATATGTTTTAGATTCACCATTCTCTCCTTCCCAGATTAACGCAAGTTTGTTTCTGCGGAATGTTTTTACATGAACGTCAAGACAGTTATAAACTATGTTTGTTTTAGCGTCGGTGAACCATTTGTAAAATGGTTTTTCCGAATCGTCTATCACTTTATTCCATTTCTCAAACCAGTGCAGCTCCTCAGCCATTTCGCCCCAGAATCCGGGATAATCTTTTTTAGCTTTTTTGTCGAGAGCATCCCAGTCTTTTATATGTGCTTTTTCTATTATTTCTTCCGATGGATAATAAACTTCTCCGGCTAATTTCTTGTTATTCATAAAGCCTCCGTGAAAGATGTTTTCATTCTCAACTATAATGCTACCTAAGGATTGAAATTACATCCGGGGAATTAGAAAATCAATAACCGGGCTAAATGTATTTTTAAGAAGAATTATATCACTATATTCGCAACTGAAAATTGAAAACTGTTAAATGACTACAAGAGAGAAAAATAGATACAGATCTGCCGGCTTGCTCCTTGCATTCTATGCATTCTTCGTACTCTTTGCGGCTCTGCACACACACAGATTTTTAATTCCTAACGGGAACTCAGTAAGTTATGACTCAGCCGGAGATTCAAATACAATTTTTGATCCTTTCTTCGATGAGAATTCAATCTGCCGGTTAATCCAATTCAACAATACAAATATTATTATCGGCGAGGGACTCGCTGCTGTGCCGCCGTATCCTTCTAAAACCAAACAGCACCGTACTGATTACTCAAATTATTATTTCACGAAACATTTTTACAATTTTGATTTAAGAGCGCCCCCCATATCTCATAAACCTTCATTTTAATCTTTCAGATAATTTAAAAAGGAAAGCTATGAGAACCGAAAAGTTTTTATTGTTATTTATCTATCTCTTTACAACTATATCATTATCCGCTCAAGGATTTATTATAAAAGGAAAAGTCCTTGATGATCATGATCAGAAACCTCTTCTTGGAGTAAATATTCTTATCGAACAGTTGAAAATCGGTTCAACTACTGATGAAAACGGTTCTTTCGAATTTAAGAATCTCCCGAAAGGAACGTACAGTTTAAAAGCATCTTATATCGGGCACAGAACTGAAGTCAGAACAATCTCCATCCCCGCTAAAGATGAATTGATTATCAAACTCCGGGAAGGAAGCGTTGATATTCAAGAGATTGTTGTTACAGGAAATCCGTTCTCATCAGATCCAAAGGAATTTTCTCAAAGCGCCATGACAATGTCGGCACTGGATCTGCAGATAAAACGCGGGTCAAATTTGGCCCAGACTTTAAATTTTCAACCCGGAATCTCGATGCGCACAAATGGAACGGCTACTGCACGCCCCGTAATAAGAGGATTCAGCAATAACAGAATCTTAATTTTAGAAAACGGATTAAGAATGGGCGATCTGTCGGGCACATCGGATGATCATGCAGTTTCAACTGACGGAAGCGCGCCTGAAAAAATTGAGATACTGCGCGGTCCCGCAAGTCTTCTATACGGAAGCAATGCAATCGGAGGAGTAATAAATGTTATTACTGAAGCAATACCGAATTATATTCCCCACGGATTAAACGGTGATCTTAACCTTACAAGCGGCTCAGTCAATAAAGAATATAGCGCTACTGCCGACATCCATTATGGTATCAATAACTTTGCATTTCATAGCAATTATTTTGACAGAAGAAGTAATGATTATAAAGACGGATATGGAATCAGAGTTCCTAATTCGGATCAGTCTTCTCACGGTTATCAGTTCGGTTTTTCTATCATCCCGTCGTTCGGATTAGCAGGAATGAGTTACAATTATTTTTCAAACAATTACGGATTGCCTCTAAACTCAAATGAGGCGGAACCCGTTCAAATCAAAATGAATAAAAGCGCGTTTCGTTTTCTAGCCGAGAGCCAAAGTCTAAATTCATTTATTAAAAGTTTCAGTCTTAAGGGGGGTTTCCAGAATTACGAACATCAGGAAGTCTCTAGAAATACGGGAAAAATCGGGACGGCTTTTGCTCTTAATACATTTAGTACTGATCTATCATTCAATCATGAACAGATCGATTCAACATTTCAAGGCGTATTCGGATTCTGGGGATTGAATCAGAAGTACAGAGTTTCCGGAGAAGAAGCATTCACACCAAACGCGGATTATCTAAGCCTGGCGGCATATCTCTTCGAACAGATAAAAATTAATAAATTCAGTTTTCAGTTCGGAGGAAGAATCGAGATCAATACAATTAAAATTCCTTCTTCAACAATATCGGATACATTTTTCCCTGCAGAAGAAAAGAGTTATAATTCACTCAGCGGTTCATTGGGCATAGTTTATAATTTAGATGAAGAGATCTCTCTCTTTTCCAACATTGCCAATGCATTCAGAGCTCCTACAATTGAAGAGCTTACTTCTTTCGCGATTCATGAAGCAACCGCCTCGTTTGATATAGGCGACAGAAATCTGCAGAACGAAAAAAATCTTGGTCTCGATTTCGGTTTCCGTCTGCGCAAGCAATATCATCAGGTAGAGTTGAGTGGATTCTATAACAGTATCGTTAACTATATATTTAGAAATCCGACTGATCTTTTTTATGATCCAGAAGCGTCGGACAATCATTTTAATAGTTCATCCGGTATTCCAGTTCACAGATATTCCCAGAGTGATGCTATTTTATACGGATTTGAAGCTAAAGCTCAGTATGATATGTTAAGATATTTCACAACAACCGTAGTTTTTGATTATGCCAGAGGTAAGCATAAATCGGGAAACGAAAATTTGCCCCAGATCCCCCCATTCCGTTTTTCTCTGGAAGAAAGATATTCTACCGATTATTTCTGGACGGGAATGATATTTAAATTAACAGCCGGACAGAATTTTACAGCATCAAATGAGATTTCGACTAAAGGATATGGTGTTGTAGATATTTACATGGGAATTAAATTTTTTACAGGAAATTTAATCCACATGATTAATTTAAAAGTTGATAATTTGCTGGATCAGCCGTATAAAGAACATCTATCGGCTCTAAAGGAATTTGCTTTCATGCCGGGGAGAAATATAGAATTGAGTTATAAATTTTTATTTTAACCCGTCGATACTTATATTAGTCCCCGAATTAAAAACTAATTCAGCATGGAGAGATGGGTGAGTGGCTGAAACCAACGGTTTGCTAAACCGTCGTAGTGGGAAACTGCTACCGAGAGTTCGAATCTCTCTCTCTCCGCTTCCAACATGAATTCTTTGAAAATTACTACTTTCAAGGAATTTTTTGTTTCTCACTGATCAAGAGAATTACTCCTACACAATTCAGTTAGAAAGAACTAAGTAGTAAGTTTAGTAGTAACTTAAGTAGTTAGTGCTTTCCATATCTTAACTGCCATTCAGCCAATTCAATGAAAATTAAAAACAGAAAAACCACTCAGAGAAAATCAAAGGAGTTGCGTTCCTTAAAAACTCTGAATGGCTTTTCGAATTAAACTTTTTTTGCAACTGTTTAGATTTTTCTTGATTGAACTTATATTAAAGAAAAGAAATCCGTTAGGAAGAAGTAAAATCTTTCATAAAATTATTTCAGCAATTCTGATTAGAATGGAAAAGTGAAGTGTTTCTCTTCTTCGACTTCTTATTTCCTACCGCCATTGCAAGTGCCTGTTTCGATCCTACAAGAATCATCATCTTGGACGCACGGGTTACGGCTGTGTATAGAAGATTTCTCTGAAGCATTATATAATGAGCCGTTGTTACGGGCATAATTACGCATGGATACTCAGAACCCTGGGATTTATGAACGGTAATCGCGTAGGCAAGTGTAATATCGTCCAGTTCCAGAAAATCATAAGGAACAACCTTGCCGCTGAAGTTCATTTCCAGTTTCTGATCATCCATATCAATTCGTTCAATCAATCCTATGTCGCCGTTATAAACATCCTTATCATAATTATTCCTCAACTGCATCACTTTATCGCCTATCTTAAAGTTTTTATCTCCCCGTGTGAGCAATATCTTTTCATGGTTCAACACATCCTGCAGTCTGCCGTTCAGATTGTTGGCGCCGGTATCCCCCTTATACATCGGTGTGAGAATCTGAATATCTTTCATCGGATCAAAGCCGTATTTCTCGGGGAGTCTTTTTCTGCATAGTTCCGTTATTACACCGGCAATCTTTGAATTATCCGGTTCTTGAATAAAGAAAAAATCTGAAGATTCTCCGTTAAGCAGTGCAGGAAATTCTCCCTTGTTTATCTTATGTGCATTAACAACAATCTGACTCTCTTCTGCCTGACGGAATATTTTAGTAAGCATTGCCGTCGGAATTATTTCCGATTGAATCAGATCATGCAAAATATTTCCACAGCCTACAGACGGAAGCTGATCAACATCGCCGACAAGTATCAAAGTAGTATTAACGCTTACCGCGCTGATTAAACTGTTCATCAGAAGTGTATCGATCATGGATATCTCATCAACTACAAGGAGATCGGTTTCGAGAGGATTATCCTCATCGTGCATGAAGAGACGGTCCTGTGGATTATATTCAAGGAGCCGGTGAATTGTCTTTGCTTCCATCCCGATTACTTCGCTCATTCTTTTTGCTGCTCTTCCGGTCGGTGCGGCCAGCATTATATTCTTTTTAAGCAGTTTATAAGATTCAATTATTCCTTTAAGAGCCGTTGTTTTACCCGTACCCGGTCCGCCTGTTAATATCAGAATCTTATTAGTAAGTGAATTGCGGATCGCCTCAAGCTGTTCCTCCGAGTAAACAGAGTTCAGTCTTACCGATTTTATCTCCTTCTCCGTGAATTCACTCGATCCCCCACACAAAGCTTTTATTTTGTATTCGATATTCCTTTCAGCTTCATAGTAATGTGATAAATATACATTTTCACCGATAATGTTTAGCAGATTTTGCGCTTCCATCTCGCGGAATAACATTAATGAATCCGTCAGATCGATACCTAATATTTCGTAACACTTTGCAAGAAGTTCCTGCATCGGAAGGTAAACATGCCCGTCTCCTGAGGCCTCATTCAAAACATAAATTACTCCCGCTTTAATTCTTTTTGGATGATCTTCGCCAAAGCCGACACTCTTTCCCATTGCATCGGCTATTTTGAAACCGATTCCCCAGACATCGTAAGTCAACTGATAAGGATTATCCTGAACTATTTGAACAGATTTAGCTCCGTATGTACGGTAGATTTTCAATGCATATGAAGGAGAGATATCGAATGACTGGAGGAACATAATAATTTCTTTAATTGCCTTCTGTTCTTCCCAGCTTTTTTTGATCAGATCAAGTTTTTTAACGCCAATTCCTTCCACGTCAAGAAGCCGGTTAATATCCGTATCGAGAATATCAAGTGCATCTTCTTTAAAGACGTTTACAATCTTTTCCGCTGTTGCCTGACCTACACCTTTAATCAATCCTGAACCGAGATATTTTGTAATACCTACAATTGTTGAGGGATAAACTATGGAGAAGGATTCGATCTTAAACTGCTCACCATATTTAGAATGTGTTTCATACTCACCGGTAAGCTTGAGCTTTTCGCCGACTTTAACATTCGGCAGTATCCCAACGGCCTTCAAGCCGTTGGAAAAAGATGCAATGCAGTATCCCGTGATTTCATTTTTATAAAGATACCCGTCTAATATCACTTCTATTGTTTGCATTTGCTCTTCAGATTCATAAATGAAATATAATATTTCGAATTTGTATAACTGCACTCCGGCAAAAAAAGATTAACGTTTTGAATGACTGAATGATTAGGACAGAAGAGACCGCCGATAATTCCTCGTTCTGCTTTCAAATTAATAGTTATCCGGATTTTAATGAAAAGAAGGCTACGATTCTACAATATCTCCGTGCTCGCAGCTTCATTGTGATCCGGCAATATCAGATACACAGACCAAGGAGACAAAACAAAATTTTATTATTCAACACGCAAATTATAATTGTGAATTTTATTTTCTACGCGTTTAGTTTTGAAGATGAATACGGATCAGCCTAGCAGGTAAATTAAAAAAGAATAAATAATAGAACCCTCTGATGACTGACAACAGATAACAGAAAACTGCAAACCGCAAACTGTTTCCTACATCTTCTCGGGAGCGCTTACGCCGAGTATTGATAATCCGTTTCGCAATACCGCCTGGATTGCCATGCAGAGAGCTATACGCGCTTCGGCAAGGTTCTTCTCGCTGCCTATTATTCTGCACTCGGTGTAAAATCTGTGGAATAACGCCGCGAGTTCTTCAAGATAGATCGTAATGCGGTGTGTCTCATAATTTTCTGCACTGTATAAAACATCTTCCGGAAATTCAAAAAGTTTTTTCAGAAGATTCTGCTCTTCTTTTGTTGAGAGGAGATTCAGATTTTCAAGAGACGATTCCAGTCCCTCCTCTTTTGTCATGCGGAGAATGGAAGAAATTCTTGCGTAAGCATACTGCAGGTAGAAAACCGGATTTTCATCGGATTGTTTTTTGGCAAGGTCAATGTCAAAATTAAGATGGCTCGTTATGCTTCTCATGTTAAAGAAGTAACGCACAACATCGCTTCCCACTTCATCTACAAGTTCATCAAGAGTAATGTAGTTGGCTTTGCGGGTTGACATCTTGACGACTTCCCCCTTTTCCATAATCGTAACAAACTGATGAATCAGAACTTTTATCCTGGACGCATCATAACCAAGCGCGCGCAATCCTGCCAGTACATCGGGATAAGTTGCGTTGTGGTCGGAACCGAAGAGATCGATCATTAGATCATATCCGCGCTCAAACTTTGTAATATGATAAGCGATGTCGGGCAGACGGTATGTTGGTTCGCCTGTTGATTTAACAATTACCTTGTCGTTCTCGTTGCCCAGTTCGGAAAGTTTAAGCCAGACAGCGCCTTCATTCTCGTAGGATAAATTTTTCTTTTTGAATTCATCGAGGAGTGAACTTATCTTCCCTTCTTCATAGAGGATATGTTCATTGTAAAAATTCTTCATGCGGATTTTAAGCCGCTCCATAGTTTTTATTATCTCGGCGAAAATTTCTTTTTCGGCCGCCTGTCTGAATTTTCCCTCAGCATCCTCATTAATAAGCGAATTGCCGTATTCATCTTTTAATTTAGCAGCAATCTCTTTAATATATTCTCCGCGGTAATAATCTTCCGGAAATTCAATTGATTGTCCCAGCAACTCCAGATAGCGCATGCGAACCGAATCGCCAAGAACGCGCATCTGTCTTCCGGCATTATTGAAATAGTATTCACGGTCAACCGAGTAGCCGATCCACTCGAGCATATTTGCTACAGTATCGCCAACAACCGCATTGCGGCCGTGTCCTACGGTTAAAGGTCCTGTAGGATTTGCCGATACAAATTCGACCATAGCTATTTTACCGGAATACTTATTTGATTTGCCGAAATTCTCTTTCAGGCGGAATATTTGATTAACTATCTGTGTGTTGTATGACTGTGTAAAATAAAAATTAATAAAACCGGCTCCCGCTATCTCAACTTTTTCGATTACTTTTTTATCGAAATCCAGACTCGCAATAATTTCCCCGGCAATATCCTGCGGTTTCTTTTTCAGTTTTTTAGCCAGTATCATTGCGGCGTTAGTTGAGTAATCGCCATGAGCTTTCTGCGCGGGTACTGTAAAGGTAAGGTCAACTTCCTTCAGGTAAGGAAGCTTTGCTTCGGTCTGACTGAAAAGTTCTATAAGATAATTCTTCAAAAATTTCTCCGGAGATAATTTAGACTACTCTTCATTCTTAATTTTAATTACCGGTGCATCGCCCCAAAGTTTTTCGAGGTTGTAATAATTCCTAACATCTGCCTTGAATACATGCACGATTACATCGAAGTAATCGAGAATAATCCAGTTCATAGTCTGATAACCCTCTTTATGCAGGCACCTGATATGTTTTTCAAGGAGCTTATCTTCAATCTCATCGGCTATCGCTTTAACCTGACGGTCCGCGTCTGCAGAGCAGATAACGAAGCAGTCTGTAATACCGGATAGTTTTCTGAGATCCAGTATATTTATATCAAAACCTTTTTTTGATTTAATGATTGTTGCGATCGATTTTGCAAATTTTAGTGAATCCAATTAAACCTCTATTCCATTTACTGATTATTTTGATTTCGTTTCCTCTCCAGAGAGGAAAAAATATTTTTCCGGTATGTTAAACTATTTGAACGGCGTCAGATTAAAATAATCTCTGCCGATAACAATTGAGACATCCAAAAAATAATCCTTATTAAGCTGCTGTATTACATTTTCTTTTTTGATTCCCAGTGTTTTTGCAGCTTTAAGAGCATTAGCCATATTTCCGGATCTGTCAATTACCAAACTTTCACTTACATCATCCGAAATGTAATTGCCAGTCTTAACCACATCAATATTATTCGTGCGGAGGAAATCTGTAAAACGGTCAGCTACTCCGCTGGCTCCACATCCGTTCAGAACTTCCACCTGAATTATTTCAGATGCAATCTGATCTGATAACTGGGCTTCCAGTTTGTCGGGATCATTTGATATCTTAATGAAGATCGAATAGCCCATGTAAATTATCAAAGCAGCCAGCAGGAATATTGAAATATTAAGAAGCAAATTAATGGTGGATGATTTTAAACCAGCCGGATTAGAAGATTTTTTTTTGCCGTTGATATTATCCAAGTGTGGATTGCGCTCAAATGTTATTAACCTATGGCGCAATTTAAGAAAAAACTAACTCCCTTTCTCAGAAACCCCAATTGTTAAAGTAACTGTCACGGTAAAACGGCGAATAGGCGCCATAACCATAAGGAGAATAATAACCGCCGGGTACACTTCTGTATTGAATTATGATGTTCATGTTATCGGAAGGTTTATATGTCAGCTGAGCGCGGCTCAGGTATACTCCGTTAATCTGCTTGGAAAATTCCTGACCGAATGTATTATACGGTGTGTTTACAATACTTATATCTGTTTCAAGATTCAATCTGTTGCTGAACTTGTATGCCATGCTGTTGGTATAAACCCCCAATGCCATTCCGCCGGAGCTGCCTAATGCTGAGTAAGACAAATCGAACGAGTGGCGCATGCTGAAATTATCGGGATTAATAAAACCAAGTAATGAGCCGAAAGAATTATTTTTGACAATTCCGCTTCTGATATCAGGTTTATTCGACTCATCACGAAACTGAGCAAATGCAACAGATACTGTTAAAACGAAGATCAGTAGAAATAATCTTTTCATATAATTGCCCGTATAATGTGTTTCTTGAACAACTTAACCAGTTAAATAGTTTCTGTAATTCTCAGTTGAATTTCATGTCAATTTTATGGCAACTTAAGCTAAGATGCAAGTTAAATCTAATTGTTTTTCATTGATCTTTTTGTTGCCTAATTTTTTTCAACCTACGATAACGTGCTTTTGCTCTTCTTATTGTTGCTATCCGATAATCCGCATCTTCGTGATATCGTCTTTTAGCTCGCTCAAGAGTTGACTCTTTATATTTTGGATCCTTTTGATATCGTTCCCGAGATTGTTTTTTTAGAAGTTCACGATATTCTTTATTTCCATGATATAATTTTTTCCTCTTCGAATTTTTCAAGGATTTTTTTTCTGGACTTATTTCAACCATAATTGATTATTCCTCACAATTGAATTCATTATCTGTTTGTGGCAACGGTGTTGTCTATAGAAAAGAAAGTCAAGAAAAAACAATTCACCCTTGGGATT
>CAYTUV010000021.1:0-61774 GCA_964441505.1 uncultured Melioribacter sp. | reverse complement strand
CCAGGAATTCACTCTCGATGAATCAAGAAATGTTCATGAAAATATTTTAGATGGCACCAGAAGAATCATTGAATTAATCCATGAATATGAAAATCTTCCGCATGATTCCAATCTCCGACACATCTTGGAAGAAAAAATTAGCCGGATTGACGGCTGGGATCTTGAACGGAAAATTGATCTGCTTATAAAATCTTTGCACGCTCCCGAACCTGAAAGGGACGTGGCAACTTTATCAGGAGGTGAAAAGAGGCGTGTTGCACTGTGCAGGGCATTAATCTCTCAACCTGATCTATTGATTCTTGATGAGCCTACAAATCATCTTGATACCGATTCGATCGAATGGATAGAAAATTTTCTGGCAGATTACAAGGGCACATGTATCTTTGTAACACATGACCGTTATTTCCTCGATAGAATTGCCAATAGAATTGTTGAATTATCCTCCGGAGTGTTTTTCTCTCATCAGGGTAATTATACAGATTACCTTATCAACAAAGCAGAAAGGCAAACTGTAAAAGAGATCGAGGAACGAAAACGGCAAAATTTTTTACGCCGAGAACTCGATTGGGTAAGGCGCGGTCCCCGCGCACGCAGAACTAAAGCTAAGAGCCGTCTTGATAATTATTATGAAGTTGCCGATCAGCAGAATACAGAAGTTGAGCTTGATGTTGAAATGGTAATTCCTCCCGCTGAAAAACTGGGTAACAAAGTTGTTGATTTGAAGAATATCGGAATTACGCTTGGTGAGAAAAATCTTTTCGAAGGACTGATTTTCAGTTTCGAACCGGGTAGAAAACTTGGAATTGTTGGAAAGAACGGTGTGGGTAAGACTACTCTCCTTAAAATGATTCTCGGAAATATTCAGCCGACTTCCGGCAAGATTGATCTCGGAGAAAAAACCGAATTCAACTATATCGATCAAGCGCGTCTTCTACTTAATGACGAGGACACAGTTATCAAAGCAATTGGCGAAGGAAGCGAATCAATTAAGTTTGGTAAAAGTGAAATTAGTGTTTGGACTTATCTGCGGCGATTTCTTTTTGAAGATGAACGTATTAACACTTTGGTCGGAAGATTATCCGGCGGAGAGAAGAGCAGATTGACTCTTGCAAGAATTTTAAAGAACGGCGGCAACTTTTTACTTCTTGATGAGCCAACAAACGATCTTGATCTTCCGACATTACGTGTGCTTGAGGAAGCTCTTATTGCATTTGATGGTTGTGTGGTGGTTGTCAGTCATGATAGATATTTTCTCAATCGTATTTGTAACGGCATACTTGCTTTTGAAGGGGACGGAAAAATCTATTTCAGCGAAGGTAATTACGATTACTACATCGAGAAAAGAAAAACACGTCTTAAAAATAATGTTACTATGGAATCTAAAGAGAAAAAAGAGGTTGTTCGGTCTGAACCAAAATTAAAAAAGCTTACATGGAAAGAAGCCAAAGAACTTGAAACCATTGAGGAAGATATTCTTAAAGCCGAATCGGAAGTGGAAAGGATAGAAAGCATCTTCTCTTCACACGATTTTTATGAAAAATATGCAACTCAAACAAAGGAACTTTCCGAGCAACTTGAAAAAGCAAAGTCACTTGTTCACAAATTATTCGAGAGGTGGGAAGAACTTGAGAGACTTAAAAAGATAATAAGTGAATAGTAGATCCTCAAAAGTAGGATATTGGTTTCAATCCCTTAGAGTAATTTTATCCCTAAATTTTTATACCGCTGTCATTCTCCGAATTCAAAACTAAACATTTTCTTGATTTTATTTCAAAAGATCGAATCGAGAAACAATGCTTTAATGGAATTCAAATTGATTATTAAAAGTTAATTACTTCTATCAATTGTTTTTCATTCCGCTGTTTATTCTCATGCAGAAATTGTCAATAACCCCGCGGCTCTTCATGTGGGGCGTATCGATAAACCTATATTTGCCTATACTCAAATTTCGGGAATTTCAGTTTGGTCATCTGTCGATTTTAGTTCTTTAACATTTGGCGGGTTCCATCCTATTATTGAACCTGATTTTACTCTTGAAAAATATGGTGAAAGTGTAGTGCCGGGTAAAGTTCTAACATTGTCCTCAATTTGAATTGGACCCATTCCCGTTCCAGCACCCAGAAGACAATTATTACCAATCTCGATAATCCCATATCTGAATTTTCCGGAACCTTCATAAGCATGAACAGTAAGTTGGGTGAAGGCACCGAGTAAAGTATTATCGCCGATAAAAATTAACTCCGGCCGGAAATGATCCAGCCAAACCATTTGCATAATCTCTGCGCCCTTACCAATGTGGGCACCCATCCAGCGATATAGTCTATTTTTAATTGATGTACCTTTCAAGAAGAATGAAACGGCGACCTGAAACACAAGGAGGATTCTGCGAAAAAATGGGAGATTAACTACTCTCCAGTTGATCGCATTAGATTCTTCATGAGATCCCAAAACCGGAAAAAGTATAGTGTCTTCTGATAGGAGTGAAAAATTTTTCTAAGTTAAGCTTCCCTCCATCTGTACGGGGATCCAGTGTCCGAACATCTGTTCCTTTCCCGCCGGAAGTTTTACTGATAAATATTGTGCGGTTTTTTTTGTTGCCTAGTTTAATTGCGCGGGTAATAATTTCTGTTGTGACTAATTTTATTACCTCTTCCGGTGATTTCTTCCGATATTTTTTCATTTGTAAACTGTTCTATGATTAATTCAATAAAACATTTTAATGAGAGTAAGTCAGACTCTCATTAGTATTTATCTTAGAACTCAAGTTGACTGCTTGATTTAATAAACCGACTTTTCTATTAACACCTCGATTAATCCAGGTGTTAATAAAACAAAAGATAGAATTATTAACTGTTTTAACAGTTTTCGAATACATGCGGCCAACTTGAGTTAGAAAATCATTTCTTTTTAATCCGTCGGTTTTGTTCATTCTCAATTTCCAAAGTATTTTTAAAAGGGAAGATGATTGATGGCAAATTACTTTTATCAATTTTGGATGTCAATATTTTTAAAATAAAAAAAGCAGACAAAAATTTGTCTGCTTTTCGCAACGAAAAAGCTAAAGTATAAAACTACATTATATTTTCTTTACGTTTGCTGCTCCAGGTCCTTTGGCGCCGTTAACAATTTCAAACTCAACTTTGTCGCCCTCTGCAAGAGTTTTGAAACCTTCGGATTGAATTGCTGAATGATGAACAAAAACGTCTGGTCCAGATTCAGGTGTGATGAAACCAAAACCTTTTTTGTCGTTGAACCATTTTACTGTTCCTTTTTCCATACTGTACTGCTCTCCTTTTGATGTTAATATATTCTTACTAACTGCAGTAAGAATTTGTTGTGCTTAATTTATACTACTATAATGAGAAATCAAACTGTTTTTCCCAGATTATATCTTTTTCTGTCATTTGTATCCAGATGCAATTTTCTCAGTCTAATTGACTTAGGAGTCACTTCTACCAATTCGTCGTCTTGAATATACTCCAAAGCTTCTTCCAAAGAAAATTTTATTGCAGGGATAATCTTAACTGCCTTATCTGACCCGGAGGCACGCATGTTCGATAATTTCTTCCCTTTCTGAATGTTCACTTCGATGTCATTTTCTTTTGTATGCTCACCAATGATCTGACCTTTATAAACCACATCACCCGGATCAATAAAAAATTTACCCCTATCCTGCAAAGCATCAATTGAATATGCGGTTGAAGGACCCTCTTCCATCGAAATGATAACGCCGTTTGTTACTTTGTTGATGGCACCTTTGAAATACTCGTATTGAAAAAATCTGTGATGCATTATTCCTTCACCGGAAGTAGCAGTCAGCACTTTTGTACGAAGTCCAACGATTCCCCTGGTCGGGATATGGAATTCCAATTTCTGCAGGTTGCCTTTGTTTTCCATCTTGATCATCTCGCCTCGTCTTTGTCCTACAAGTTCAATCACTTTACCAGCTGATTCAGTCGGCACATCAACAACAAGGACTTCTATTGGTTCGGCTTTCTTTCCGTTAATCTCTTTGTAGATAACCTTTGGTTCGCGTATTTGTAGTTCGTAGCCTTCGCGGCGCATATTTTCTATTAAAATAGATAAATGCAAAATTCCTCTGCCTGATACTTTGTAGGAATCGGGAGAGGGGGTATCCTGAACTTTCATAGCCACATTATGTTCTAATTCTTTGTAGAGTCTGTCTCTTAATTGTCGTGAGGTAACATATTTTCCTTCTCTTCCGTAAAACGGTGAGTTATTAACTGTGAATGTCATGCTGATTGTAGGCTCATCGATGGAAATAATCTCCAGCGGTTCAGGATTTGTCGCATCACAAATTGTATCGCCAATATCTATCCCTTCAATACCAACTATGGCGCAAATGTCACCGCATTGAACCTCATCAACCTCAACCCTGGCTAATCCATCAAAGATAAATAATTGTTTAGGCAATGTTTCCTTTATTGAACCATCTCTTTTAATGATGGATAATTTTTCAGTCCTTTGTAATGTTCCGCGGAATACTCTTCCGATTCCAATTCTTCCTACATAATCACTATAATCAAGCGAAGTAACCTGAATTTGAGTGGTGCCATCAAGCACCGGCGGAGCGGGAAGATCATTAATGATTGAATCAAGAAGGGGATTAATATTCTCTCGGCTGTCGGTTAGTTCCTTTATTGCCCATCCTTCGCGTCCGCTTGCATAGATAACCGGAAAATCAAGCTGGTCTTCATGCGCATCCAAATCGATGAACAGATCATAAATTTCGTCAAGAACTTCTTCAGGTCTGTTATCGGGGCGATCTATTTTATTAATTACAATAATCGGTTTGAGATGAAGTGCCAATGCTTTTTCAAGTACGAAACGTGTTTGAGGCATTGGTCCTTCAAACGCATCAACAAGAAGAAGAACACCGTCAGCCATCTTAAGTACACGTTCCACTTCGCCGCCAAAATCCGCATGCCCGGGTGTGTCTATCAAATTGATTTTAAAATTCTTGTAAGGAATACTAATATTCTTTGCAAGGATTGTAATTCCGCGTTCTCTTTCAAGATCATTTGAATCTAAAAACCTCTCGCGTACTACTTGATTTTTTCTGAAAACACTGCATTGTTTTAAAATTTGATCTACTAATGTTGTCTTACCATGATCAACGTGTGCGATGATGGCAATGTTTCTTATATCAGCCACAAATACTCCATTATTAATAAATTGCTACAGTTACTATCAAGATTAATTTGAAAACAGGAATGATAATGCTTTCAAGTTTTGGCAAGCTTTTGAAGAGAATGGAAAACAGAGAACGACCTCAAGGGCACCTCATTTACGCAGCTTCTTAAATCTTTGGTACTAAATTATGATTAAAACGAGCAAAAACCAAAATCGTGAGAGATGAGATTATTACTTCAAAGAGGGGAAACATCAATAACACATTCTCGTTAATGATATTCATCGAACTCCTTAATGATATATAAATATTGTTTGGTAAAATTTCTTAGCTTTATATCAGAGATAAATGAAGGTATAATTAAAGCCGACGATGAAATGTACCGAAAAAAATGTTACGGTCTCTAAATTTATAGATGATATAGTCATTTACATGGTTGATGGTCTTGCAGTGCTGTTTGCTTTTGCCCGATCAATCAGCTATCGGAAATATTATTTGAACCTTCTTACAACTCATGGTTTAGAAATTGTTGCATACAAACATAGAAGGAAAAGAAATTGAAGGAACTATCCTCGGATTATTATAAAGAAATGAGCAGAGAGGAAAAGAAATTTTTCAAACAATTTAAATCACCTTTCGATATTCAGCTTTTCCTGAATAGCATAAAATATAATCCGGATTATGTAACCCGATCGCCGCGGCTCGTCTTTCATAAACAGATGGCCAATTGTTTTGAAGGAGCTTTATTCGCAGCTGCCGTCCTAAGAATGCTCGGGCATAAAGCTTTGATAGTCGATTTAATGGCATATAACGATGATGACCATGTGATTGCTGTTTTCAAACAAAATAATCTGTTTGGAGCTGTAGCAAAATCGAATACTACAACTTTACGGTTTCGTGAGCCCGTGTATCGTTCTATCCGGGAATTGGTGATGAGCTATTTCGATTTCTATTTTAATACTCTTGGAGATAAATCTTTGCGCAGCTACTCAAATCCGGTTAATCTTTCAAAATTTGATAAATATAACTGGATGACAACAGAAGAGGATTTGGAATTTATAGGGGATTATCTCTTCACAATCAAACACAATAAAATTCTTGATACAAGATCTATAAATTCATTAAGTCCCGCAGATAAGGAAGTGCTGGAAATCTGTTTCATTGGTTCGGTTCCGGAAGGTTTGTTCAAACCGAAAAAAACAGCAAAAAGTCCTGAGTGGAGAAATTGATAATTTTTGTTCAAATTAATTTCCGATTTGATCATTGGTAATAAAATCATCTGATTCTTTTGGAAAACAGTTGAAGGTAACTTAATTTTGAATTATCAGAATATGGCGATAAATAAAATTTCCGGAAAGGATATTCAATTGAAACAAAAATATTTTATAGATGGACGTTGAAAGGAGATTGTATTAAAATGGTTAAATTATTTTTCCTGTTTGTTTTCTTTTTCCTCCATTCGGCCTCCTATTCAAATGAACAACATAAACCCATCAAGACTACAACTCCTCCTTTAATTGACGGTAAATTAGATGACAAGGTTTGGAAAGAGGCTATTCCTATATCCGGATTTAAATCATTTGCCCCAGATTTTGGAAAAGACGGATCCGAAAAGACAATTGCTTATGCCGCATATGATAATGAGAATCTCTATTTCGCTTATTACTGCTTCGATAAAGAACCTGAGAAAATTAAATCGAGCATTGGCAGCAGAGATAATATAAGAGCCGATGACTGGGTGTGCATCAACCTCGATTCATTCAATGATCATCAATCATTATATGCTTTTTACGTAAATCCATTTGGGACACAGACTGACAGTCGCTTTTCTGCGGGAATTGAAGATTTCAGTGCAGATTTTGTCTGGTACAGTGCAGGGAATTTAGTTCCGGATGGGTATACTGTGGAGATTCAGATACCGCTGAAAAGTATCCGCTACTCAAAGAGTGATCCAACTGTTATGTCGATCTACTTTGAGCGATATATCAGCAGAAGAATTGAACATGATTCTTATCCTGAATTGGACCCTGCGAAAGGTATGGCATTCCTCACCCAAATGACTCCATTAGTTTACAGCGGTCTAAAACATTACACACTATTTGAACTTCTTCCGGCATTTACATATAGTCAAAAATATAAACTCAATTCCGGAACGCTGGAAAAGAATCAGGATAAGGGTGAATTTAGTCTTACCACCAAATATGGAATTACTTCCGATCTTATACTTGATGGAACTTACAATCCGGATTTCAGTCAGATAGAAGCTGACGCCGGACAGGTTGATGTTAATCTTCGATCCGCTCTTTATTATCCTGAGAAAAGACCATTCTTCCAGGAAGGAAGTGAAATTTATAATATCGCGGCAACCCAATCATCAGAAATAGACCCTATTCGTTCTTTTGTTCACACTAGGACTATTGTAAATCCATTAACCGGAGTGAAACTCTCTGGAAAATTGTGGACAAAAAATACGATTGCATCAATGTATGCTGCAGATGAATTGCCATTCGAGGAATCTCAATTGAATGGCGATTATGCACATGTTCCGGTTATCAGGTACAAACGGGCTTTCAATGATGATGGTTATGTTGGAGGAATATTTACCGGCAGAGAGATGAAGGATCATTTTAACCGTGTAGCTGGAATAGATGGAATGGTGCGGATTTCCGAGGGAAGTACTATTGAATGGAACGGTCTATTCTCGAGCACGAAGTTGCGCACTAATTCAGATCAACTCACCGGGCATACTTTTGGTTTGCGTTATAATTACGATACGAGAAATTTATATATTGATCTAACGTCAAAAGAAATTTCCGAGAACTTCAATACCGAAACCGGATATATTACACGAACCGGAGTGTTATATTTTACCGGTTTGCTTCGGCCAAAGTTCTATCCCCAATCCGAGACTCTGCAAAGAATTGACACAGAATTGTTTTCTGCTCAAACTCAAGATAAACCGAGTGGGCAGTGGGAAACTTTTAATCATCTATCTGCTCAGGTATTCTTTCTGGGGGCCCTTTCAGCAAAGATAAAGCATTCATATTCTACAGAAATTTTCGCTGGTGAAAAGTTCAAGACAGGGGGAACACAAATTTTTCTTGGCGGACAGTTGATCAAAGAACTATCCTTTACATTAATTTATAGAAGAGCAAATGCGATATATTATTCCCAAGCTCCGTATCAGGGTTACAGTAACCGTGCAACCGTTAATATGACATTACAGGCCGGTGAAAACATAGAATCCTCAACGAGTTTTATTTTCTCTAATTTCTACCGCGATTCTGATTCTCAATTGATTTATGAATATCCAATATTAAGGGAAAGGCTTACATATCAGTTTAATAAGTATCTCTTCTTACGCGGGGTTATTGAATACAATAAATACAAAAGACAATTTCTCACTGATCTTTTAGTTTCATTTACATATGTACCCGGGACGGTGATTCATCTTGGTTATGGTTCTCTCTACTTGAGGACTGCCTGGAATGAACATGAAAATAGATATGTTGATAATGAAAATTTTCTGCAGTCACAGCGTGGTTTTTTCTTCAAAATGTCTTATCTGTGGCGGATGTAAAAATCCTTTTTGATTTGTCCCTCAGACGATCCTTAAGATTGACTCAGAAGAGGATCTCTTTGGGGTATGAATCTACACTGCAAATTGATAAGGGACATAATTCAAAATCAAATCCGTATTTTATCATGTAGAGGTTTTGTAAAAACGCAATTTAATTTTATATAAGGAGAAAATAGAATGGATGTTAAAATTGAAAATGGAAAATTCATTATCAGCATTGAATTGCAGGAACCAACACCAAGTGCATCCGGGAAAACTTTAGTGGTCGCTACCACACATGGAAACATGACTACTCAATGTCTCGTTGAGGGTAAGAATGTGATAATCGGGTTGAATGCTTACATAAAAAAATAATCTCCTCAATTTCCTTCGATTTTATAAAATAATCAGGATGGGAAAGAATAGTTTTATAAAGCAAGAAAGTTACTGCCAATCTTAACATATTTTTTACGATAACTTTTTCAGAAAGACTGCCCTGGCTTTCCGACAGGAACTGAACCTTGATTTTGTGACTGGTTAATTAGTCGATCATTATAAAGTATAAAAAGCTGGATGAACAGAGAGGAAAAAGCATAAAGGGGAAAAAAAGAGTTGTCGGAATGGACGAAACAGCGATTAAAGAGTTATTACACGATAAAAGAAATTACAGGAAGATCGATGAAAGTTGTGAAGGAATATATTAAGTTATACAAAGACCTGAATCCGGGAGTAAAAACAAAACAAGTTAAAAAAACCAGGCGACAAATGTCGGTATAGTAAGTAAGCATTATAAAAAAAGGCAATCCGCTTAGGGTCGCCTTTTTTTCGGCTTATTTTGAATTATCAGAATCCAAGTCTCGTCATATCCTCAACCAATCCTTTAACTGCGTTAACTGAATTGTCTAAAGCTGTTTTCTCCTCTGCATCAAGTGCAAACTCAATCACACTTTCAGCACCGTTAGCACCAAGCACAGCCGGAACCCCAACATAATAACCTTTGATTCCAAATTCACCGTTCAGGTATGCACAGGTTGGTAGAATCCTCTTTTCGTCAAGCAGAATTGCTTCTGCCATAGCGATTGCCGATGAAGCAGGGGAATAAAATGCCGAACCGGTTTTTAAAAGTTTAATAACTTCACCGCCGGCTAATTTAGTTCTGTTCACCATCGCATCCATAACTTCTTTTGCTTTGGTTTTATCATTGTACTTTCTTTCGAGCAATTCCATAACTGGAATTCCATTTACATTTGCGTAACGAACTATAGGAACCATTGTATCGCCGTGACCGCCGAGTACCAATGCGTTTACATCTTTAACCGAAACCCCGAGTTCCCATGCAATAAATGTTGCAAAGCGTGATGAATCGAGAACGCCGGCCTGTCCGATAACACGGTTGGTCGGGAATCCGGTAATTTTTTGAAATAGCGTTACCATTGCATCAAGAGGATTAGAGATCACAATAACGATTGAATTGGGAGCGTAAAGTTTTACATTCTCTGCGACCGTCTGCATTATTTTTGCGTTTGTTACAAGAAGGTCGTCACGGCTCATACCGGGTTTACGCGGTAAGCCGGCAGTTATAATTACCAGATCCGCATCTTTAATATCCTGATAATTATTTGTTCCTTTAAGATTTACATCGAACATATCCACTCTTGAGGCTTCGGCTATGTCAAGAGTTTTGCCTTGTGGTAAATCCTCTACTATATCATAAAGAACAACATCGCCAAGCTTTTTCTGTGCAATTAGTTGAACCAATACTCCGCCTATTTGTCCACCACCGATTAATGCAATTTTAGTACGGGCCATATTACCTCCATAAATTAATTGTTAATTGTTTTCCATCCCGAATATAGAGGAATGAACGCACTTTTCATAAGGCAATTTTGAGATGTAAGTGTGTGTAAAATTCAATCCAGACTGATTTCCAGGATGGTCTCTGTGCCAGTCGGTGTAAAATTATACCTGAGATCATCGAGGAATGAGCGCATGATGTGGATACCTCGGCCGCTGTCCTTCAGAATATTCTCCGGTTTTGTCGGGTCAGGGACCGTATTAATATTAAATCCTTTTCCTTCATCCTTTATGATCACTATTATTTTATTTTCATTAACATGAACTGTGATCTTTACTTTTTTATTCTTGTCCATTTTGTTACCGTGGACCACACAATTTGAGGCGGCTTCAGAAAAGGAGAGAGCCAAACTGTTGAGTTTATCATTCCGCAGATTTGATTGTTTCGCCAATTCCACGATAAACTCTTCCAATTCAGGCAGCAGTTCGGGGTCACTGGCGATTTCTCTTTCATATATTTTGTCCGGCAAATCATCTCCGTAAATAATATTTTTTCAAAGGTGATTAAAAATATAACTAGTTACTCATTCGTGCAATAGCAATTCATCGTCCTGTGATATTTTTCAAAACCGATAATTGACCTTGATACTCAAATTGGCCATCTCTCTTTTAAAATTATCTTCGGTTTTTATGAATTCATACCATCCGTAAAATTTCAGATTAATTCTCTCATCAACAACATAACTAATCTCAGAGACCGGTCCAATGCTTGTATAAGCTGAGGCTAAAATCTTTTCAAGATTGCTGCTGAAATTGAATGTTGAAAGAGAAAAGTATCTAACGCCGATGCCAAAACTTAACGAACGGTAATCATAAAAAATTTTTGGTTCGGCATATTGTTCGTCCAAATAGCGTGACGGTTTATTGGAAAAACCCGTCCATCTAAAATCACCCTGTTCGGAAAGCTTCATATATCCGGCAACGAAAAAACGAAATGTTCTGCTAAACCGGTAATTGGATGAATCCCTTAAAACCAGTTGTCTGAATGAATAACTCCTGAAGTTTGGATTGAGCTCTTCATAATCGAAGACTGTATAGTTTGCGGAGACTTCTGCAGAGTTTGAGGAAGTGAATCTTCCCGTTGTAAATGTTCCGCCGGATGAAAATTTTATTATCCTTCTTAAGTTGTTATTCGAACTTCTCTCTGAAAAAATGTAAACAGTTTTGTTTAAGTTCCCTTCGATATTCAGAAATATTTTAAAGAATGGATTGAATGACTTTTCATATAATATCCTTCCTATTGAAAGCAGTTCATCGCGGTCATCAAAGTTCAGGTCGCTCGGTGTATCATATTTTAATTTCCGGTGGAAAATGCTGAAGGTTATACGGTCTCTGTCTGAAATTTTGAAACTGCTTAAAATGGATATGTTTGCTAACTGCGAAGTATTGTTCTTTTGGAGTTCTAATCTCTCGCGTTCTGCAAGTACAATGTTGTTGAACGCATCTGAGCTGTTGGGTTGATGCTTCTCATCTTTTTCTGAATATGAAAAGCGTAATGAAAGATTGAAATCCTGAGTGGTGTAATCGGCAATGGTAGAAAAGTCCAACCTGAATTCTGCAATGCGTGTATCATAGTTTGTGTTTGCTACGTTTGATAAAGAAATGAAACGTGTGTTTCTGTTAATTTCTCTCCAGCCGACCCGCCCACTCATATCGACGGATAAAGGTGAGTTAGCCTGTGCGAACCTGATTCTATCCTGAAGATAGTAATTCGATTCTGTTCTGCTTTGGATATTGTTTGTGATATTAAATTCCGCAGCAGTTAACGGATCGGCTACAAAATAAAAATCTTTCTTTTGCTCGGAATAGTAGGCAGAAACAGTGTTGTTAAAACTTTCCTCAAAAGAACTGTTGATATCAAAGTTTAACAAGCGAAGTGTATTTTTACGTGGAGAAATATCCTCGTTCTGAAATTTCATCAAAGAAGTTAATTCGAAATCTCCAAGACTGAATTTATCGATTGATGCCTCGGTGCCGTAGATATATCCTTTATCTTTAGTCCCAATCTGATTGTTTTGAGAAAATCCGCCGTACGGTGTTATCTCAATCTTTTGATGAGGTAAAAATTTTGCATACAATGATGTAGTAAGAAGTGACGCTTTGTTGATTGCTGTTTGACGGTCGTCTGTATAAAAATTATTGTTGAAAAGAAGACCGAGTCTGAGTTTGTCCGAAAATTCGTACTGACCAATTGCCCACAAAAACTGTTCATCCTTTACATTTGTAATTGAGGATTTCACTACTGTAGAATTAAAATTTTGCCGGACTCCAAAAAATAATTTATCCGAATTCAGGAAATATTTGGCGAGTGTATTCAGACTGTAAGTATTAAGCTGTTTATCGAAACTGTTTATCAGCTGTCTCTCGCTGAAACTCAGTGTCGAAAAATTCATACTATCCTTTCCAAACTGCGCAGAAATAGTTATCGACATTACGCAGAGTAGAAAAAATATTTTGAGGACTGGTTTCAAAAATTATTCTCGGTTGGAACTGTAATAAGTGAATGCGGAGAAATTACTATAGCTGTTGGGATTGGTATCGCTGGCCGTATAAGTATAAACACGCCAAAAATATGTTCTGAATGGAGTGAGATACAATCCGGTAACATCTACTTTTATCTCCTCATTAACCTTATCAGATGAGAAATTTATCTCCTGGACAATACCAAATATTTCATTGGAAAAAATTACCAGCTTATAGGCAGCGGGTTTTGATACCGCAAGAAAACGAAATTCAGTTAATGAATTAATAGTTGAATTACTCGCCGGATAAATTAATCTCGGTGAATTAAGTATGAGATCAGATACTTCCGATGTTGCAGGACTTTTCAATCCACCTCTGTCAACGGCTACAATTTTATAGTGGTACTTTGTCAATTGAAGTAACTGTCTGGTATCAAAATAGGAAAAGTGATCGGTAAAATCTAAGTAGTGAAGCGAGTCGGCCTCAAATCCTGAAGTAATACTGCGGTAAATTTTATAACCTAGCACATCGGAATCCACCGAAGGATTCCACGTTAAATTTATTCCGATAGAGTTTTCCCAATTACGGGCATTAATAATAATTCTATTTGGAGCCGGGGGGCTATATATATTTTTAGGCTGAGCGGAAACAGATACCGTCAAAGGACTTTCCATGTTATTCCGGTTTACAGCGCTTACCTTATAATAGTAAGTCGAATCATAGTAAAGCGAATCATCGATAAAATAATTTTTATCAGCGATTGAAATTTTCTTATAATTCTCAGGTTTATTAATGCTTCTGTAAATAAAGTATCCTTTCAGATTTGATTCATTATTCTTCTTCCATTCGATACCAATCTGTCCATCAAAAGCTGCGAATACATTTAAATCGCTGGGTGTTACCGGCGGAATAGAATCATCTGCAGGATCTGCGATTTTATCTCTGCTGCAGCTCCAACTCAGTACAGAAAGAGTCAAAACTATTGAGTACTTATAAAATAACCTCATCACCGCGATTAGGGATTGAAATATTTTTGAAACCAATTGTTTGCAGATGCTTTTGGAAAATCTCTTGCTGATCTATCTCGCCATGAACAAGAAAAATTTGCCGCATCTGATTTTTATCGAGATGTGATGCATAAGCCAGCAGCTCGTTTTCGTCGGCATGAGCACTGAATGACTGCATCAATATCACTTCAGCTTCAACTTGATATTCTTCACCGAAGATATTAACTATTTTCTCGCCATCGATGAGTTTTCTACCAAGAGTATTTTCAGCAGAATAACCTACCATCAGGATAATGTTATTTGGATTTTCGATATTGTTAGCAAGATGATGAAGGATTCGTCCGGCTTCACACATGCCGCTGCTTGAAATGATTATACAAGGACCATCAACACTGTTAAGTTTTTTGGATTCGTCGGCGCTTGTAATATATGTTAGACGGTTGAAACCAAGCGGGTCTTCGTGCTTAAGTAAAAATTCCATTGTCTCGGTATCAAAACATTCCGGATGAAGCCTGAAGACATCTGTTGCATTTACTGCAAGGGGACTGTCAACATAAACGGGTATGACCTGAGCCATTTTTTTCTCGAAAATTCTATGCAGAGCATAAACTATTTCTTGCGTTCTTCCCACACTGAATGCCGGAATTATAATTTTCGATTTAGTTGTGAACGCTTTATTAAGAATGCCTGTAAGGATCTCTTCGGTGTTCAAAGGATTTTCGTGTGTTCTTCCGCCATAAGTACTCTCGCAAATAAAATAATCTACATTCGGAATTCTTTCCGGATCCTTGAGTATTGGTAAATTGGGTCTTCCAAGATCTCCGGAGAAAGCAAAGTTGTAAATCTTTCCATCTTCATTAATCACAAGGTGGACAATAGATGAACCAAGAATATGACCGGCATCGTAAAATGTAAGTGTAATACCCGGTGCCACTTCGAATGATTGATGATAATTTATTCCAACAAATTGCTTCAGAGTTTTTAAAGCATCTTCCTGGGTATAGAGTGGTTCAAACAGATTCTTACCTTGTCTCTTACGTCTCTTGTTGACGAACTCAACATCTTTTTCCTGAATATGAGCACTGTCCTGCAACATGACTACAGAAAGATCACGTGTTGCAAATGTTGAGAAAATTTTTCCGGTAAATCCTTTCTTAACCAACGAGGGAAGATTTCCCGCGTGATCAATATGCGCATGTGACAGAATGACAAAATCAATCGATTTCGGATTGAAGTAATCAAATGATCGGTTCAATTCAAATGCTTCTTTTCGTTTACCCTGATAAAGACCGCAATCAAGAAGAAATTTGGCTTGTTTAGTTTCAATTAGATGTAAAGAACCAGTAACGGTACGCGCTGCGCCAATAAATTGAATTTGCACAATGTCCTTAAAAAATTTGAAGTAAACTATTCAAAGAAAGAATGAGATTCAATTGAAACGATTATAAATGGAGGTGAAGGCGATCAGGAACGAATAATCTTATAATTTCTGTAGCCAAGATAAATTTCACGGGAAGCTGTTTTAAGAACCGTGGCAGTTGGTACAGCTAGCAGCATTCCCAGCACACCGAGTATCTGGCTACCAGCGACAATCAGAATAATAATACCGAGCGGATGAATGTCTGTTGCTTTGGAAAAAACATTTGGTTGAATAAAACCGTTATCGATAGTGTAAACACAGAGAAACATAACAAGAATGCTTGGAAGCATTGAAAAGTTTCCAAACTGTATGAGTGAAATTATGATTGCAGGAACTCCGCCGATGATTGGACCGAAGTAGGGAATGAGATGGCCAATGCCGGCAACAAAACCAATAGATACGGCGTTATTAATCCCCAGTATTGATAAACCGATACCGCTCAAAAGACCAACAAGAAAAGCGTCAAGTATCCAGCCCCTGACAAATCTTCCAAGCTGAGTTCCGATTTTATTTATGACCGAGTAAGAAACTTCGAAATACTTATTCGGCATTATGTTTATAATGCTGCGCACCAGTTGTTTATTATCCTTAAGTAAAAAGAAAGTCATAAACGGGACAATTACTAGAACCGAGATTATGGTAACGATGCTATATACTATGTTACTTAGATTATTGCCCCAGCTGAATATTACCTCTTGTGAAAAACTTGTAAATTTATCTACAAGATCAATCGAATTTAAAAACGGGAATGCAGATTTCAAAGATCTTTCCATCTGCTGGAAGAACAATTGCAAATTTTCTTGAGTAAGAGTACTTGATAAGTTATTGAACTGATTCACAATCCTTGGAAGTAAAAATGAAACGGATGCCGCTATAAGGAGTCCAAAGATCAAAAAAACAATAAGGACTGAGAGGAGTCTGCTTAATAATCGCCGTTCAAGGAAATCGACTATAGGATTAAAGATTAGCGATACAAGGATAGAAACCGCCAGCATTGCCAGTATATCGGCTAATATAAAGGAGATAAAAGCAAGAACACAAATAGAGAGCAAGATTAAGAAAAATCTTTTACCAATTTTAAGTTGATACTCATTAAGAGGCATAATCTGCTTATTCATTTTTATCTCCTATTCAATATTCCTATTTCATATGAAAAATTCAATTTGAATCGCAAAGAACTCAAAAAATTTTGATAATCTGCTTTTCGGGAATTCCCTATATTTGTACTGACTTTTTTAACAATCTCGGAATATTATAATGGCAGAAATTGAATTACTGAATCAGATCAGAGCAAAAGCTTCTCAAAGGAAAAAGACTATTGTGCTTCCTGAGTCTCACGATGAAAGAGTTTTGAAAGCCGCTGAGGTATTAACGAAGCAAAAAATTGCATCAATTATTACTTTGGGTAACGAGGAGAAAATAAGAAGCGATACAAAGAAAATCGGAGTCGATCTTCAAGGGATCAGAATAATTGATCCTGACAAGAGTGATAAACTTAGCGACTTTACAAATTATTTTTTCAATCTGCGTAAACACAAGGGTGTTACAATTGAACAAGCACGAGAAACTATGCGCCGTGATATTTTTTTCGGCGGGATGATGGTTAGTCAAGGAATGGCAGATGGGAGCGTCTCCGGTTCATTTGCAACTACCGCAGATGTTATGCGTGCGTCAATTTTTTGCGTTGGTATGAAAGAGAGAATCTCAATTGTCTCCAGTTTCTTCTTGATGGTTTTCCCAAATACTGTTTATAGTTTTGCAGATTGTGCCGTGAATCCAAATCCTGATGCGAAACAACTCGCTGATATTGCGATCTCTACGGCAGATAATCATAAAAAACTTACCGGTGAAGAACCGTACATTGCAATGCTTTCGTTCTCAACAAAAGGAAGCGCCGAACATGAATTGATTGATAAAGTTCGTGAAGCGACAAAGATAGTCCAAGAAAAAAGACCCGATTTAAATGTAGATGGTGAGTTACAATTCGATGCGGCAATTGTTGCCGGGATCGGTAAGAAAAAAGCACCGGAAAGCAAAGTTGCCGGAAGAGCAAATGTATTAGTATTTCCGGATCTCAATGCAGGCAATATTGGTTATAAAATTGCTCAGCGTTTGGGTGGCGCTGAAGCTGTGGGCCCTATCAGCCAGGGATTAAAGAAACCATTCTATGATTTAAGCCGTGGCTGCAGCGTAGATGACATTGTAAACACAGCCGCTATTGCATGCCTGGCAGCAGATTAATATTTGTTTTAATGAAGGGCAGATGTTAATCTGCCCTTACTCTTAATTCGTAAAATCCCCCTCCAATTTGAACTAATACACTTCGATTTCCGTTTTACAATTAAACAAAGAAAGGAATACTATGCGCAGCATAAGATTTTATCTGTTTGTAATAGTCGCAGCATTTGCTTCAATTACATTTTCTGCAACAATGGACGGAGATAAAATGAATACCAATGTAAAAGATTTAGCTGTAAAAGATATGGATGGGAAAGAGGTGAAACTTGTCGACTACAAAGGAAAAGTTTTACTGATTGTTAACGTTGCCAGTAAATGCGGATATACTACTCAGTATACAGGTCTGGAATCAATTTATAGTAAATACAAAGAGAAAGGATTTGAGATTCTCGCATTTCCCTGCAACGATTTCGGAGGACAGGAACCAGGTACGAACGAAGAGATCAAAGAATTTTGCAGTACAAAATATGATGTCACATTCAAGCTTTTTGATAAGGTAAAAGTACTTGGTGATAATAAATCAGATCTGTATGCCCGTCTCATCAACAACGATGCAACTGAAAAGGGGGATGTCAAATGGAACTTCGAAAAATTTCTGATCGATAAAGATGGAAACATTGTCTCACGTTTTAGAAGTAAAGTAAAACCGGAAAGTGAAGAGATAACAAAAGCGATTGAACAGGAATTGGCAAAATAGTTTTGATTCAGTGGTCGCAGAAATCTGCGACCACTGAAAGTTAATTTCTACTCCTCATCAACATCAATATCTGCATTCTGATTTTTCTTTAACGGCGGACGTTCAAACATTACACACATTTCTTTATAATGATCAGCCAATCCGTCTGAAATTTGGTCCCAAGTAAAACGCCAGGTCCAATTACCTCCAAGTGTTCCCGGAAGGTTCATGCGAGCTTCATTTCCTAAATCAAGCATATCCTGCATAGGTATCACACAAATATTGGAGACAGAGGCATATGCCGCTCGGATCAATTCATATGCAAGATTGTCGCCGTTGTAATTAAAATATTTTTTAGTCCACTCATAAATGCCGGAATTTTTATTTCTCTCCGATTCAAGAAATCCACGGGTTGTTTCGTTATCATGTGATCCGGTATGAACAACACAATTCTTTATGTGATTATGGGGTAAGAATTTTTTATCACCTTCAACACCCAAACCAAACTGGAGTATTTTAATTCCGGGGAAATCAAAATTATCACGAAGTGCTTCAACAGAATCTGTAATCACACCAAGATCTTCTGCAATAATCGGAAGATCGCCCAATGCTTTCTTGATAGAATTAAATAGTTGTTCACCAGGTGCCTTTACCCAGCGTCCTTCTATTGCAGTAGTTGCATTGCCCGGAATCTCCCAGTACGCATCGAATCCACGAAAATGATCTATTCTTAGGATATCAGCCATTTCAAGCAGTTTAGAAATTCTTTTTTTCCACCAAGCAAAATTATCTTTCTCCATTTCTTTCCATTTATAAAGCGGATTGCCCCATAGCTGTCCTGTTGCGCTAAAATAATCTGGCGGAACACCGGCTACGAATTCTAATGAACCGTCCTCCCGCACAGTAAATAATTCTTTATTTGCCCAAAGATCAGCGCTGTCATAGGCAATAAAAATGGGTATATCACCGATAATTCTAATTCCGTTTTGGTTTGCAAATAATCTAACATCAGTCCATTGCCGATCGAAAATAAATTGCTGAAATTTTTGAAACTCAATTTCATCTTTTAATTTATTCTTCCACTCGGGAATGTTTTTTCTAAAGGCAATTGAATCATCCCATTCGGTCCAGCAGACACCTCCATGAAATTGTTTAGCCGCCATGAACAGAGAATAATCATCTAACCAATAATTATTTTTTTCACAGAAGTCGCCACATTCATCATCAAATTGCATTTGTTTCTTTTTAAAATTCTTGTATGCCTTTCGTAATAATTTGTATTTGTAATTAATAATATTTCCAAAATCAATTAGTGTAGGATTGAAATTTGGTATGTTTTGTAAATCACTATTGCTTAATAAACCATCTTTATGCAATAATTCAGGGCTGATCAATAATGGATTTCCCGCAAATGCTGAGAAACATTGATAAGGAGAATCGCCGTAACCCGTTGGACCAAGCGGGAATACCTGCCATAAGGTTTGACCTGCATTTTTTAGAAATTCTATAAATCCGAATGCATTAGGTCCTAGGTCGCCAATTCCATATTTACCGGGAAGGGAAGTTGGGTGTAATAATATTCCTGCGGAACGTTCAATTTTCATTTAATCCTCTAAGTAATTGTGATCTAAATCGCCCATAAAAAAATAAAACAAAAAAACAATATTTTCTTAGAACAATTATTAGTTAACTTGCACACAAATAAGATATAAATCAATTGCACAATTTTAAAAATATTGATTCAACTGATTGCTTAAAGAAAGTTTTTTACTTATGTTGTTTCACCTTCGGTGAGGGATGAAAAATTCTTCAAGCAAATAAAATCAAATACAATTTCTAAATAAAGTTTTTCGAAATGCTTTTCAATATAGGAGTTTTGAATGAAGATTAATCGTCTTTTCACTTCGGCCGGAAAAGACCCACTCGAATCAATTGAATTTGTTAAACGAACATCCGAGATAAAAAATCCGGATGGTTCAGTTGTGTTCAGGATGGAAGACGTTTACGTTCCCAAAGATTGGTCGCAAGTTGCGACTGATGTTCTAGCGCAGAAATATTTTCGCAAAGCAGGTGTTCCAAAACTTTTAGATAAAGTTGAGGAAGCAGGCGTTCCGGTTTGGCTTCAACCTTCAGCCGCCGATAAAAAATTAGAGGAACTTTCTGAGAAAGAAAGATACGGCTCAGAGACAGATGCTCGTCAGGTATTCTATCGTCTTGCCGGTACATGGACCTATTGGGGATGGAAAGCAAAATATTTTGATACCGAGGAAGATGCAAAAGCATTTTTTGATGAACATGTTTATATGCTAGCTGCACAATATGCAGCACCAAATTCTCCTCAATGGTTTAATACAGGCTTAAATTGGGCATACGGAGTCAATGGGCCTTCACAAGGTCATTACTATGTTGATTATCAATCAGGTCAACTGACATTTTCAGAAGATGCCTATACTCATCCGCAACCACATGCATGTTTTATTCAATCGGTAAAAGATGATCTTGTTAATGAGGGTGGTATCATGGATCTATGGGTTCGTGAAGCACGTCTTTTTAAATATGGTTCTGGAACAGGTTCTAACTTTTCCGAACTACGCGGTCTTAATGAACCATTAAGTGGTGGAGGAAAATCTTCCGGTTTAATGTCGTTCTTAAAAATAGGTGATCGTTCAGCCGGTGCAATTAAATCGGGCGGCACAACACGCCGCGCAGCTAAAATGGTAACACTTGATATTGATCATCCGGATATTGAGGAATATATCAACTGGAAAGTTTTAGAGGAACAAAAGGTTGCCGCACTGGTTGCCGGATCGAAGATTCTAAATTTTCATCTTAATAATATTATCAAAGCGTGTTATGATGAACATCCGGAAAATGAACGCTTCAATAAAAAAACAAACTTGAGACTGCGCAGAGCAATACTTGAAGCAAGAAAAATGAGTGTCCCTGAAAACTATATTGATCGCGTTATAAAACTTGCTAAGCTAGGTTTTCATTCGATTGATGTTCCCGTTTATAATGAAGACTGGAATTCCGAAGCATATCTAACCGTATCAGGTCAGAATTCAAATAACTCGGTTCGAGTAACAAATGATTTTATGCAGGCGGTCATTAATGACAGCAGTTGGAATTTGTACTGGAGAACAGAGAAGAAAAAAGCTAAGAAAGATGGTCGGGCCGCAAAAGCCTGCAAAATACTTCAGGCAAAAGATCTTTGGGATGACATCGCATATGCTGCATGGTCAAGTGCTGATCCGGGACTTCAGTATGATACAACAATTAATGAATGGCATACATGTCTTGCAGACGGAACGATCCGTGCATCAAATCCCTGCAGTGAGTACATGTTCCTCGATGACACAGCATGTAATCTGGCATCACTTAACCTTGTAAAATTTTATAATGACGATTCACAGGAATTTAATATTGAAGCATACCGTCATTCTACAAGGTTGTGGACAGTTGTTCTTGAGATCAGCGTTCTGATGGCTCAATATCCCAGCAAAGAGATCGCACAAAAAAGTTATGAATACAGAACTCTCGGTCTTGGTTACGCGAATCTCGGTTCATTGCTGATGCGTCAGGGCATTTCATATGAAAGTAAAGAAGCATACGCAATCTGTGGCGCTCTAACCGGCATTATGCACATGAGATCTTACGCCACATCTTCCGAAATGTCCAAAGAACTCGGTTCATTCCCCCGTTATAAAGATAATGCAGAGCACATGCTGAGGGTAATCCGAAATCATAAACGTGCAGCTTACAATGTTCCAAAAGAAGAGTATGAAGGATTGTCAATTTTCCCTGTTGGGATTAATCCTGAATTTTGTCCTTCCGATTTATTAAAAGCGGCACGTGAAGATGCAGATATTGCTTTAGACCTGGGTGAAAAATATGGATTCCGAAACGCACAGGTTACGGTGATTGCGCCAACAGGTACGATTGGACTCGTGATGGACTGCGATACCACTGGAATTGAACCGGACTTTGCTCTTGTGAAATTCAAAAAACTTGCAGGCGGCGGATATTTCAAAATTATTAATCAATCTATTCCCCCCGCCCTTAAGAGATTGGGATACAACGATGATCAAAGCCGGGAAATTATTAAATACGCAAAAGGTTCGGGCACTCTGATCGGTTGTCCGCATGTAAATCATGAATCTCTGAAAGTAAAGGGATTCAACGATGAAGTGCTGAACAAACTGGAAACAATTCTTCCGGCTGTATTCGAATTAAGTTTTGCATTCAATAAATATACTCTGGGTGATAAATTCTTAAAAATAAATCTTGGATTCACGGAAGAACAGATCAACGATTTCAATTTTGATGTTCTCACCGAACTGGGATTTTCGAAAGAAGAAATCGCATCGGCGAATGATTACGTTTGCGGAACAATGACGATTGAAGGGGCCCCATTCCTGAAACACGAACACTATCCTGTTTTTGACTGCGCGAACAAATGCGGTAAGAAGGGCTCACGCTATATCAAAGCGGATGCTCACATAAACATGATGGCTGCTGCTCAGCCATTTATATCCGGTGCGATATCGAAAACTATCAATCTGCCAAACAATGCATCGATAGATGATATTAAGTATGCTTACTTGCAATCATGGAAGTTAGGAACAAAGGCTAACGCTCTTTACCGTGACGGATCAAAACTTTCTCAACCGCTCAATACTATGACTGACGAGGAAGTTGAAGACCTGATGGAGAAGAAGGAAGAGAATGATATCGTAAAAATTGCAGAGAGAATTATTCACAGATATATAGCTAAGAGAAGAAGATTACCGGACCGCAGAACCGGTTACACACAAAAAGTTAAGATCAATGGTCAGACGGTTTACGTTCGTACCGGTGAATATGATAACGGTCAGATAGGCGAAGTTTTTATTGATATGCACAAAGAAGGCGCTGCTTTCAGAAGTTTGTTAAACTGTTTTGCAATTTCAATATCGCTTGGTCTGCAGCACGGCGTTCCGTTAGAAGAGTTTGTAGATGCATTCGTCTTCACACGATTCGAACCGAGCGGTGTTGTATCTGGGCATAGCAGAATTAAAATGGCAACTTCAGTTATTGATTATATCTTCAGAGAACTCGCAGTTACATACCTCGGTAGAAACGATCTTTCACATGTTGAAGAAGCAGAGATCATTAAAAAGATAGATCATCGTTCTGTTGTTGAACCCGATTTTGAAAGTGAGGAGATAATAAGTGAAAGAATGATTGAGTTGGATAACACAAAAGATTATGTTGAAAGATCACAGGGTGATACACAGAGAGATCAAAGAGCCAAAGCAGTTACTCTTCACCAAAGTGTTATGAAAGCGCGTGAGCGCGGTTATACGGGTGATATTTGCCCTGAGTGCCAGAGCATGACAATGGTGAGAAACGGCACATGCCTGAAGTGCACAACATGCGGTGCAACTACAGGGTGTAGTTAATAAAATATCCATTAGACAGCGATTATTAATGTGAGAAAGGGACTAATGTAGAGTCCCTTTTTCATTACATTCAGATAGATAATTTGTTTACCGTAATAATTCTGAAGAATACAATAAAAAATTTCTTATCTTCTAACCGAGAGTAAAAAAAAATTATAAGGCAAACCAATGACTGAACTGATAAAAAAGAAATTTGTAATAGACGATAATGGTAAAAAAACGGCAGTAATTTTAGACATGAAAATTTATGAGAAATTAATAGAGGAAATTGATGAATTAAATTGCGCGTTAGGTTATGATCAGGCTAAAAAAGAAAACGACGTGGATTTGAAATCAGGTAATTCTATTACATTAGAAGAATTTATTTCGAAAAGAAAAACCCAAAAAATGAAACGTAAAATTAAAGCTTAGTATGACTTTCATTGTTCAAATTCCTAAAAAAGTTGAAAGAAAACTAACTCATTTGCCTAATTCTGTAATAGATAAAATACTACATCATTTAAAAATTTTATCAAATAATCCCTTTCCTCAAAAGTTCAAGAAGCTTCATAATAGAGATGGTTATCGTTTGAGAGTTGGTGATTATAGGATCATCTATGAAGTTGATCTGGCGGAAAAAAGAATAATCATTCTGCGAATCGCTCATAGACAAGACGTTTACAAAGGTAAATGAACTATTAGAAAAAATTAAGATTATAATCTTGCTGTGATTATCTATTTGAGAAAGGGACTAAAGTAGAGTCCCTTTTTCATTATATTTAGATGGATAATTCATTGACTTTTATAACCCAATAGGATACATTTTCACCCTAATTTTTGAAGATGGTCTCAGAAAATCTTAAAAAAGTTGAAGCAAAGATTGCCGAAACCTGCGCTAAATGCGGAAGAAATCCTTCTGAAATTAGATTAATTGCGGTCAGCAAGACACAGACGATAGAGGCTATCGCTGAGGCCTTAAAAGCCGGTATTAAGGAATTGGGGGAGAACAAAGCCCAGGAACTCCGGAGTAAA
This sequence comes from uncultured Melioribacter sp., assembly GCA_964441505.1. Classification (GTDB taxonomy): domain Bacteria; phylum Bacteroidota; class Ignavibacteria; order Ignavibacteriales; family Melioribacteraceae; genus Fen-1258. Next base: position 36,953 of record CAYTUV010000021.1, on the reverse strand, counting down.
TCGGAACTGATAACCGGAGATTTTCGGTGGCATTTCATAGGGCATCTTCAGACGAACAAGGTTAAGTATATTATAAACGCGGCTGAATATATCCACGCTCTCGATTCGATAAAATTAGCTGAAGAGATCAATAGGAAAGCCGAACAGATTAACAAAAAACAAAATGTTTTTTTAGAAATAAAGACTTCGGCTGAGGAAACCAAATTTGGTCTTGAAAACGAAGATGAGATTTTCCGGATATCTGAATTTTGCATGAACAGTCAAAATTTGAATTTGGTCGGATTGATGACGATGGCAACATTCACAGAAGACTGGAAAATTATCAGAAATTGTTTTATAAAGCTAAGAGAGCTCAAAGATAAAATTAATAAGCGTGGATACGGATTAACAGAACTTTCGATGGGTATGACTAACGATTATGATTTGGCAATCGAAGAAGGTGCTACGATGTTGAGAATTGGAACAGCTATTTTTGGTGAGAAAAATTATTAATAAATACGGTAAGAGATGAAGTTCACACCGTTTGGCATTAAGAGTCAGGAATTCAACCGAACCGTTCGTGGTTTTGATCGTGATGAGGTTAAGGCTTTCCTAGAAAGGTTATCGGATGAATTCGAAAAACTTCAGAATGAAAATGAAAAATTAAAAATTGATCTCGATCGGCAGGAAGATCAATTGAAAGAATACAAACGGATAGAAAAAAGTCTGCAGCAGGCAATGTTGAACCAGACTGAGTCTACCGGTAGGACAGTTGAATCCGCAAAAAAACAGACTGCATTAATAATTAAAGAAGCGGAGTTGAAATCTGCTCAGATAGTTGAAAAGGCAAAAGAAACAGCTGATTCTATCCGTGATTCGGTTCTGAAATTACGCGAAGAAAAAAAATTACTTGTCGCAAGAATCAAAGCTATGATCAATATTCAATCAAGTTTCTTGGAAATGGATATGCAAAACATCGAAACCCGTCCGAAGAAAAAAGAAATTGTGAAAGAAGAGTCGAATCAAGATGATCAAACTGAAATAAATATAGACGATATACTGGAGAAACTTTTATGAGTACTCTTACCGAAATGATTCACGAAACACTTGCGGTTATTCAGAAGAAAACGAAAAAGAATTATGAAATTGGAATAATATTAGGTACCGGATTAGGCGGATTGGTAGGCGAAATTTCCGTTGAACATGAAATTGAATATGCAGACTTACCTCACTTTCCACTTTCAACAGTTGAATCGCATCATGGTAAACTGATTTTTGGAAAGATCAACGGTAAAGATGTAGTCGCAATGCAGGGAAGATTTCATTTTTACGAAGGATACACGATGCAGCAAATTACGTATCCCGTCCGCGTTATGAAATTTCTTGGAGTGAAAACTCTACTCGTTTCCAATGCATGCGGTGGAATGAATCCGTTCTATCAGCGCGGCGATATTATGCTGATGGTTGATCATATTAATTTACTCGGAGATAATCCTCTTATAGGGAAAAATGAAGATCAATTAGGTCCCCGGTTTCCGGATATGAGCGAGCCTTACGATTTAGGATTAATTAAAATTGCTGAAGAGGTTGCTCTCGAAAATAAAGTGAAAGTTCAGAAGGGAGTATATGTTGCAGTCCCCGGTCCTAACCTCGAAACCAAGGCTGAGTACCGATTTCTGAGAGCCATTGGTGCAGACGTTGTGGGAATGTCAACTATTCCGGAAAATATTGTAGCTAACCACATGGGAATGAAAGTCCTCGGCTTTAGCATCATTACAGACGAATGCTTCCCTGATTCTCTTAAACCGGCTAAAGTTGAAGAGATCATTGCAACCGCAATGAAAGCTGAACCTAAAATGACATTAATTATGAAAGAATTAATCAAGAAGTTATAATGGAAAAGAAACCAGTTTATTATTCTACACCGGCACTGCTTGCAATAATAATTTTTGCATCCAATTTCTTGAGCACAGATGTGTTCAAAGCAGGTTACCAAAATTTTTCCGTCTGGTTTGTGTTATCGTTGTTTACCTTCGCCTGCGGCTGGCTGATCAATAAAACACTTGGTTATAACCATGGCGGCAAAGTTGTGTTCTCTGTTATAGTCGCATCAACATTCATAAGCGTCCTGCTATTATCTTTCTTTAGCGACTATTTTGGTCTGAGCGATCTGCTTGTTGAAAATATGATTCTATACATTCTAAGAAATATAATGCTTGGTTCGATGGCGTTTTTTGGGATGGCACTCTCTGAAGTTATTATTCTTCAACGAGACGGTGCCCCGACCAAATTAAAGGAAGACGATTCTAAAAAAGTTTTAATAAACGCTCAGAAGGAAGCACAGCTTCTTGTTGAAGAAGCTAAACTGAAAGCTGATAAGATGATCTATCAGGTGCAGCAAGGTGTGAATGATATGGTCGAAAGAAAAAATCAGATCGAAAGAAGATTGAAAGAATTCATCGCTGCTGAAAGAGAATTAATAAAAAAATATGAATCAGATGAAGATTAATATTCTTTTACTCAATTAAACTATAGAGCAAAAAATGTTCAAACAATTTGATGAAAAAATAAATTATCCAAAGATCGAAGAAGAAGTTCTGAAGTTCTGGGAAGAAAAGAAGATTTTCGAAAAAAGTATCTCGTCACGACCGAAATCAAAATCTTTCACATTTTATGAAGGACCACCAACAGTTAACGGCCGTCCCGGAATTCATCATGTTATGGCCAGAACTCTCAAGGATTTAGTCTGCCGTTATAAAACATTGAAAGGGTACCAGGTTCACCGTAAAGCCGGATGGGACACACACGGACTTCCTGTTGAAATTGCACTTGAGAAGGAACTCGGATTTGCTCAAAAATCCGATATTGAAAAATACGGCGTAGGAGCTTTCAACAAAAAAGCTAAAGATTTGGTGTACCAGCATATTGAAATGAAAGAAGGGTGGCGTACTCTTACGGAACGTATGGGTTACTGGATCAATCTTGATGACCCTTACATAACTTGTACAAACGATTATATCGAATCCGTCTGGTGGGCACTTTCGGAGTATTTCAAAAAAGGACTTATATACAAAGGATTTAAAATTGTCCCGCAATGCCCTCACTGCGAAACTCCACTTTCATCACACGAACTCGCCCTTGGTTATGAAGATGTTCAGGATCCGAGTGTGTATGTAAAGTTCAAATTAAAAAATGAGGACGCTTCCATTCTCGTATGGACGACAACCCCATGGACTTTGATTTCAAATGTCGCTCTCGCTGTGGGTCAGGAGATCGATTATGTAAAAATTAAAACAGAAAAACATGGTGTGATGTATCTTGCCGAAGCGAGACTTTCAGTAATTAAAGAAGAGTATGAACTGTTGGCTAAATTAAAAGGCACAGACCTTCTTGATAAAGATTATGAACCGCTTTACTCATTCATTCCGGTTGATAAACGTGCCTGGTATATCATTCCGGGTGAATTTGTCAGCACAGCGGATGGTTCAGGTGTTGTTCACATAGCTCCCGCATTCGGTGCGGACGATTATGAAGTATCGAAGAAATTTAATTTACCGTTTGTTCAGCCTGTTACAAAAGGGGGCAGATTCACCGATGACGTAATTGATTTTGCCGGTCGTCTTGTTAAGACAATAAAATTTGAAGATCGAGAAGAGAAAGGTGTTGATCCGGATATAGTTCGCAATCTGAAGGAACGTAACCTGATTTACCGTGCCGGTAACGATTATCTCCACTCATACCCACACTGCTGGCGATGCGACAATCCTCTAATCTATTACGCACGCGACAGCTGGTATATCCGTACAACTGATGTTGCCAAGAGAATGATTGAATTAAACAACACAATAAACTGGTGCCCTCCTGAAGTTGGCTCCGGTCGTTTTGGTAATTGGCTCGAAGAAAATAAAGACTGGTCTCTCTCTCGAGATCGTTATTGGGGAACTCCGCTTCCATTATGGCTTAGTGATGATGGCGATATAATTGCCGTTGGTTCAGTTGCTGAATTGAAAGAAGGATTTGTTGAGCGTGACGGAAAAAGAATTTTAGTAAATGATTTACCGGTAGAAGAAATTGATCTGCATAAACCGTTTGTGGATGATGTTAAATTTGAACGCAATGGAAAAATATTCACGCGTACTCCCGAACTTATAGATGTCTGGTTTGACAGTGGCGCCATGCCGTTCGCGCAGTATCACTATCCGTTCGAGAATCAGGAATATTTTAAAGAAAATTATCCGGCAGATTTTATCTGCGAGGGAATTGACCAGACACGCGGATGGTTTTATACTCTGCATGCAATCGGCTCCATGTTGTTCGATCAGGTAGCATTCAAAAATCTGATTGTGAATGAATTGATCCTTGATAAGAAAGGGCTCAAGATGTCGAAGAGCCGCGGTAATACCGTCGATCCGTTTATTCTATTTGATAAATATGGAGTTGATGCAACACGATGGTATTTAGTTACAACAAGTCCTCCCTGGAAACCAACATTGTTCGATGAGGATGGAATTATTGAAGTACAGAGAAAATTCTTCGGCACATTGGTCAACACTTATAATTTCTTTGTCCTTTATGCCAATATTGATAAGTTCGATTTTTCAGAAGAACCGGTTCCATATGCAGAGCGTCCCGAGATTGACAGGTGGATAATCTCAAAACTTAACACCGTGGTTAAAGAATATGATGAATTAATGGCTGCCTATGATGTAACAAAAGCTGCCCGTCTGGTTTCCAGTTTTACAATTGATCAGCTTTCGAATTGGTATGTTCGCAGAAGCAGGAGACGATTCTGGAAATCTGAAATGAATTCTAATAAACTTTCAGCATATCAAACATTATACGAATGTTTGGTTACTATCGCTAAACTGACTTCACCATTTGCGCCATTCATTGCCGAGGAGTTGTACCAGAATCTGAATCTTGCAACGGAAAAAGAAAAGTATGAATCAGTTCATCTTGCTGATTATCCAGAGACAACATATTTCGAAACAGAACTTGAAGAAAAGATGGATGTTGCCCAGCGAGTTGTTTTCCTGACGCGCTCAATTCGTGCAAAAAATAATTTAAAGGTTCGCCAGCCACTCTTAAAAATGATGGTTGCCGTTGACAAGAGCAGAAGAGAAGCACTTCAGAAAATGAGTGAAGTGATATTAGAAGAAGTGAATATTAAAGAATTGATTGTTCTTGAAGATGATTCGGCAATAGTAAACAAATCAGCAAAACCGAATTTTAAGATTGTTGGACCTAAGTATGGTAAGCTGGTAAAAGCCCTGACAATAGCCATCAAGGAGCTCGATAAGAATGCAATTGTCACTCTTGAAAAAGAAGGTGTATACGATCTCACAATTGAAGGGCAATTAGTAAAAATCTTACGTGAAGATGTGGAAATAGTAAGTCACGAAATTGAAGGATGGATTGTTGAGACTGAAGAGAGTGTTACAGTTGCCATTGACACTGAGCTAAACGACGATTTAATTGCAGAAGGATATGCTCGCGAATTTGTTAACCGTGTTCAGAATATGAGAAAAGACGCCGGTTACGATGTTGTAGACCGTATCAAAGTTTCTTTTTCATGCGATACAAAATTGGTTGAATATGTTACCAAGTTTTCTGACTATATTTCAAGTGAAGTCCTTGCCGATTCCCTGAATGCTGAGGGGGATATGGAGGGATTTAAACAGGATTTTATTATTGGTGATTATAATTGTAACATAGTGATAGAAAAAGCAACATTGACTGAGTTATCGATTGCTAAAAAAGCAAAGAAGAAAGCAGGTAATAAATTAGTATCCAAGGTGAAAGCAGTTAAGAAAACGGTGAACAAGATTAAAAAAACTGCTAAAGCTAAAAAAGCAATAGCATCTAAGGCAAAAAAAGTTGTTAAATTGATAATTAAAAAAGCGAAACCAAAAGCTGTTAAAAAAATAGTAAAGAAGACGAATAAAACCGGTCATGCACTTAATACTCGCTCTTCTGTCAGCGTGAAAAAAACTGTGAAGAAACTTTCAGTAAAAGCAAAAGCGATTAAGAAAAACAACCGAACAACAAAGAAATCAGTGAGAGCAAAGAAATAAATCGGATAACGGAGGCACCAATGGCTAAAAAGGTTATTAAGAAAACTGTTAAAAAAACCGCTACCAAAACTAAACCGGTTAAAAAAGTAGCGAGTAAGCCAATAAAAATTTTGAAGGCGAAGGTTATAAAACCGAAAATCAAAACCGCGGCGAAGAAAAATGTAAAAGCGAAGCCAATTCTAAAATCTCGCAAACATGTTGAAGTCATTTCTCCGACTAAGAAAGTGAAAAAAATTCAAGGTTATTCTAAAAAAGAATTGGACGAATTCAAGAAAATAATTTTTGATAAGAGAAATGAGATTATCGAACAGCTCCAGAGTTTGAAAGATCAGATGATGGATCCTACAACAGGACAGTATGTAAATGAGAGTTCACCTTACTCATTGCATATGGCAGAACAGGGCACCGATGCCATGGAACGGGAGAAATTATATTTGTGGGCTCAGCGAGAAAACAAATTTCTAGGTTATCTTGACGACGCACTTCAACGTATAGATAATGGTACATATGGGATTTGTATTGAATGTATTGATGAACCTCAAAACCTGTGTCCAACATGCCCGTTGGTTCCAAAGGACCGTCTTGCAGCAGTGCCGCATACACAGCATTGTTTGCAGGTAAAGCAAAAAATGAAATAATTATAAATTCTTTTCCAGATTAGAGAGAAAAATTTGAGAGTATTATTCGCAACGCTGTTCATTGTAATCACTGATCAGGTGACTAAATTATTAGTGAAAGGGGGAACGATCCCCTGGCTCAATCTTAAAGTTGAAGGGATGGGCTACGGACAAAGTAAAAATATTTTAGGAGACTTTTTTAAACTGACATTTGTGGAAAATCCCGGAATTGCTTTCGGGATTGATGTCAATCAAACTTCGAAACTATTATTATCTCTTTTTACATTAATTGCCAGCATCGGAATTCTCTATTATCTATGGAAATCGCGCGACCAGAAATTCATTGTTAGACTGGCTCTTGCGTTCATTCTTGGCGGTGCAATTGGCAATCTGATTGACAGAACCTTTTATGGTGTGTTCTACGGATATGAGAAAATTTTCTATGGTCACGTTGTAGATTTTTTTAACGTGGACTTTTTCGATTTCACAATATTCGGCAGGACGTATGATCGTTGGCCGATTTTTAATATTGCCGATGCATCGGTTACAATTGGCGTTTTATTTCTGCTGATCTTTCATAGATCACCTTCTGGAAAGAAAGATGATACGGCAACTTCCGAGAACATTTTGATCAATTCAAATGATATTAAGGATGTAGATCGAACCGAAGTTAGTGAAACGGTAAATTCAAATTCTTCTTTGGATGATGATGGCAAAGATAGTTACAGAGAAGAAAATAAGAGTTGAGGTTTCTGAGGGAAAGAAAAAAGAGCGGATAGATATTTTTCTTGCCAACTCTGTTGAAAACGCCACCCGATCGCGAATCCAGAAACTCATTAAAGCGGATTGTGTTACTGTAAATGGTAAGGTTGTAAAACCGAATTATATAATTTGCCCGAACGATATTGTCGAGCTCACAATTCCAACATCGCCACGTCCCGAAGAAACCGAAGCTGAAGATATCCCGCTGAATATTGTTTATGAGGATGAATATCTTTTGGTTGTAAATAAAGCTGCAGGAATGGTCGCACACCCGTCATTTGGTAATTATACAGGTACACTCGTTAACGCGCTTATGCATCATACAAGCCAGCTAAGTGCTTCAGTTGAGCCGGGACGGCCTGGGATAGTTCACCGTATCGATAAAGAAACCAGCGGATTACTAATTGTCGCAAAAGATGAGTGGACCCACGCCAAACTTGCCAAACAATTCTTCGATCACACAATTGAACGTGAATACTGGGCTGTCTGCTGGGGAATATTTAAGAACAGTACCGGAGAAGTCGTTGGAAATATAGCGCGTTCCACCAAAGACAGGAAAATATTTACCGTTAGTGAAACCGAAGGAAGACACGCTCATACATTCTATGAGGTAATTGAAGAATTTGAGTTCGCTTCTCTGCTGAAGCTAAAACTAAAAACCGGCCGTACCCATCAGATTCGTGTTCACATGTCCCACATTAAGCATCCGATCTTTGGCGATCCGACTTACGGCGGAAGAGTGATTGTATATGGTTCCGCACTTCCTAAGATGAAATCACGTATTGATAATTTGTTGGAGATAATGCAGCGTCAGGCACTTCACGCCAAGACCCTTGGTTTCATCCACCCGCACACAAAAGAAAAGATTTTTCTCGATTCCGAATTACCGAAGGATTATAAACTTCTGTTAGAAAAATTAAAACAGTAGTGCAGATTTTTAATCTGTGCACGGCTGGACGGTTTTGTAAACTGTTCTATTTGTAACTCAGGTTTCCAATCTGAGTGTTAATGAACAGATAATATTCTGTTCTACTTGTAGCGCAATTACAATTTTGTATTTTCGAATAGTAAAATCGAATTAAAATGTTAGACGCACATTTTCACAGGCGCAATCTTCCTCATGTTTACATTCCAGAGAGGACTTACTTTATTACTTTTCGATTAAAAGATAGTTTTCCGTTACAAAAAATACTTGAGTTAAAGAGTAGCGCAGAATTCAATTCTGCGCCACAAAATAAAACTGAAAAGTACGAGAGAGATAAAAAGTTCTTCGCTAAATATGATGAATTGCTTAACAAAGGTAACTTTGGTAAGTGTTATTTAAGAAACGACAATGTTGCGGAAATAGTTGTATCAACGATTCAGTTCTTGAATGAAAAAGACTACAATCTTATTGCTTTTTACATTATGCCAAATCATGTGCATTTGCTTTTTAGTCTGAAAGAAAATTGCCGAAGTGTTGATAAAATTATGCAATCAATAAAAAGGTATTCTGCCCAACAGATAAACAAATTGTTGAGAAGAAGCGGCAGTCTTTGGCAAGCTGAAAGTTACGATCATGTTGTGAGAGATGAGGCTGAGTTGAATCGAATTATAGATTATGTAATGAATAATCCCGTCAAAGCCGGCTTGGTTGAAAACTGGGAAGACTGGAAACATACTTTTGTTTCGGAGGATTTCTATTAGTCGAACAGGTTTTTATCGGCAAAAAATGAACATATTCAAAATCTGTTTTGCAGTAGCTCAGATTTTTAATATGTGCAGATGAACAGATTGGAAATCTGTTCTACGAGTAGCGCAGAAATTCTTTCTGTGCATAAGTGAGCAAATTGAAAATCCACACTACAATTTATCCCACGCGGCTATCGCTTCGCTGAAGGGCATCAAAGCCCGGGGAACGGCTCCGTGCATGTAAGAAATTGCCACTCCGTAATTGACAATTGGTACTCCAACAAGTTTTGCCTGTTTAATTCTTGCCTGCATCGCTTTGCGTGTTAGCATGCATCCGCCGCAATGAATAATTAATCTGTAATCTGAAAGATTATCCGGGTAGTCGTGACCGTTTACAATATCAATTTCTAAATTCTTTTTTGTATGAAGCCGCAGCCAGCGGGGGATTTTTACTTTCCCAATATCATCCTCCTGCGCATGGTGTGAACATGCCTCAGCGACTAATACTCTGTCCCCGTTATTCAATTCTTCAATTCTCCTCAGACCGCGGACATACTCCGGCAGATCGCCTTTGTACCTTGCCATCATGATTGAGAAGGTTGTGAGAGGAATTTCATCAGGAACATCTGCATCAACCCGCATGATTGCCTGACTGTCTGTTACAACCAATTTAGGAGGACTAAATAATTTGCTCAATGCGGCGCGAAGTTCTTTATCCTTTGTTATAACTACAATCGCATCTTCATCTAATGCTTCTCGAATTGTTTGAACCTGAGGAAGAATCAATCTTCCTTTCGGTGCGCCAAGATCGATTGGTACAACAAGAACAATAACATCGTGCTGTTTAACCAGATCACCAACGAGGGTCTGTTCTTCATCCGATGGAAGTAATTTTGATACTTTTTCCTTGAGACTAAAAATTCCATCGTCAGTAATACATGAAACAGAATGGTGACTTATATTTAACGAATTCAATTCTTCGATCAAATCGTAGTTGACACCTAGTTCAGACTTATTGATGACTGCTAAGAAAGGGAGTTCCAGTTTATTCAGATGATCAATTAGATTTCGTTCCTGAGTTGAAAGTTTATTCTGAGAATCCAGCACTAGAAAAGCGAAGTCAGCTTCAGAAATGATCTTTACAGTTTTGCTGATCCGCTTTTCGCCAAGTTCTCCAACATCGTCAATACCCGCTGTGTCAATTAAAACGACCGGACCGAAGGGCAAAAGCTCCATTGATTTCTTTACCGGATCAGTCGTTGTTCCCGGAGTCTCGCTGACTATAACTAAATCTTGTCCAATGAATTTATTGACCAGCGAAGATTTGCCGACGTTTCGTTTCCCGACGAACGCGATGTGTATTCTCTCGGACTGCGCAACCTTACTCAATATTAATCCCCAGATCCGTTGATATTATATTGAAGAGTTCCTTCTCATCCAGCAATTTACTTTTCATGAGTGCCTTAACAAAAGGAATTTTGTTTTCATACGAATACTTTACCAGCTCTTGAATAGTCTCATAACCGAACGTTGTAATAAGCGATGCGGCAATTGCTGATGAATTGAGCAGATTCAATTTACAGTGTTCTACGTTTGCTGTAATTCCTTCGATGCAATTCTCGGCTAAATTAAGATTAGAATCGCGAAGCATAATTAATGATTTCAAAAATGTATGAGCTATCATTGGGGCGAATGCATTTAATTCAAGATTACCGGCAGATACAAGATTGGAGATGATTACATCGTTACCTTTAACAAGCTCGGCAATCTGGATTGCATTTTCACAGATCACTGGATTAACCTTTCCCGGCATAATGCTCGAACCGGATTGTTTTGGAGGAAGATTGATTTCACCGATTCCGCCATTCGGACCGCTGGACATAAATCGTAGATCATTACTGATTTTTATTATTGACGTTGCGCCGGCTTTTACCAATCCGTGCACTTCGACAAATACATCCAAGTTTTGTGTTACGTCAATCAGATCCTCTCCCTTAGCAATGGGGAGCTTGGTAATTTTTTTGAGAATGCTGTTAACGTTTTGTACATACTCTTTAGTTGCCGAGACTGAATTGCCGACTGCAGTGCCGCCAAGATTTACAGAGCGAAGCCGTTCTTCAGCATTGTAAAGGCGCCATCTGTCACGCGCTATAGCCTGTGCATATGCACCAAACTCCTGTCCTAATGTAATTGGTACTGCATCCTGGAATTGAGTACGCCCAAGTTTTAATACACTTCGGAATTCCGTTTCTTTTTTTTGAAAAGCATTCTGTAAACGTGCGAATGAATCCGCCAGTTCTCGTAATAGTAATATAGAGGCAATTCGTAAAGCGGTCGGAAAAGTGTCATTGGTAGATTGACTTAAATTAACATCATCGAGCGGGTTGATTGTGGAATACTCGCCGTAATCCTTTTCCATAATTTTCAATGCGGTGTTGGCAATTACCTCATTTATATTCATGTTTAATGATGTACCTGCACCGCCCTGATAAGGATCTACAATTATTTTTTCATATATCGAATCAAAATTTCCTTTAATGAATTCATCAGTCTCAATAATAAGTTCACGAATTGCTTCCTCAATCGGATCATATTTATCTTTGAAAAGTAAACCGCATTTGTAGTTTGTCTCTGCGGCAGCTAATTTAACCTGGAAAAATGCTTTGATTAAATATGGATTGATTCTTTCGCCGGACTTGGGAAAATTGTTGAGACTTCTTAATGAATGTACTCCATAAATTGCCTCATCCGGAATAGCTAATTCGCCTAATGAATCTTTTTCAATTCTCACTACTAACCCAAATTTTATTTGCAGAACAAATATACCAAAAATGAATTTTGGTTTTGTACGTTTAAAATAAAAAACCCCCGATTGAGTCGAGGGTCTTTTGCTAAAAGCTAATAGCAAACAGCTAATAGCTGTAAATTACTTAACCAGTAACATCTTGTTAACTTTTACATAATTACCAGCTTCGATTCTATAGAGATAGATGCCGGAAGCCATATTTCTAGCTGACCATTCGATATTATGTGTACCAGCAACTAAATCGCTATTGACCAATGTTGCAACTTCTCTGCCTAATGCATCGTAGATTGTTAATTTAACATGACCGCTGTTTGGCAATGCGAACTTAATGTTTGTTGTAGGGTTGAATGGGTTTGGATAGTTCTGATAAAGAGTGTATGCCGTTGGAACCTCTTCTTCATTCTCTACTGCTGTCTTAATACCTAAAGAAGCCATAGCTCCTCTTAGAGCCGAAGTTACATATTTAGGATTATGAATGCCGCCGCTCTTATCATTAAATGCTGTGTTAGCATTCCAGTAAGCACTTAACTGAGTTTTTGTCCAGGCTGTTTTGGGGACAGGGAAAGGAATAAATTTTCCTGTTTTATCATATTGTCCATATTCTGCGCTAAATGTACTACCAGGAATCTTTCCTAATTCTGCCATAACTTTATCAACCATTCCCCAAACTTCATCCTGCAATCCTTCAGTAACTAAATCGTTATCATGATCACCAGTACCATTCCAGAAAAATTTCACATCTCCGAATGAAAGTCCGAAAGTTCCACCATGACAATCCTGGCAAGCACCCATGTTGTCTATATCTTTAATCCTTCTATGATCTGCCCCTAATAGGAAATTACCATTAGCATCTTTTTTAAATGTTGACATGCTAAATGAATGCCCACCAAATTGGTTCACAGTGGTACCGGTAACAGCATTTTTAGTATCCATATGACATCTAACACATGCATCTCCCGTAGCTCCTAAGTGATTTGATGTTGATAAGGTAACTCCACCTAAAGCTAACATGTTGCTTGATGATATAATGTCGCCTTGTGGACCATAATGTGGACCGAATCGGGTGCTGATAGATGTTGCCAGTAATGATGCATTTGCTTCGGCTCTTGATTGATGACAGTTCATACACATAGTTCCCATGCCGGCACCGGTAGCATCTTTATAAATTGTAGTTTTAGGATCAGCTGTGTTAGGTGTAACTATTTGGGCTGTGATCTTTCTTAACTGTTTTGTATTTGCTGCATTGTGAGGATCGTGACAACCTGAACATGTAATAGGTGAATAAGAAACATCAAAATAAGGGTCGGTGCTTGAAATACCTTTTGTATACTGTGCGAAGCCTGCACCGGTATGGCATCTAACGCATGATTCACGACCAGCACCGGTTGGATATGATGTAGCCCCCGAATGTAGAGAACCATCCCATTGTTCCGGGAAGATATGTTTTGTTCCGGAATCATGGCAATATGCGCACACATCAGCATCAAAAGTAGCTTGCATTCTTGAATCAGATGTTACACCAACGTGGCTGCCTGCAGGTCCATGGCAACTTTCGCATTGAATGTTTGCTCTCTTCATTGCATCCGGAAAAGCAGCAACTAATTTATCAGCACCGCCGGTTCCAAGTACTGTTGGGAAAGTGAATGTAAGATCGTCGAAACCGTCATTGATTGCTGTTGTATTTTTATCATATCCTGTTGTATGGCAACCGATACAGCTTTGAGAATAGCTACTACTTACTGTTCCATTCATAGCTCTTGTGAACATTGTTGCATGTGCTGTGCCTTTCCATTTTGTAACTACGGATGAATGACAAGTATTACAACTTAATTTTGTATCCACACCATTAACAACTGTATTTTCGTATCCTAAATATTTTGAAGCATTGAAGGTAACGGTTTTTGTGAATGAACCGTCGGTGATTGTTACTTCATAAGCACCAAGTTTATCAGGAGTTAAAAATACTACTTGGTTGTACTCATCAATGATGTGTTTAGTTGTACCAACTGCAACTGTTGAACCGGAAGGTCTTCTTGTAATTGTCCAGGTGGGGGTTACAAATTTTTGACCGGTGATTGTCGCTTTGAAATACATGATTGATCCGATACCAACATTTTTTAATCCTGTTGCAGGATATGTGTAGATGTCTGTTGTTGATTTTGCAACATCTCTTGGCGACACACCAAAAACATCCATAGAGAGACTTACAGTAGTTGTCTGAGCCCGTAGTGATGAGGCAAGAAGAATCGAGATGAGAAGAAGAGAAAGAAATACATTAGTAAATATACGGAACATAACATTCCTCCATTAATTGATATGATATTATTTTTTGTTATTAGGCCTTTCTGCATTTGGATAAAAAGAGTTTCATCTTTTTTATTCTATTTCTTACGTGTTAATATAAAAAGATTAATAAAGATGTCAAAGTCTTTAGTTCTTTTTTTTATAAGTCCTCTTAATAATCGAAGAATCTGATAAAAAGTTGAATAACCATGGCTGTATTCGTATATTTTCATCCAAACTATTAGAATTGATGATGCTGATTTATAACACTTTTTCTAGGAAAAAAGAAGTATTTGAACCCCTCATTCCGCATTCTGTGACTATGTATATGTGTGGTCCAACAGTTTACAACTATTTCCACATTGGAAATGCGCGCTCTTTTATAATAGCAGATATTGTACGAAGGTATCTTGAGTACCGGGATTTTGCTGTTAAGTTTGTAATGAACCTGACTGACGTTGATGATAATATTATTAAAAAGTCGATTGAAGAGAAGAAATCGGCGAATGAAGTTTCGGAGTTTTACTCTAAAGCTTTTTTCGAAGATATCAAAAAATTAAAAATCAAACCGGCAACTACCTATCCTAAAGCAACGATGCACATCCAGGAGATGATTGATGTAATTGAAGAATTGGAAAAAAAGGGGATAGCATATAATGTAGATGGAAATGTATTCTATAATATTTCAAAATTTCCCAATTACGGAAAGTTAAGCGGGAAGAAAATTGATGATCTGGAATCCGGTGCCAGAGTAGAAATTAATGAAAACAAAAAAAATCCTCTCGACTTTTCTTTATGGAAAAAAGCCAAAGAGGGTGAACCTAGCTGGGATAGTCCTTGGGGAAAAGGGAGACCCGGCTGGCATATTGAATGTTCTGCAATGAGTACAAAACATTTAGGTCACTCTATAGATATCCATGCTGGGGGAAACGATCTGATTTTTCCTCACCACGAAAATGAAATTGCACAGAGTGAGGCTTGCTTTGATAAAAAGTTTGTTAAATACTGGATGCATTTCGGCTTTCTGAATATTCAAAACGAAAAAATGTCTAAATCGCTCGGAAATTTTTTTACCGCCAGAGATGTACTTCATAAATATTCGGCAGAAACAATTAGATTGTTCTTCGCTCAGACACACTACGGCGGACCGCTGAATTTCAGTGATGAATTATTGGCTTCTGCTCAGAAAGGTTGTGAGAAGATTTCGAATTTGGTTGAAGTTGCTCAGAATGAAATCAGGAAAAATTCGTCTGAGGGGATTATTCCTGAATTTGAGTTTCAAAAGTACCGGGATGATTTTATAAATGTAATGGATGATGATTTTAATACTCCGCAAGCCGTGGCTGTAATTTTCGATTTCATCAAATCCATAAATATTATTATTGCCGAGAATGAGAAAATTCATGTCGGTTTTTTTCAAGAGGTTGTCAAATTACTGAAAGAATTGGCTTCTGAGATTCTGGGTATTGTTGATTTGGATGATTCTGATGGTAGTTCTAATATTTCTCTGGAAAATGAATTGATAGAATTATTAATTAAAGTGAGAGATAGACTTAAAACGGAAAAACAATTCGCTCTTGCGGACGAAATACGCAATCACCTGGCTAATATGGGAGTGAGTTTGAAGGATACCAAAACAGGAGTAACATTCAAAAAATTCTGATAGGGACTCATCAATATCATTAATAAAATTGAAATTAATTTGTAATTTACTTTTAGGATTCACCCAAACGAGATTAAAATGAAAAAATCACTACTGTTTATATCATTTTTAGTTTTGTCAACAATTCTCATTGCGCAAGGAACCGGCGGAACAAATGCTAAATTTGAGTGCCGCAGCATAATTGACTTACCAACCGCAGGTGTATTATCCAAAGGATTTGCCGGAGTTTCTACGGATATTATGCCGTTTGGAGTTGTGATTACTAAAATTGAAGTAGGTGTATTTGAAAATTTCAGCTTTGGTATATCCTATGGTGGCAGCAATATCATTGGCACTGGCTCCGTCAGCTGGTATAAACTTCCTGCTATAAATATCCGTGCACGTATTATTGATGAGTCCGAGGCATTTCCGGCATTTGCATTAGGTTTTGATTCACAAGGGAAAGGTCTTTATGATAAAGATCTTGACCGATACCAAATAAAATCGCCTGGATTTTTCGTTACCGCTTCGAAAAATTTTGTGTTCTTTGGATATTTGAGTGTTCACGGAATTGTTAACTACTCTTTGGAAAGAGAAGACGGAGATAAAGACCTTAATCTGGGGATCGGTTTCGAAAAGACTCTGGGGGAGAAAGTTTCCTTTGTTGGAGAGTACGATTTTGCAGTTAATGATAATACAGGCTCTTCTCTTGGTAAAGGGAATGGATATCTTAACATGGGACTTCGATGGTCTGTTGGAGAGGGATTAACTCTGGGTGTTAATTTACGCGATTTGCTTCAGAACAGGCGTATTTTGGGAAATAGTGCTGATAGAGGAATTTTTGTGGAATACCTCAAAGCACTTTTTTAAAAATAGAGTTGTCTTAATTCAACTACATAATTGTTTAGGCAACTATACAATTGATTTTTCCCCCACCTCTTTTTTACATTTTTTCTCATCATAATTAGGTATAATATTTGACCAAGTAAATTAAACGCACAAAGGTGAAAACATGAAAACATTAATTCGTTTGCTAGTAATACTTCCACTCTTAAGTTTAGGAGGTTGTTACACCCAACTGGCATTGAGAGACTATGACAGCCGAAACCGCCAATATGAGGAGGAAGATCAATATGCCATGGAGGATGAACAGGCAGATACTAATGCTGTGACTGACGAGGATGAAGGTTATTATGATGATTACGATTCAATGCATCCTTCTTATAGAAGATATTTTAACAGCTATTACCCGTCGTATAGGTTTTCATTCGGGTTAGGATATGGCTACTATCCATCATATTTTGGATATTATTCCTGGAATCCATTCTGGAACCCGTACTATTATTATAATCCGTATTACAACATTTACCATCATTCCTATTATAACTATCCCTACTACTACAATAACTTCGGAATAGGCAATTATAAGTACCGGACCTATTCGTCATTAAGAACCCGGGGAGATGATGGTGAGAGAGGAATAGGATCTAAGAGCGGCAGAACCGGCGGCGACCGTACACGGTCTTCCAGCGTAAACTCCAACCGTCCTGCAGCAACAGAGAAAGGTCAGGATGTTGATCTTGGAAAAGCACGTGTGTCGAGAGGTTCCAGCAGCAGTGACGGTTCACGTTTATCAAAAGATACTCCTCGAAATTCCGGCAGTTCTGTCCGTGACAGTGGAACACGAACCAGAGAACGTGATGGATCTCGCGCTACTGATAATTCAAGTCGAAGTGGGTCGAGAGATCGCAGTGAAAGAAGTTCATCCGGCTCGAACAGTTCCGGCAGGGACAGACAGTCACCATCTAATACACCAAGAAGTGAAGAACCGAGTAGGTCACCATCTTACAGCCCACCTCCTTCATCTTCAGGATCTGATGGCGGAAGAAGTTCGAGTGGATCTGATGGAGGAAGGAGTTCCAGTGGTTCTGATAGAGGCAGAGGGAGATAGATATTATGAAACTATTAAATCATTTTCTTATAAAGAGAGGGGCAGCCATGAAAAATTTTAATACGATATTTCTTGGGCTAATGATTAGCATGTTAGTCAGTGTAAATATTTATTCACAGAATTTCAATGATGCACTGCGCTTGAGTGAACCCGGAATTATTTCCGGCGCCCGTTCACTTGCAATGGGAAATGCATATGTCGCGTTGAGCAATGACTTCTCCGCATCCTTATTCAATCCTGCCGGCCTCGGATTAATTGATAGAATGGAACTGGTCGGAGATCTGAACTATAATCTGTTCAAGAATAATACATCATTCTTTAATCAGAACACGAATCTATCTAATGAAAACCAGATGAAAGTTAATGAGCTCGGTATCGTTTTGCCATTTCCTACAATACAGGGAAGTTTTGTTGTGGCTTTTGGTTACAACCAGGTTAAAGATTTTAATAAGGTTCTCGGGTTTAGCGGATATAACGGGGGGAATAATTCTTACATACAAGATCTCACTTCATATAATGATGACATAGCCTACAAACTGGCACTGAGCTATCCTTTATATGATTCCAGCAATAAGTATCTGAATGATGTTACTGTAATTAATGGCCGGTTAAATCAAAGCGGAAATGTTTTACAGGAAGGAGCTCTTAACAGCTGGGCTTTCTCAGGATCCCTGGAAATTCAGCAGGATCTATTTGTCGGTGCAACTATCAATATATACAGCGGTGCATTCAATAAGACAAGGGATTATTCTGAAGAAGATTTCAATAATGTATATCCCTATTCGGTCTTACTGGATCCGACAGAACCCAAATCAGCCGATTTTCAATCATTCCGTTATCGTGATGTAATTGATTGGGATATTTCAGGTGTGGGTCTTAAACTCGGTGCTCTTTTAAAAATGGAAAATAATATTAACCTGGGAGCGACAATCAAAGTACCAACGACCTTCACAATAAAGGAATCATATTATGTTGCCGCCTCAAGCCGCTTCGCAGTAGGTAACTTCAACTATTCACCCTCAACAGAAAAATTAGAATATGAAATTTCTACTCCGGCTGAATTCTCTGCAGGAATTTCTTACAGCCGCAACAATCTTACTCTGAGCGGAAGTGCTACAATGATCGATTATGCTAAGATGAAATTTGAAAGCGGATCTGATATTGGTGCCACAGCCGATAAAAATGCTGACATTGTTGATATGATGCGATCAGTAGTGAATCTTAATGGAGGATTTGAATATACTTTGAGAAATAATAAGATTGCATTAAGGGGAGGATTTATGTTGATGCCATCTCCGTTCAAAGATGATCCGGCGGATTTCGATAAGAAATTTTTTACAGCTGGTGTGGGTTATAATTTTACGAAATCTGCGTCAATCAATTTTGCCTATGTTTACGGATGGTGGAAAGATGTAGGCGATAACTATGGGTTCAACGTCTCGCGAACATTTCAGGATGTGAAATTCACCCAATTTGTTACCTCCTTTAAAATATATTTATAGCCCTTTCTTATTTATCTTTAATTGACAACCCTTTTTGAGCGCCTTATTTTTGAGGCGCTCTAATTTTATTATGGAGGATTAAATCCTAGGTAAGATTTTTAAAATCGAAAGTAAAGATTATTATCTGTATGATTCTGACGGCAAAGAGATTCGCTGTTCATTACGCGGAAAATTTCAGAAAGAGTTTGCTCTCAAAAGAGATAAACTTTTCGCGATGGATATTGCGGCGGTGGGTGACCTTGTTGAGTATGAGTTGAATCAGGATGGTACCGGAGTGATTAATGAAATTCATCTCCGTAAAAATTATATCTCGCGCAAAGCACCCCGCATCAAAGGGGCAGGCACCCGCGGAGAAAGGCTTGAGCAGATAGTTGCATCAAACATAGATAACCTGGTAGTTGTAAGTAGCGCACAATCTCCAAAATTCAACAATCGTTTAATCGACCGTTTAATTGTTGCGGGTGAAAGTTCGCATATTAATCTGATTATTGTTATTAATAAAATTGATCTGGATCTTTCAAATGATATATATGAGTGGAATGAACTTTACACAAAAATTGGTTATCAACTTTTTGAGACAAGTGTCACTGAACAGAAGGGAATTGAAGAACTTAAAAATTCACTGGAAGGAAAAACAAATTTGATATGGGGACAATCCGGAGTTGGAAAATCATCCCTACTCAATACAATTTATCCAGCGCTTAACTTGAAAGTCGGAACCGTAAGCGATTCTACGTCGAAGGGAAAACATACAACGGTTACAAGTGTAATAAAAAAAGTTGACCAGAATACTTACGTTATTGATACACCCGGTATGAGGGAGATTGATCCGTACGGGATAAGAAAAGAGGACCTTGGCCATTACTTCAAGGAATTTTCTGCGTTTGCCAACGATTGCAGGTTCAACACATGTACACATTATCATGAGCCGGGGTGTGCGGTAGTTTCAGCTGTTCAAAACGAACTTATCCATCCTGAGCGGTATCAGAGTTACCTGAATATTCTGGAAACGATTGAAGATGATATGAATTTCTAGATTGATAAAACTTTACGTTTCATCCGTTCGATAAATTCGTTTACAACCTCATCAGGAACTCCATCAACATGATTTGATTTAAGGCGCAGATCGCACTGATCATTAACATAATCGATTAGAACAAATTTGTGATCTTTAGTCAGAGCAATTTCGGTAGAGAAATAATCGAGTTGGGTTAACCTTGCCAAACGTTTTGTAATTCGGTAAAGAGGAAGAAGATTGTGGCGCTTAACATCGACTTTGGTAACTCTTTGATATATATGAGTGTGATCATCCCACCATGTTGGAATGACTTTATCAAAAGCCCAAAGTAGGCGGAACCATGCACGCTTTCCCTGAATTTTGCGGGGATAAATTTTTTCCTGAACTAAATATTTTTCAAGATGATTTTTTCTTCTCTCCTCATGAATTTGAGCCAGAGATTCGGCACTCTTTATCACACCTTCGCCGCCTCCGGAAATAAGGGAAGGTTTTATTACAAATGGAATTCCGAGTTCCTCCAAATGATTCGCATTTATTCTTAAGCTATCGTCGTGATCGTAGGATGGAAGGAGTAAAGTTTTCGGCAGACGGAACTTTCTTTTTACAAGTTTTCTGTGCATCGATAATTTATCGATCGATTTAACAATTTTGTGGTGAGGATTTATGATATAGCTTTTTTTCCGTGAAAGCAGTTTGGATATCGGAAGAAATTCAGGATCTTCGTCCGATGCGCGGTCGAGATAGACTTTGAAATATATTTTTTTCTTTTTGAGATGATCTACTACTTCGTGAAGATTGAATTTTCCGATGACAAAAGTACGCAATCCGCTCCTCTGAAAATTACGCTCGATCAGTTCTACTAATTCTTTATCGTACTTCCATTTGTACGCTACGGCTAGATCAAATATTTGCATTTCGTCCGGAAAATTTCTTGCAAAGATAGGCAAATGATAAAACCGCATCAATCTTTGCCCTTGTTAATCAAAGCACTAAAAACTATTTTTTGTTCCAAATAATCGAACAATATGAATAATAAAATTGTAATTGTAATCCTGGCTTTTCTACTTTCTTCATGCGTATCCGACGTAGTAAGAGAAACGGCTTTAATGAAACAAACCGTTTCCACCAATAAAAAGGCTGCTCAGGCGTTATTTATTGATGGATCTATATTAGAATTGCAAGGGCAGTATGATGAAGCAATAACGCATTATCTTGAAGCTCTGAAGTTTGATTCTCAGCCCGGTTTATATCATATAATTGCCAAGAATTATTATCGCTTAAATAAACTTTCCTCAGCACTGAATTATTCTTCCAAAGCGGTAGAAAAGGATTCCTCGAATACGGAGTTTCTAATGCTTCACGCAAGTATCTATTCTGCCTCTCATCTTGATGACTCGGCCGCAACAGTGTATTATAGAGTAATAAGGCAGGATAGTAATAACGTAACTGCATATTTTGCTCTGGCGCAGATAAACGAACCTAAGAAACCCAGCTTAGCCCTATCTTATTATAGAAAGGTTGTTGATCTGGTTGGACCGGAATGGAATGTGCTGGTGAAGATTGCCGATATCAATGAGAGAATAGGAAATGTTGATGAGACGATCAAGACGGTCGAAGAACTTCTTAAATTAAATCCGTCCGAGCTTAATCTCCAGAAAATGCTCATACAATCGTACATCAAAACAAAGAATTATGAAAAGGCGACTGCTCTTATTAATGAAGCGCAAATAAGCTTTCCGGATGATCCTAATCTGATAGAAATGAAAGGAAGTCTTCTCATACAAAATGGATCATGGAAAGAGGCTTTAACGGAATACATGAAGCTGATCAAAAATCCTGATATTAATTTTGAAAACAAAATCAGAATAGGGACTGCATTTTATCTTCAGGGAGAAAAAGATTCTACAAGTTATGATCTTGCCCAAGAAATCTTTCAGGAGATAAATAAAGACACGCTTGATTGGCAGATTAATGCCTACCTTGGTGAAATTAATGTCCGTAAGAAAAATGATTCAACCGCTGTAGAATATTTTAAAGTTGCTTCAAGCCTTGCTGAATGGAATGCGCAAATCTGGGTTCGTTTAGGAGGATTATTATTCGACAGGAGAAGATATAAGGAAGCGATCCAATACATGAGCAAGGCTTCGGAAAAATTTCCGAATGATTTTGCAATTAATTTAATTTACGGACTCTCACTCTCATCCGATAATGACCATCTGAAAGCCAAAGATGCTTTTCAGCGTGCGTTAAATATCAATCCTGATGATGTAACTGCTCTTTCGGCGCTTGGGTATTCACTAAATCAATTGAAGGATGATGATGCCGCTCTTGTGCATCTTGATAAGGCACTGCTGCTTGAGCCAAAGAATCTTCAGGTGATAAGTATAATAGCATTGATTCATGAGACAAGAAAAAATTATTCAATGTCAGATTCCCTGTATGCTTCGGCAATTAAAATTGATTCAACGAACATTCTGATTCTGAATAACTTTGCCTACTCGCTTGCAGAGCGCGGAATAAAACTGCAGGATGCTCTCTCGATGGCAAAAAAAGCTCTTGAGCAGGAACCGAGAAATTCGTCATACCTTGATACAATAGGGTGGATCTATTTTAAGCTTGGTGAGTATAAGAAGGCGAAGATCAATATTGAACAAGCCGCCAGAATTGAAAATACAAACGCAACATTGCTCGATCACCTTGGCGATGTATATTTCAAACTTGGGAATAAAGCCAGAGCATTAGAAAATTGGAAGAAGGCTTACGAGATAGACCCCACAAAAAATGAGATAAAGATAAAAATTGAAAAAGGTGAATTGTGAGAAAAAGTTTAGCTGTCATCTACATAGTAACGTTTTGTTCACTCTTCTATTTTGAAGGATGTGCACCATCTACACCTATTCAAACAGAGCGGACCATTGCACCGGATAGATTGATTAAAAGACTGGAAGCCAACAGAAGGAAGATAAAAAATTTCACCAGTTCCGGCACAATAAGTATTAAAACAGCGGAACTTGATACCAAAAGCAGTTTCCAGGTTGAAGTAAAAAAACCGGATTCAATCAAGGTCTCTTTCTTCGGTCCTTTTGGAATTGACCTTGCCTATGCACTTATAACCCAATATGATTTCCAATTTTATGATGTCATAAACAATACAGTTTATAAAGGGAAGCAGAGACCCGGTGTAATGAAGGAAATTCTTAAAGTGAATATCTCTTATGAGGATTTGATGGATTTGATTACCGGCTCTGTAAATTTTGCGGATAAGTTAAGAGGAGAGCCAAGTTCATCTGAGTTAATTGATGATCAATTAACGCTTACATATAATGATTCATTAAGCCAAAAAACCAATTCATACATAATCCAATATAATAAACTGGAAATCCGGCAGTTTCTTCAGAATTCCGCCAAAGGAAAGAATCTGATTGAAACTAAGTTCTCTAATTTCAACCGCATTGATGAGATTCCTATTCCTATGGGAATTGTATTTAATGATTTTGTAAACAATCAGAAGATTCAAATTGAGTACAAAAAATTTGAAATTAATAAAGAGATCGAAGATCTCGGGCTAGAAATATCGAGTGATGCAAAAATCATTGTGTGGTAAATACATATTTATTTTTTTCTTCTTTGTAGTTTCTCTTCTTTCAGGCCAGACCGCCGACACTATCCGTTTAAAGAGTCAAGAGCTCGATAAAATCAAGAAAGATATATCGGCACTGGAAAGTGAACTTAAAACAAAAACCAGAAAAGAGAGAGAGTCACTCAAGGCTCTTGAAAATATTAACCAGCAGAATCTTCTATTGAATAAGCTGGTCAATAATCTTCTGGCAGAGGAAAAAGACAAAGAAAAGGCAATCGCAGAGACCGAAAATGAGATTGCCAAAGTCGAAAACAGATCGATTGAATTGAAAGACAAATATGCCCGCTATATTGTATGGGTGTATAAAAACCGAGGTCTTTCTATGTGGCGTTTTATTCTTGATGCCGAATCTTTCAACCAGGCAATCAAACGGTACCGTTACCTGAGATATATTTCCGACCAGAATAAGAGAACATTGAATGAACTTGGCAGAAGCAAATTTGTTTTAAGTCAGTTGAAAAGTAAATTGGAGGATGAGAGAAGCGAGAAGGAAAGGTTGGCAAATCAGAAGATGAACGAGCAGGAAAATCTGAGGAAAAAGGAAACTGAAAAGAAAGACTTGCTTGCAGTATTAAAGAGAGACCAAAAACTTATCACAGAAGAAATAGGATTGAAGCGCAGGGTTGAAATCTCAATTAAAAATATGATTGCGAAACTGATTGAGGTGGACCGCGAGAGAAGAGCAAGGACACACGAGAATAAAGTGACAAATAAGAACTCTCCGGTGTACAAGAAGAATATTCAATTGTTCGATTACAGCGGTTTTGAGAATTTTTCACAACTTCGCGGCAAACTTGGCTGGCCCATAAGAGAAGGCAGTATTGTGAGGACATTTGGCGAAAATAAAAACGAACGGCTTAACACTATCACATTGAATTATGGGATTGATATAGCGGTCAAAGGTGAAGAGAATGTTCTTTCTGTCGCCGAGGGTGTTGTCTCCGCTATCGATTGGATTCCGGGTTACGGCAGTATTGTAATTATAACTCACCGTGATGAATTCAGAACCGTGTATGGACATGTTTCCGGCATCAGGGTTAAAGAAGGCGAGAAGGTAAAAGGGGGAGTAGCTATTGGAAAAGTAAACGAAAGTCTCGAGGGTAAAATTTTACATTTCGAAATCTGGAACGAACGCAATTACCAGAATCCTGAAATTTGGTTAGCGAGAAAATGAAAGAGTTGTCAGCGGTCAGTTATCAGCATTCAACCGTTAGCTGAATACTGTCAACTGTATACTGTTATCCCCTTGTTTACTTGAATAGATCTCATTAAGTTGGATTACAAATACGGGGCAATACAATATGCTTAGGGATAGGGAAACACTTCGCAAAACAGCCGTAACCGTAACTCTGAGATCAAGATCAACTCATACATCGTGATTTTTTTTGCTCATATGTAAAAGGTGTTTTATGAAAACATTCACTCTTTTCACAGAAATAATTTTATCTGCATTTATTTTATCTTGCACTCAATCTGTTGAAGATAAACTTTCGAGGACAATTGAAAAAATAAATTCATTAGAAAATTATTCTTATTCTCTTTCAGCCAAATCCGGAAACGGCATAGATCAAAAATGGATAGAAATTTTTTCTGGTTATGTAAAAGCATTAAATGACCCAACCGATACAATTATTGGTGCGAGATTTCTTTTGTATGAAAAGGACACTTCTAATATTATGATAAACTATCATCATTATATTTCTACTAATTATTTTTCCTACAATAAGACTATCGAAATTGATACAATTAATCCTGATCGCGCAAGTCTTGCATCACCAATGCCAATAAAAGCACTTTCATTATTGAACTACTACATGAAAAATAAAGATAGCGTTGATGTTCAATTTTCAGATTATGGCGATTCCACCAAATATACTTTTACAATTAAGGACAAAGAAATTTTATTTTGGAACATAAAACCTCTGATTAGTTATAAAAACAATATTATTTCCAAATATGTTTTATGGATAAATAAGGAATCACTTCCATATAGACTTGAGGAACATTTGCCAGAAAATATTTATATCGTAAAAATAAAATATCTACCCCCAATTAGTGCTTCAGAAGTTCTCGATAAACAAAAAGATATTTATCTTCCTAAAGGCTATAAGCTGGTTGATAAGTATAGCCATCAACCGATGGATGAGAATAATAATTTTGTTGGAAAAAAGATTATTGATCTTAGCCTTGAAAGTGTAGAAAGTAAACGAATAAATTTGGCCACACTAAAAACTAATTTACTTATTGAATTTACATCCATGAAATGTGGACCTTGCAAGCGAGCAATTCCTTTCCTAAATAGTTTCTCAAATACTTATAAGAACAAAGGATTTAAGGTGATTAGTGTTGAAACCTTCCCTTATACTAAAGATCAATTACTTGAATATAAAAATTCACAAAAAATTGAGTACGAATACTTACTCGCAAACAAAGAGTTGAATGGATATTATAATATACGAGCTGTACCAATATTCTTTATCGTAGATAAAAATGGAAACATCAAGAAAGTTTTAACCGGTTACGCAAAAGGAATCACAGATAACGAAATAATAAAATTTGCTAATACCTTGTAATCTTTTAGATAATTCAGGAGTGTTTATCAATTCTTTAATAATTAAAACGTCCTCGCACGAGGTGAAAGCTGGTTTGCGGCGACTGCAAAAATATGATCAATAGTTCGGAGAAAATATGGGAACAATAGTATCGCAAGAAAAAAATCAAAAAGTTGTAAAGATAATTTCTTGGCTTTTAATTGTTGTTTCAGCTCTTGTTTTATTTAGAAGTTTGTTTGCTTTACAAGGCTATACTGCAATGATTACTATGCAAAGCATAACAAAAAAATTTAATCCGTCTGTAGGAATAAACTTCACCCTATTCTTTGTTCAAAATGCAGTTGAGTTGCTGCTTTGTATAGTTCTGTTTGTTTCAGCAACTTTTGTGTTAAAGTATAGAAACCAATGGAGAAAGGTGCTCGTGTATGGATTAATTGCTTCTATAATATTTTTAATGGTTTCTCCAATAATCAATTACAACAATATGCCGGCATTGAAGATGGCATCAAACGGCGGTATCGAAAAAGAAATGATGAACGTTGCTAAAACATCAATATTGATTTGGTCGTATTTCTGGTCAATTGTTCTTTCAACTTTTTTCATTGTTGTAATCCAGAAATTCTCTAAAGAAGAAGTAAAGTTGTTGTTTATATAAACCATCTAGCAGTGACTTCAGCAACCCCTCACGTTGTTCGGGGCTGTCCCGCAGAAGAACTGCGGGATAAACTCTGCCTGTCCTGAAGCAAAGCGAGGGATTAGTTGCTAAACTATAAGGTGAATAGATGACATGAGAGTTGATGCTATAATCTGGGATTATGACGGTACTTTAGTTGACACAAAAATGAAAAATTTTAATGTCACTAAAACTATTATATCCGAAATAACGAAAGATCTACCGGAAGAATATCCGGTCTTGAATTCACTTGAAAAATACGAACAGGCAAACAATAATTCTACAAATTGGCAAGAATTATACCGTAATGAATTTGGATTTGACGAAAAGCAAATTGATTATGTCGGAAATTTTTGGACTAAATTTCAATTAATGGATAAGACCAAAGTTGATCTTTTTGAAGGGATTAGCAATACAGTATCAAAATTGAAAAATTACCTGCAGGGAATCGTATCTCAAAATTCTTCGGAAAACATTAAATCATCCTTGGAAAGATTTGATTTAAAAAAATATTTCCAAGCCGTTATCGGGTATGAAGAAGTTGATTTTTCAAAACAAAAACCAAATCCGTCGGGACTTTTTGCTTGTATCGCTGCAATGACAAATTTGGATAGGGATACTTCCGTTATATATATAGGCGATCATCAAACCGATATGCAGTGCGCCTACAATGCAAATTACAAATTAAACCGGAAGGCAGTTATAAGTATTCTAATTAATTATAATAAAATTAATCCGTATGAAAATTGGTCGTATAAACCGGACCATTATGCAACTAATCCGGGAGAGATTATTGATATTATCGAAAATATTATAACCTAATCTTCAGTACAGAGCGAACAATACTAGCGATTTGATATTTATCAAAGTACAAAGTCATGTTGTAAATGAAAGCAAGTTGCTCTTTGGAGTAGGATAAAAAAAATTTATAAATCACTTGCGTTTAGTCTTGGTTGAAGAAAGCAGATCAGAGTTGAATTGCTGTTTTAATGGGAGCTTGAAAACACACGATAGTCATTCCATAAAGGATAAATTATGGGTAGTGAAAAAAATCGCGTATGCCCGGTTGAACTTGCAGGTTCGTTGGATAATAAAATTAGGAAGTGGTTCCAAAATCCTAAAAAAATACTAGCTCCTTATATTAAAGAAGAAATGAAAGTCCTTGACGTTGGATGCGGACCGGGATTTTTTTCTATCGAAATAGCAAAAATGGTTGGTAAAAATGGAAAAGTATTTTCAGTTGATTTGCAAGAAGGAATGCTTCAAAAACTTAGAAATAAAATTATTGGGACAGAACTTGAAGAAATAATAAAACCCATTAAATGTGAAGAGAATAAAATCATTGTGCCGGAGAAAGTTGATTTTATTTTGGCATTTTATATGGTTCATGAAGTTCAAGATAAAGATGGATTTTTTACATCGATGAAAATTTTTTTAGATGATGAGGGCGAATTTCTAATTGTAGAACCTAAATTCTTTCATGTAACTCAAAAGGAATTTGACTTAACAATTGGGAAGGCTGAAAAAACCGGATTTAAAGCAACTCAAGGTACTAAGTTGCCTTTTAGTTTTTCATCAATATTAAAAATTGCCTAACTCCATTAATAAATTAACTGAAGTTGCGCGAAATAAGAATTATGTCATTCCCGAATGTTTTTATCGGGGATCCATTTGTGGAAATTAAATTAAAATCATGGATTCCTACTTTCACGGGGATAACGAAACTTTGGTTTATGATAACCAAAATACCATTCTGCGTAACTTCAGTAAATTAAAAGTCACTGCAAAAAACACGGTAAGAGTAAAAGAGCTAAAATATCTCTAGTGGTTGCAATGTTAGTTAAGGAGGAAAGATTATTTTTGTGGTTCACAGAATGGCCAGAATATTAAGAGGTGACGTAGTTTGGGCAAATCTGAATCCAACCATTGGAAATGAACAAACCGGCAAGAGACCGGTTTTAATCTTTAGTCATACTATATTTAATGAAAATTCCGGAACTGTTATAGCAGTAGCTTTAACCAGTAAAGAACAAAAAGCTGAATTTCCACTAACTTTAACAATCAATTCTAAAAACCTACCAAAAAAATCTTGGATAAAAATTAGTCAAATAAGAACATTACCGGTGAGTAGATTAGGCGAAAAAATAACCCATTTAAAAGAAGATGAATTAGATCGTGTAATTGAAGGACTAAATGAAATAATTGGTGGCTAATATGCCTCTCAAACTAGACGCTGCAGGCAGATCAAAATGAAAAAATATCATGAAATAAAAAACGTAGCTATTAGTAAAGATAAATTAAAATTATTAATTGACAAGAGAGAATACGAATTTCTGTTGGCTTCTATTTCTCAAAAACTTACTTCTACCGATGGATATCAAAAAATAATTTTAAGGTGTCATCTTCCAGCTATGGAATTCATTGGTCACTGATTGATGAGGATATTTCCATTGAAGGATTACTTAAACATAAAATAGAAATCTCTCCAAGGCATAAGCTCTGATAACTTCACGGACTCTAGAGCTATAATAAAATTTATCATCAAACCACTCAAAAATTTCTTAATTTTTGAATTAATAGTGGTAGAAAATGATATGAAAAAATTATCGGAAATAAAATCATTGCTCGAATTACACCAACAAAGTATCAAAGAAAAATATAATGTTAGGCAATTAGGAATCTTTGGTTCGGTAGCAAGAGGTGAAGCTACAGAGTTTAGCGATGTTGATATTCTTGTTGAACTGGAAAAGCCGATAGGACTAGACTTCGTTCTTCTCGGTGATGAGTTAGAAGATATACTCGGCGTTAAGGTTGATATTGTTACTCCAAATGCACTCAATCCTAAAATGTTTGATTACATTAAACAAGATTTGATCTATGTATAGCAGAGATTGGGAATTGCTATTTGAAGATATTCTGGAAAGTATAGAAAAAATTCAGAGCTATACAAAGAATTTATCATTTGAAGATTTTTCAAATAATTCCCTAGTTATAGATGGTATTGTAAGAAACATTGAAATTATTGGTGAAGCTTCAAAAAATATCCCATTAGAGATACAGAAAAAGTTTACAGATGTCCCATAGCAAAAGTTAAGAGGAATTAGAAATCGGATTGTTCACGAGTACTTTAAGATAGATATTACAATCATCTGGTTCATTATACAAAACGAACTAACTCCACTGAAAGAAGTACTAACCAAACATCTATCAGAAAATCAATAAAAAAAATCCTCCCATTAAATGTTGTAAGTTTAATTTCATTCCAAATTTTCTTTCAAAAATTTTATCAGCTCATCAACCGTTTCAAAGACATAATCACTTTTCATCTCCAAGACTTGTTCTTTTGCATAGGCATCCCAAACAACGGAAGCAATTTTAACTCCAGCGCTTCTTGCCGCAAGAATATCAGCCGGTGCATCCCCGATCATCAAAACTTTCTCTCTTTCCAATTTGAATTTTTCTACGAATTGGTTAATCCCTTCAGGTGATGGCTTGTGTTCTTCCACATCATCACCGGTAACGATCATATCGAACAGATGATACACACCTATTTTTTGTAAAGTTATAACAGATGAGTCTCTTCCTTTGCCGGTATAAATTGAGAGGGGAATATTTCTCGATTTGATGAACTTCAGAGCTTCAATTATTCCTGGATAAATGTCTGCCATCAAGTGGTGCTGAGTTTCATAAAAATTATAGTAATCTTTTCGAGCTTCCTGATAATCATCATTCATCCACTCCTTTAGAATAACATCCTCTGTGGGACCGAACAGATCAATGATCTCCTGGTCGGTAACGTTCTTATTCAGATGTTTTTCTATCACATGCCTGAAAGTCGCAAAAATTAATTCATTTGTTGAGGTGAGTGTTCCGTCAATGTCGAAAATGATTCCTTCGAACCTGTTCAAATTATTTCCTTGGATTAAAAATGAGAATTTCTCCGGCAGATGTTGAGACTAAAAATTTGTTGTCACCGATAAGTTGAAAAGAGTTGATAATAGCTTCACCGAACTGCAACATAATCTCTTCTCTAAATTTTTTATTTATCGAGAAAATAGAATTATTTCCGGTAAAGTATATTTTGCCTTCACTTTCTATTGGTGCATTTATCGCGGCATCAAATTCGTTCTCACGTTTTATTTGTTTCTGAACAGTTCCTTTTTCGGCGGAGATTATAAAAAATTTTCCATCGGATGTGTTAGCATATAACTCCTTTCTGCTTTTTGAAAGACCAATTGCAGATAGGAATTTACTATCGCCAAGTTTCCAGATAAGCTTACCAAGAAGAAGATCAATGCAATAAAGCTGGTCTTCATTCGATACCAGAAATACTTTTTTACCATCACAAACAATCTGAGTTTTTGAAAAATCTGTTCCGGCGGTTTCTTTCCATCGCCAGTTAAGTAAACCGTTCCGGGCATCTATCGAATACAGATATCCGTCTGATCCGGAGAACAAAATTTTATTTTCTACATTTACCGGATGTGAACTTACTGAACCGGGTGCGTCATTATTTCGCCAATATTCTTGTAAAGTTTCAAGATCCAAACAATAAATTGTGCCGGATTTAGTCCCGAAAATTATTGCGGTTTTTGAACTCGATAGTTTAGGTAAGAATAATTCCTTGTCGCCTTCATATTCCAATGCCGCTAAATTGGTATTTATCGAATCTTCAATTCCAATTGATTGAATTTGCTCGCCGGTAAATGCTATGATTGAAATGATCTCACCGTTACTCGTGCCGGAAACGAATTGACCGTCAGCAATAACAGGTTTCGAAATGGTTTCTGAGGAAAGTTTGTATTTCCAAACTATTTTTCCGGTCGAATCGAAACATGAAAGAGTACCGGATTTTTCCTGCGTGTAAATTTTGTTATTAAAAAATATCGGAGCAATTCCTAACTCAGAATTGAGCTCAATCCTGGTAAGAATCTCAACAGGAAATACTTTGGAAGAGGAAGAATCCACTTCAGTTTTTTTGTTTTGGGCAGCCAAATTGAAGACCGCCATTGTAAAAAACACTATTAGGATTATCTTTTTCATTTCATTTTATGAATTGCTGGTCAAAATTAAGAAAAAGATGAGTCACTTACTCTTGATTGCATTCAATTGTAACTGCGCGGCAATCTCGCTATATTTGCGCACCAAAAAATGAGTACCATGAATAATATTCGCAATTTCTGCATAATTGCTCACATTGACCACGGTAAATCGACAATAGCTGATTGTTTGCTTGAGTATACCCACACAATTTCCAAACGAGAAGCCAAAGAACAATTGCTTGATAGTCTCGACTTAGAAAGAGAACGCGGCATAACTATTAAATCTCATGCGATACAGATGAAATATATTGCGCGTGATGGAATAGATTATACTCTCAATTTAATTGACACACCCGGACACGTAGATTTTTCTTACGAAGTTTCCCGTTCTCTTGCAGCTTGCGAAGGTGCTATACTTGTTGTTGATGCCGCTCAGGGTGTTGAAGCCCAAACCATCAGCAATCTTTATATGGCAATTGATGCCGGACTCGAAATCATTCCCGTCATTAACAAAATTGATTTGCCAAGTGCTATGGTTGATGTTGTGAAAAAGCAAATTATAGATTTGATCGGTTGTAAAAACGAAGACATTATTTTAGTGAGCGCTAAGGAACGAATTGGTATTGAAGAGATGCTGGAAGCTATTGTTAAGAGAATACCGTTACCAAAAGGTGATCCTAACGCACCGCTTCAAGCCCTTGTCTTCGATTCAATCTTCGATTCTTATCGCGGTGCTGTCGCTTATATTCGTGTCTTCAACGGTGTTCTCAAAGAGAAAGATGAAATAAAGTTTTTTATTAATGATAAAAAATATCTTGCCGAAGAAGTTGGAACTTTGCGTCTTGGCAGAATAAGAACCGGTGAGTTACGTGCAGGAAATGTTGGATATTTAATAGCCGGTGTGAAATATGTCCACGATACTAAAGTGGGAGATACAGTTACTCATCTTCGCAACGGGGCTGAGAATGCTCTCCCCGGTTATAAAGAAATTAAACCGATGGTATTCAGCGGACTCTATCCAACAAGTTCCGATGATTATGAAAACCTTCGTGAAGCATTGGAAAAATTTCGACTTAACGATTCTGCATTAAGCTATTCGCCGGAGACTTCCGCCGCACTCGGTTTCGGTTTCCGATGCGGATTCCTAGGAATGCTTCATATGGAAATCGTCCAAGAAAGATTAGAACGGGAGTACGATCAGTCAATAGTAACAACACTTCCCAACGTTGAATATTGGGTCTTCAAGAAGAATGGAGATAAAGTAATTGTTGATAATCCTTCCGATATGCCGTCTGTTGCGGACATCGAACATGTTGAAGAACCATATGTGAAAGCACAAATAGTTACTCCGAGCGAATATGTTGGGAACTTAATGCAACTTGCGATTGAAAAAAGAGGTACTTACAAGAACACAACATACATTGACCCAACACGTGCGGATATTGAATTTGAATTTCCGCTTGCCGAGATCATTTTTGATTTTTATGATAAGCTGAAATCTATTTCGCGTGGTTATGCTTCATTTGATTATGAGTTTATAGGTTACCGTGAGTCTGATCTTGTGAAGATTGATATTCTGCTGAACGGAGAAAAAGTTGATGCTCTTTCAATTATATGTCACGAAAAAAAATCTTTTGTGTGGGGACAGAAGGTCTGTACCAAGCTGAAGGATTTGATTCCAAGACAGATGTTCGAGATTGCAATACAAGCAGCAATCGGTTCAAAAGTTGTTTCTAGAACAACTGTAAAAGCGATGCGTAAAAATGTTTTGGCAAAATGTTACGGCGGCGATATTACAAGGAAGAGAAAGCTTCTTGAAAAACAGAAAGAGGGAAAGAAACGGATGAAGCAAGTGGGCAATGTGGAAATCCCACAGGAAGCATTTTTAGCAGTCTTACAGATAGATGATTAAAATAATTCTCAATTATAAATCCTCAATTAAATTTGGTTTAACATGTCATTATTCAAAAAAGAAGCTGAACAGAATAAAAAAGTTGACGAGAAAAAAATACCGGTTGTGAAAACAGCCCAACAGAAATTCTGGGAGTTCTGGAAAAATTTATTATTTGCCGCCATAGCGGCTCTCATAATTAAAACTTTCCTGATCGAAACATCAAGAGTACCGACAGGTTCGATGGAAAAAACAATCTGGATCGGAGATTTTCTCTTTGTAAATAAATTTATTTATGGATCATCCTCACCAAGAAATGTTCCATTCACAAACATCTCATTGCCTTATTTTCAAATGCCGGCAATACGTGAACCAAGACGCGGTGATATTGTTGTTTTTGAATTCCCCGGTGAAAAAGATGAACTGGTCCCTGCCGAAATCAGCAACTATGTCAAGCGTTGCATTGGGACTCCAGGCGATACTGTTGTTGTAGTTGATAAGGTTGTATTCGTAAACGGTAAGGAAGCGCCGCGAGCCTCTCAGATCCAATATGCTAATAATTATGTCACTCCTAAAGGAATTGCTAACCCACGCATCTTTCCTACGGGAGGCAATTTTAATGAAGATAATTATGGCCCCGTCATTGTCCCGCGAAAGGGAGAAGTTATTAACCTGTCGATCAATAACATTGAGCAGTGGCGTACTATAATCGACCGTGAATTCAGAAAGCGTGTTGTTACAGTTGAAGGAAATCAGGTATTGATTGAAGGTAAACCGGTTAAGTCTTATACATTGAATCAGGATTATTTTTTTATGATGGGTGATAACCGCGATGATAGCTGGGACAGCCGCTTCTGGGGATTCGTTCCGCGCGAGAAAATTGTCGGCGAAGCACTAATGATCTATTGGTCATGGGATCCGAGCGTTCCATTTTCAGATTTCTTTAACCTGCTAAGTACGGTCAGGTTAAGCCGGATTGCTAAATTAGTCCATTGAGAATGGACTGGAAAATTTCTAATTAGAAGTGCGGATAGAAAAGTATTTTCGATTCGCACTTTTTTGTTTACCCGATTGTTACCATATTAAAGAAATTCTTTTTAGAGGATCAAATGAGAAAAATTATTTTCCTGATTATTCTTCTAGCAGCGTCATTTACAGCAGCTCAAACAAAATACATGATCTATTTCAAAGATAAGGGAATTGCACAGTCAGCATCTTTGCAGAAAACTTCATCTTTATACAAAATAGCCGAGCAGCAGCTTTCACCAAAAGCTATTGAAAGAAGAAAGCAGGTTATGGGAGATGATAATTATATCACATTCGAAGATATTCCTCTCAATGAAAACTATATACATCAATTAGAAACTCTTGGAATTAAAATTCAGAATAAGCTAAAATGGTTCAATGCTGTAAGTGCTTACATGACTGATGAGCAGGTGAGCTCGCTAAAAACTTTATCATCTATTCAAAAGATTGAAAAAATCCATGTATTCAAATCAAGAAACGATGAAAACCAATTGAACGAATCTTCAACAAATGATTCGAACAGTCGCATTAATAAAATTACTTCCACAACAGGATTAAACTACGGGCCTTCGTTAACACAAAACGCACTTTCTGATATTCCGGTTGTACATGATATAGGAATAAACGGAAATGGAGTCATCATTGGTATTCTTGATTCCGGATTCAGATGGAAGACACATAATTCTTTGAAAAATTTATTAGTCCTCAATGAAAAAGATTTCATTCAAAATGATGCTATCACAGAAAATCAATTGGGCGATGCAGGAAATCAGGATGGGCATGGTACCGCAGTATTTTCAATTATGGCAGGTTTTGATCAAGGTAATCTCATCGGTCCTGCTTATGGTGCACAGTTTCTTTTAGCAAAAACAGAATATGTCCCGACCGAAACGAATGCTGAAGAAGATAATTACGCAGCTGCTCTTGAATGGATGGAGGCGCAAGGTGTTCATATTACGAGTAGTTCGCTTGGATACAATTTGTTTGATGCCGGTCAAAGATCTTATACATACACAGAAATGAACGGTCAAACGACAATTGTTGCAAAGGCAGCCAATCTCGCATTCGATAGAGGCGTTTCAACTTTTACAGCTGCTGGTAATGACGGGAGTTTTTGGGGAATAGGTAAAGGAGGTCTAAGTTCTCCAGGTGACGCCCCAAAGATGATAACTGTTGGCGCGGTTGACAATACAAATTCTATTGCCAGCTTTAGCAGTCGCGGGCCAACCTCTGACGGTCGAATTAAACCAGAGGTTGTTGCTATGGGGGTTAGTGACAGACATGCGGTCGCGGGATCGACTTACGGCAGTGGCAACGGAACTTCATACGCGACACCTATAGCTGCCGGCATCGCTGCATTATTAAAATCGGCTTGGCCTAATTTAACAAATGTTCAGATCAGAAAAATATTTCTTGAATGCGGCGATAATACTGTTTCGCCAAACAACGACAGAGGATGGGGACTTATTTCGGCAAAGAAGGCTGTCTCTTATCCTAACTTAAGTGCAGTTAATAATGTTTATAATATTATCAACAAAATTTTTATTGACCCTAATGGAGTTAACTCATCAAGTGTTCGATTGAACTATCGTATTGGAGGAGCTTCATTCCAATCAACCCCAATGAGGTACGATAATGTTTTGAAATATAATTACACTTTACCAATTTCAACAAATGGAGATTCAGTTAAATTTTATTTCCAATATCAAACGCTTAGTGGATTAACAGTTAAGGAACCTTCCGTAGGCATTTATATTTTCTCTTACGGAGATTTAATGGTTTACTATAAATCCACTCAAGAAATTGTTCAACAAATTCCATCCC
>CAYTUV010000020.1:14949-66794 GCA_964441505.1 uncultured Melioribacter sp. | reverse complement strand
GATTTATCCTTATGGTTTTTCCCTTGTCTTTTATTTTTTATCGGACACTACTGATAAAGAATACAAACTTCAGTTTGGTGTTGAAAGAAAACAACATAATATTAGTTGGGAAAAATTCGGCTGGTATTACAGCAAGCTTACAAAGAACCACCACTTAATGGAACGGGTTTACTTCAAACCGATCTTCAAAACACAAAAGGAAGCTAATAAACTTGACGTAGATTTGAAGAATCTAAAATTCCAAGTTCTCGTCTGCAATGAACCTCTTTCAGAATTGAAGAAATACAAAACTCATATTGCAAAGTATATTGAACGCGCTGAAAAAGAATACGATCTGCACAACAATCCAACAAACGCTCAAAGAATATCGAACGTAAAAGGAAATGAACGTGATTGGTTTAACCTTGGCAAAGATTTATATGTCGGCGATTTTATTTTCCCTTCAAAAATTCATGAGAAATATGGGTTGATTGATAATCGCAAAACAAAAGTGTATTGCGACAAAGTAAATTATAATATCAAGGCAAAGAAAGGATACTCAAAAGAAGCTGATACTATTTTTCTTATTATGAACAGTACATTTTTCAGATTTCTTCTTGAACTTTTTGCCCGACAAATGGGAGAAGGATTAACCGATATTGATGTTGTTGTAGTCAATAATACTTTGGTAATCGATCCCAAACTTTTAAAGCCTCACGAAAAAGAATTGAAAGAGATTTATAAATCATTAAAGAGTAGAGAGCAAGAAACAATTTATGAGGAAATAAAAAAGAAGGACAGACGAAAACTAGATACAATTATTTTTGAAGCGTTAGGATTAAAATCTAAGGATGTTGATGAACTTTACAAAGAAGTAAGTGAACTAAGAATTAGAAGAAACGAGAAAGCTGGTTCTGTCACAACCGTAAAGACAAAACAAAAACCGGATTACCAAACATCTCTCAAATTAATTCAAGAACGCTTTCTGGAAGTTCATTCTTATTATTCGCTCATAGAAAACAAAGACACGGAAGAGTTCAACATTCCAAACCTACCCGCAAAATTTCCCAAAGACATTAAATCCGGAGAAAGCAATTTCTTCAATACATATAATGTTTATTTCAAAGAAGGCAACAAACAAATTGCGGTCAGCTTCAAAAATGGCAGCCAAGTAAAACTTCTTCGCTACTTTTACGAAGAGCTTGAGGTGAAAGGCGCAAAAATTCTCCTTCCGGAAACTTCAGACGAGTGCGAAAAAATATTGAAAGTCCTTAGTAAAGATTTCAAAGAATATAGCTTACAAATAAAAAACGTTCTCAAATCTCTCCGCAGCTCAGCAAGTTATTTAGCTGTGTATAGGGATTTAATTTTTCAATGAAATTATTTCGAAAAATATTAAACATAATATTGGCTTTTGTTATAGGTCTAGGTGGGTTCCTTTACTCTTTACGCTTATTAATAAATACATTCTACAAAAAAACATTTTCAGATGAAGACGTAATTCAACTAATCCAAGATCATATTTTGCTAACGATTATCATTCTTGTTGTATTACTTGCGCTCATTATTGTCATCATTATAATCTTCCCAAAATTCTTAAAACACTTTGATAAACTTAATCCTCTTTCAAGAACCCTTTCTAAATTCGAATCATATTATGATCTCGGTGAATATGATAAAGTCCTTTCGGCAATTAATTCAAAATCTATTTGGAAATTGTTTCCTTCATATAATTATTCAATTCACAAACTCGCCGCCAATATTCACCTAATACTAGGCAAAGAAAAACTCTGTTTTCAAAGTATTAAACAAGCTTCTGTTTGTGCTCGGACTGATGATATGAAAAATGAATTGTCAAAAATAAAATTTCAATTGTTTGTTTGCGCTGGCCATGTCAACGGTGCTAAAGAAATACTTAAATCATTGAGTTTGTATGCATTGAAATCGCCTCTACAAACAGTAGCGCATTATAAAGCTCTAATTTTAGAAAAGGAGTGCAATCTTCAAGATGCAAGAAAAAAATTATCTTCCGCAGCTTCAATTATTGACGACCTTAACAAACAGGAGCAGATTTTTATTTATAATAATTTAGGCAGAATATCACGCATATTAAATAACCATTCTGAAGAAATTTATTTTTATGAAAAAGCTAAAAAACAGATAACGCGTAAAACGGCAAAATATTTTATTCATGTTATTTACCAGAATATGATTAGTCTGCAATTATTTGATAATAATTATGATAATGTTTTTCCTCTATTCACAGAATATTATTCTGTTATTGATAAGAATAATAAATATGATTTATTAGAGTACTTAAATTATTTGTTGATATTAAACCGCCAGACTAACGATTACCCTGAATTCATAAGGGCTGTTGAGTCATCACATAAACATCTATATCCTCTTTTAACAAAAGATGAACAATTTAATGCGGACATAAGTGAGCTGGGTTTTTGCTTTAATAATAATATACCCCGCTTCGATTTATTACACATGCTTAATACTAATTTGCCCCTTAACACGAAACATGACTTACAGGAAAAACTATTTGCTTATAAAATTGTTTATAATGCAATTACTGATCATAGTCATACTTTAGTTTTACATCCATTTGAAGATTTATGTCGTTTTATTACAGCATTTTTCCAAAAGGCAATTCCTGAAATCGATGAGTATATTAAAAATGAATTGGAGGATTTTCAGATAGCTACTAAGTGTTCTCTTCTAAAAGAAAAAGTTTTCCTCTTTAATTTTCAGTTTAATATTATTGATGATGCAATGAATCTCATTAATCTGAAACTAACACTTATTGATGAAATAACTGATATTTATCTTTCATCGTGCAACATAATTATGGCCTTGGAGTCTGAGCTCAATTATTTAGACGAATGTTTAGGCTTAAGTTACAATTCATGGCCTTATGAAATAATTAACACTCTAAAGCAATTGATGTTAGTGAGGTTCGGAAAAGTGGATATAGAAATACAAAAATTCTTAAAGCATCCGGAAGTTCCACCGATGTTAATTCGAATGGCAAAATATTCTTCCTTTTTCGACCTCAAAGATTTAGCAAAAAAATATTGGGATAAGTTTAGGGAATTAAATCTTAGCATTAATCACTTTGCCGCTTGGATCCAAATTTATTATAATGATGTTAATAATTATTTGAATAATCATATTTAATACAAGATATATGCCCGAACATCAGAACATAGAGTATAAACAAAGTTGGCATGATGAATATCTTAAAGCAATTTGCGGCTTCGCCAATTCTCAAGGCGGTACGCTCTTTATTGGTAAAGACGACAACGGTAATACAATAGACCTTTCGGATCGCAAAAAATTAATGGATGATCTTCCTAATAAGATTAAAAACCACCTTGGTATAACCTCTGAAGTAAATCTTAAGCGGGATAAATCAAAATACTTTATTGAAATAATCACACAATCCTATTCCGTTGCAATCTCTCTCAGAGGAAGATATTATTTTAGAACCGGCAGCATAACCTCAGAATTAACAGGTACGCCGTTAAACGAATTCCTGTTAAGAAAATCCGGTAGAACCTGGGACGATGTTATCGAAGATAGAGCAACAATTAACGACATCGATGAAAGTGCAATTTCCGAATTCTTGAAAGTTGCGGAGAAAAGCGGCCGCCTTCCAGATACTAATGGATTAAACACAAATCAGCTTTTAGAAAAACTTCGACTCACCAACGGTTCGCAAATCAAGCGCGCGGCAATTATTCTTTTCGGAAAAGATCCTGGTAAATTTTATCCTAATGTTTCCGTTAAAATCGGTCGCTTTGGCAAAAGTGATGACGATCTAAAATTCCAAGAAGTTGAAGAAGGAAATCTATTTCATCTACTCAAGGAAGTTCTTCTCCAATTGAATAGAAAATTTTTCATTAAGTCTGTTGATTTTGAAGGTCTTCTTCGCATTGAAAAAGGAGAATATCCGGTTGCGGCTCTCCGGGAAATGTTGCTAAATGCACTTGTGCATAAAAGTTATTCCGGTTCAACAATTCAAATCAGAATGTATGATGATAAATTTAATATCTGGAACGAAGGAATTCTTCCTGAAGGATTGACCAACGAAATTTTAAAGCTGCAGCATCCTTCCCGTCCTCGTAATCCATTGATTGCAGATGTTTGTTTCAAAGGTGGATACATCGACGCTTGGGGAAGAGGAACATTAAAAATACTAGATGCGTGCAAAGAAGCCGAACTGCCTGAACCAGAAATGAAAGAAATGTATGGTGGTTTTTCTGTCACATTATACAAAGACCTTTTCACAGAAGAGCAATTGCACAAATTGGACTTGAACGAACGCCAAATAAAAGCTGTTCTCTTCCTAAAAGAAAAAAATCGTATTACGAATAAAGATTATCAAACAATTTGTAATATTTCTGAAAGAACTTCATTACGTGATTTGGATGAACTTGTCAACCAAAACCTTATTGTAAAAGTCGGGGACAAAAAAGGAACCCATTATATACTAAGAGTTGGCGGTTAAATGGCGGATTCATGGCGGTTATGGCGGTTATCTGGCGGATAAGATAATTATCATCATTATTCCAAATAGGACGTCCCCCATTTAATTAAAAGGTTCAAACGGCTCAAAAAAGGTTCAAATTATTTTATTAGTGAACTTGCCAACGGAATTGCTACAGAGTTGCATCATTGACGGTAAATCCTTTCAATCCTTTGTTCTAATTTTCTCAACAATCTTTTCCCCTGTCCTGCCAACTACATACCCACCCAACCCGATTTGTAATAAAGTCCATGCTTCATTACTTAAACGAAATGCAAGCCATCCAAAAGAATCACAAACAACAAGAATCAAAAAAGTAAGCATCGTAATTGGCCTCCAAATTCTCTGCAGCCAGCTTTGTCCTTTCGCCTCCGCTTCAACAATCCTTCCCTGCGAATCAAGAAGCTTCGCTTCATATTCCAATGCCTTACCTAAAAACTCATTCTCAATTTTCGTCAACTCATTTTGTAATTTTCCGCGCTCTTCATCAGTTGTTGTAAGATTATCAATTAAATCAGTAATTGGTTTTACAACTCCACTTAAAAAATCCAACACTCCCATTTTATCCTCCTTCTTTTTCTGAAAGCTGATTGCCTGTGCTGAGCTTAGTCGAAGCACTGATTGCCGCTAGCTTTATGTTGTAAATCTCCCGGATAATATTCTTCTCAACTTCACTCAATTTATTATGTAGCTCTTCAAACCGGGACAAATAATTCCTCTCAATCGAAGATGATTTCTTTTTCGCTTCATCAACATCTTTCTCAATCCTTTTTATCCTGGACCAGAACAACATATTCACCAAGCCCAAAAGTCCTCCGATAATCCACAAATAAATATTATCATTCATCACATTCTCAAATCTAAATTCTCAATTCTAAACTCTCAATTCGCAATTATAACTACACTGTAATTCACCTTACATCAGATAGGAAATTTTATAAGCAAGCAACCTTTTGTGTGAGGTCTCAGCTCATCGGGGCATGTGACAGCCAGTATTACATAACGAACATTATGCCAAAGGCTTTGAGTATTCCCAACAAATTCGTCTTAGTAGTTCTGTCATTTCAGCATAATGTTGCATTATGCAAACTCGGCACTAAAGAATACTAATCGCCTCATCATCGCTCACTCCGGTCGTGGATTCCCACACACCTCCGTTCGCTTACATGTGATTCTGTCGCTCGTTTCGTGTCGTGGCTTTGCCACACACACTCCACTTCGCAACACTCTGTCATTCATACGAATGCGAGAATCTAATCTTTAGATTTTCTCATTTTCACAAACTCACTCAATATTTCATCACTTGTAATAACAAAAGAAAACAAATCATAAACATCGAGCGTTGCACACTTCCTAATCTTGAATTAAATTTTCTCAAAAAGAAATTGAATTATGTTGAACGATGTGAAATCCCGCTTTGCGGGAAAAAATATCTTGCTCTTGCTCATATTCTTGCTCTTACTCTCAACACAGCTGCTCGGTCAAAATCCGAAATTCTCCTATCCTTACAACTTCTCTAAGAAAGCATTTGTGTCCCGGGTTATTGATGGAGATACATTTGTTCTTTCAGATTCCCAACGTGTAAGAATACTTGGTATTGATTGCCCTGAAATTGCCAGACAGAATAAACATG
The DNA here is from genome assembly GCA_964441505.1 of uncultured Melioribacter sp. Taxonomy (GTDB): domain Bacteria; phylum Bacteroidota; class Ignavibacteria; order Ignavibacteriales; family Melioribacteraceae; genus Fen-1258. The sequence goes on along the minus strand of CAYTUV010000020.1, from coordinate 60,645 downwards.
CAGAATCATTCTCAAAAGAAGCATCTGAAAAAACTAAATCATTAATCGAACACAAAACTGTTAAACTATCTTTCGATGGAAGAGCATTTGATATTTTCGGAAGGTTACTTGCATATGTGTGGTTGACAGATTCTAAAGGAAAAGATTCTGTATTCGTTCAAACAGAACTTCTTAAAAATGGTCTAGCGCGTATCAGTTACTACACAAAAGAAAAACGTTATTACAGTTTATTCTACAATCTCAGAAACACTGCAAGAAAAAAGAAACTTGGCATTTGGAGTAATAAATAATTTTAGTTTGAATATCGTTAAACTACAATCCAATCCTCAATTCAAAAAATTCCAGTCTCATGGCTTGATCAATGAACTGGTCCTTCGAAATTTGCAAATCAAATCCGAATATTTAGAGTTACGTAAAACAAACAACCAAATCGAATCAATCTTTCAGCTATCAGAAAAATATCATAGGTCATATGATGCAATTAATACGATTTTATTCCGCAAGCGGAAGACGAAACCGGTCTCCATTTTCTGAAAATTCTACATTGTACCCTCTTTATTTTTCCTCGCTTTTCTTTCTCTCATCAACCAAGCCTCTATCAAGCCTGTAACAAGCCTGTGCCAAGCCTTAGCAACATTTCTAATCCGTTTTCTTTTACTTTCCCATTATTACAGTGAACACATCTATCCAATCCCATAAAATTGCCTTCGTAATTCATCATAACTTTAGGAGGTTTTACCATGGCAATCGTAAATGGAAATGTCATCGGAAATTTATCCGGAAAACTTGGAAACCTTTCCGCGAGAACAGTTGATGGCCGCACAGTTTTAGCAGCTCGTCCATCTAGTTTCAATGCAAGCCAAGATCCGGCTGTTATCAGTGTACGACAGAAATTCTCTGTCACAGCAAAACTTGCAAGTGCTATTCTTGCTCTTGCTTCACTTGTTTCAATCTGGAAGAAAGTAAAGAATGCTGCCGGCTCAGTTTTCAACGAAGTATTTCAGAGTAACTTCGCATACTCTTCCACAGAAAAACCAACCGAGCAGAATATTCTCGCTCCGGAAGGATTTCCTTTGCAAATTTCAACTGCTGCAGTAGAAGCTGATAAAATTACAGCTTCACTTCCGGCACTCAATACTGCTTCAGTCTTCGGTGCCGATGAAGTTAATCTCTCTGCAAACGCATTAGTCTGTTTCTATGATCCATCCAATGAAGCAGATGAACCGTTCAAGATTATTCCTCTCTCAAAAGAGATTGCAAGCTTTAATTTTACCCAAGCTTACAGCTTAGAAATCGGTTTCAATGTTTTGCAAGTAGCTGCAGCCGCAAAATACCAGCACAGCATTCTTTATGTTTGCGTTGTTACCAAAACCGCTGAGGGTAAAGTTGTTCAGAATTCTGGGACCTTCACAAAACTCAGTTAATCACTTCGACAAAGGGTTATCATTCCTGGTAACCCTTTTCTATCACAGCTTACCTTATATAAAGCACGGTAAATAATTTTTCATCAAAAACATTCAAAAATATTTACCGCTAAAATCTCCGACGCAAATTATTCGTTTGTCTCTTGCTCACACTTTTTGAATCAAAAAGATGCGCCAATTTCCAAACTCATAAATTGCTTTAGAAGAATCTACTTTCATTAAAATCATAAAAGCACTTTAATAAGGATTTTCATCTCACTCACACTTAGTAAAAAGTAAAACCCAACTTTTAACAAAATGATTCGCTCGTAACTTCAAAGGCAAAAAGTTTTCGTTCAGGTACTTCGTTACCTTCACTCAAACCTTTTCAAACACCTTCCCAATTTGTTTGCTTCACTTTGTTCAGCTTATTAAAGCATCATTTTGCCCGCCGGTAAACAAGCTTAGTGTTATTCGAATCTTGGTAGTTGATCGGGGCAAGGGTATATGAAACTCACCCGATAATCATTTTCATTATTTTATTGTTATTCGGGTTTCGCCCTTGCCTTGAATTATCATCTTTTCTTACACCATCATGGTAACAAGCCATTATTTCGCAAAAGAGTGCCTAAGCGGGCAAAATATGTTTTTTAACAGTGTAAAAGGTCGGGTCATGGCATCTGTAATAGTTCACTATTCAAAACGGCACAAAGGTTTTCTTATTCGGTTAGTCCAATCAAATCAAAATTTCTTTGTAAATGTATTTACTCCGTCCGGTTCACTTCATTCTCAATCATTCAAAACATATTCCACTGCAAACACTTTTCTACATGTTTTTATCAAATCAATTAAAAAATCTTAAAGGAGTTAAAGCCATGTTATCAGAAGAACAGAAACAACAATTGAGACAAGAGAAAAAAGAAAAGATCATCCGCATTAGAAAAACTCTTTCTGAAATGACAGAAGAACAACGCCAAGCCGTAGCTGATAAATTCGGCATTGTTACTGTTGAAGGGCATTTATTAACACCTCACAATCAATGTTTTCTTGTTGCTCAGTCAGAAATAAACTTTTCAATTGTTGGTGGGTTTCAACAGTGGAAGAAAGCTGGTAGAATAGTTCGCAAAGGTCAGCACGGTTTTTTAATCTTTGTTCCGTCAAAAGCTAAGCAAGAAGCTAATTCAGAAATAATTTCTGATGAAGAAGATATTCACTTTTTTACTGCAACGGTTTTTGACATTTCGCAAACAGCCGTAATCGAAAAATCGGAGGCTGCCTAAGTTTACCCCGCTTCGGCGGGGCTTCCGGCTCTTTCTCTTGTTTGACTATTTCATTACATTGGGAATGTAAATAGTTCGAAGCCGTAAAAGGATTTTAATTGTTCTTCAAAATATCATAAAGGTTTTAGGTACGGCAAACCAGAACTTACCTTGAGATATTTTAATAAATAATGTTCGGAAAGAAGAAGAAAACTGAAAAGTCCCTACTCAGTCCCTACTTTGAGGCTTAAGATCATCGGGACTCTTTTAAGGTCTAAAAAGCAAAAAGCCCGAATCCTTTACGAATTCGAGCTTTTTTTGTGGGCCCTGAAGGACTTGAACCTCCGACCCGCTGATTATGAGTCAGCTGCTCTAACCAACTGAGCTAAGAGCCCTTATATTTTGTACTGATTTTTTTGTGCGAAGCAAAAATAGCGCTTTGATAAAATGAATGCAAATAATCGGGAAAGAATCCTTGCAATATCGGAAAATATTGTTGAGAGCAATCAAAATATTTTAAAGTCGAATTACTTTAATTTTTCAGCAAAATAATTTATAGTCTCTTTCAGTCCTTTTATTAAATCATAATCTGGATGGAAATTTAGTTTTGATTTGGTTTCTTCGATGGAAGCCAGACTATGTTTGATATCCCCTGATCTTTCCTTTTCGTAAATAATTTTACTTTTGCTTCCTGTTTCTACTAGCACAAGTTCTGCAATTTCATTAATAGATATGGCTGTACCAGTTGCAACATTAAAGACACCGTTAGTATTTTCATTTGTTGCCGCAAGGACGTTTGCTTTAACAACATCCTTCACAAAAATAAAATCTCGTGTTTGTGTCCCGTCTCCGTAAATAATTAATGGCTCATTCTTCATTGCCTTTTCAACAAATATCGGTATAGCGGCGGCATATTGACTATTAGGATCCTGGCGGGGTCCGAACACATTGAAATAACGGAGTGAAGTTGCACCCAGTCCGTCATTAATATTATAAAGTTTCAGAAGAAGCTCACCTTCAAGTTTTGTTGCTCCATATGGTGATCTGGGATCGGGATTCAGATTTACTGTTTTGGGTGATATTGGATTTTCTCCGTAGATAGCGGCAGAACTACTAAGAACAATCTTTTTGATTCCAAATTCTTTGGATGCGTCAAGCACATTGATCAATCCGTTTATGTTGATATCATAGCACTCTACCGGTTTTTCAACAGATTCCGGAACCGAAACAAGCGCAGCGAGGTGATGCACATAATCAGTTTCCCGTAATATGCTGAAAACAAGATCACGATCTGTTATACTACCTTTATGAAATATAGCTTTCGGAAATAATTCGACATTCGATAAATACCCGCTCCGTAAATTATCTATTATATGAACCTCGGCATCCTGGGCAAGCCAATGTTCAACAATGTGACTTCCGATGAATCCTGCACCGCCGGTGACAACAACTTTTATTTTGTTCATCATATTAAAATGAAAAATTTGGATAACGTTTTTCTAAATATTTTTTCACTGCTAAGATATCGCTTTTGCTTGTTAAATCCGGGACGTGCTCTTTTAATCGGTAACAGAAAAGTGATTTTGGATTTTTAGAGATCATAAATTTTATTGCGCTCGGCAATTCTTTTTCCATGCGGACAGGATGAAGAGGAACAGTTTCAAGAAACGGGAATATCATATCATAATCGAAGCGGAAAAGATTCATACTGACACCAATAAAATCATCTTTACCTTTAACCGTTTCAACTTCTTCCGCAGATGGCTTCTCAATAATATCGACGAGAAAACCTTCATCATCTTTTTTTGTTACAGCGAATTTGGCAATCCGCTCCTCCTCAACTTCCAATCCGTTCTTGTCATAATCAATCATCGCATTTGCATATTTCGATTTCAGCATTAGGAAAAGTGCTTGCTGCGAATATAAGTTATCGCTGTTGCACATTGTTAATGCGGAACCGCGCCATTCAGGTTTTGATTTGAGGACCTGATAGAGTGCATCGGCAGTACCAAGTGGTTTTGTAAACCCTGCAGGTATTTTTTGAATTGTATATGAAATTTTAAGTCCACTCAAGGAACGATTGCTGTAATGATCCTTTATGGAATGGTCACGTTCACCTATCACAATTACAATCACTTCGTAACCGGCTTCACGAGCATTAAACAATAGGTAATCCAAAAAAGGTCGCTCTCCTTCGCCGAGTCTGATCATTCCTTTTGATTTTTTTTCCGCATCCTCAATAAGTTTAGAATTTATATCAGTTGCTGAACCGATAGAATTTTTCATACGGGATGAAATACCGCCGGCAAATATTACCAACTTCCCATTCAAATTAAGATTCCTCAATTTTCTTCTCGTGTACCTTCATCGGAATAGACAATCCATGCCTCACTTGATATTTTTTTCACCGCTTCTAAGATTTTTTCAGGATTCTCGGGCGCGTATGCAAACATGCATCCGCCGCCGGAGCCATTTATTTTTGCGCCGTAAGCCCCTACATCTAATGCAGCATCAATCATCCGATCTATTTTATTGGTTGATATTTTTAGAACATCGCGCAACACTTTCTGATGTTCGTTCATCAATCCTCCCAATCTGCGCTCATCTAATTGTTCAGAATTCAAAAGATGTTCAGCCTTAAAGGTAATATCTCTATTGCGAAGCGTTCCTTCCAGCAATTCCATCTGTTCTTCATTCAGCTCATCCTTGAATCTTGTTAACTCTTCAATTCGTATAGTCTGCAGTGAAAAATCTGGATTATTATTCTTTAGTTCCCTGGAAATATTAACAACACCCCCTTTCACACGGGCGAGAATGTATTTTGTATCTTTTGGTTCGGATGAATTGCCGAGGACAAAAGTTCCAAGTTTTGTATTGATCTTCTTTAACTGGATTTTCGGTTGTGAACCGAGCCAGATTACTCCGCCAACTGAAGTGGAATAATTGTCCATCATTCCACCGGGTTCCGAGAATTCGAGAACTTCTGCTCAATATGCAAGCTCTGCAATTTTTTCTGCTGTTAATATTTTAGCCTGATCACTCATTCGTGCGAGAAAACTAATCCATCTTACTATCAAGGCGAATGAACTTGATGTTCCGGCGTTGATAGGAATCTCTCCCGTTACGGTGCAATCAAATCCCTTTGAAAAAATAAAATTATTTTTCAGCATCACATTTACTGCACTGCAGAAATAATCCCTCTACAACTGATGCTCTAACTTCTCTCCAATCATGAATGATTCGGATGAATTCAGATCGGGCAAATCAATGCTGACTTGCGAGAATCTTTTCTCTTTTTTCCTTCAATGTAAATACGTTTAGAGATTGCGCTGGCAATGATCGGTAACCCGAGATAATCCTGGTGTTCACCGAACAGACAAATTCTGCCAGGTGTGGATATTTTTATTTTATTTGGCTTCATTTTATCAATTTGTATATGATCTGAAAAGACCGCCTGCAGAATACATTTTTGAGAGTATAGTGTGCAAGTTGTTTAACTGCCAGATAGAAATCATCCGAATCTCCAACCCACTTATAAAAGATGGAACTTATCCAGAACATGGCAGCGATAAAGATGAAAACGATTATGTAATCAGCATAATTCAAGTTAAACCCACTCGATAGTTATTTGTTTTTATGATAGTTCTGTTTATGATTAAGCAGCTTTTTGAATTCACGGATCGGTACCATGATCCAGACTATCATGATTACAAATCCGATAAACCAGATACTCCAGGTTATCCAATCGAAGTACATACTAAAACTCCCTCTCGTTGAAGAATTCACATCTTAAGAATAAGTTTTTTTTAAGTACATTAAAATAAAAATTATTCATTGAATCATTTCTTCGCACATGGAATATTTTAGAGTATTTAGTACATTAATTAATCACGTGGCTGGTAATTAAATGAACCTCCTCGCCGCAAGCGGCGGGGAATTCAACCCAAAGAGATTAAAAAGGGCCGAAATGTTATTTGTAATAGTCACGATATAATCTGACACTTCTGTTAAAAATGTAATAAATTACAAATAGCAGAAGGAGAGGTCAGATGAGTACCGAAGAGAAAATCATCAAGAACAAAGTGGGGTTATTAGAATTATCCAATCATTTAGGGAATGTAAGCCGATCTTGTAAAATATTCGGTTATTCCCGAGATAGCTTCTACCGATTTAAGAAGTTGTACGATGAAGGTGGAGAATCTACATTGCTGGAAATAAGTCGAAAGAAGCCGAACCTTAAGAATCGAGTATCCAAAGAACTAGAAGAAGCAGTCGTGAAGTTAGCCATCGAATATCCCGCCTTTGGTCAGGTAAGAGCATCGAACGAATTAAAAAAGATGAGTGTATTTCTCTCTCCAGGGGGGTAAGAAATATCGGGTACGACATAACCTTGAGACGATGAAGAAACGGCTCCAGAACCAGCCTCTTGCGGAAGAATTCCCCATGAGGTGCACCTTCTTTAGGAAACCAATGAGGCGATATTTTGAATCGCGAACTGTTTGCTGACTGATCTGGGGAAAGACAACTGTTATGGAAAGGAGGACAAATAGTGATAGATATTTGACGACTGATTTTTTTTCATACAAATTGTAAATCAATTCATTTTGGTACGTTTGGCAAAATAACTGATCAATGCTTTATCGAACGGTTGGCCGGTATCAATAAGATTATACTCAATTCCGTAATTCAAACATTCGCTTTTCAGTTTGTTCAGATACTCATTCATCGCCTGCTGGTATGCCTGCTGAATCTGATGAGGCTGTGTCGTAATCTGTTCACCAGTTTCAATATCAACAAAGATAGAATCGCTTTCAAAACCAAAATTTTTTTCTATTGGATCCAGGATTTGAAAAACTATCACTTCATTTTTTTTGTAGTGAATATGCTTGAGTGCGTTTAGAATTGAATCCAGATCATCAAAAAAGTCTGAGATAATAATGGTAAGTCCACGCTTCTTAATTTTATCAGCTACGGAATTGAGACATTTGGAAGTTGCCGTAGTGCCCCGAGGTTCAATATTATCCAATGCTGCCAATATTGTTTTCAGATAAACTCGATGTGATTTAGGCGCCAGATAACTGTGAATTTTATCGGAGTAAATTACAAGTCCAACTGAATCCTGCTGGTCAATCATTACATACGCAAGTGAAGCCGCGAGCATTGTTGAATATTCCAGCTTTGTAATTTTTGAAGAGTGTCTATAATTCATCGACTTGCTCACGTCAATAAAAATATTACAGATAAGATTCGTCTCTTCTTCATACTGTTTGATGAAATACTTTTCCTTTTTCGCATAAACTTTCCAATCAACATTTTTTAAAGCATCACCCTGCATATAAGGACGATGTTCGCTGAACTCGACGCTGAAACCATGATAGGGACTGCGATGAAGTCCAATCTTAAAACCCTCCACAACCATTCGGGCTCGAAGTTCGAGAGTTTTAAGTTTGGAAATTACAAGAGGATCTAAAAATTTTTTGTAATCCTGAGATTTAACTGCCACTACTTTTTTGCCGTTCTATTCTGAAGAATTTCTTCAGGAGTTTTGCCAAGATTTTCCAATTCAATTTTCGCCTGCGAAGCCAGTTCGTGGTTCGGAAATTTTTCAATAAATATCTGATACGATGAGCGTGCGGCGTCCAACTGATTCAGCTCATTTGCTTTGATGAAGGCAGCCATGAACAGTGCCTTTGCAGCTTTATCATTTTTAGGAAACAGATCATAAAGTTTCTGATAATATGTAACAGCCTTTTTAAGCGATTCCTCTTTTGAAATATTTGGCACCTGATACATGTGATACATTGCTGCTACCGCAAACAAACTTTCAGATGCTTTTTCACTTGATGCATACTCATCAATAATTTTATTATAATCTTTTAACGCTTCGGAATAATTCTTAGCATTTGCTTTAGCAGTAGCTGAGTCGAACAACTCTTTATCTTTATGGGAATTGCAAGCTGAAAACAGAACAATGAAGACAGTGACTACTGAAAAAATTCTTTTCATATCGGTCCTTAAATGTTTTTAATTTTCTTGTGGGCAAATATACGATGTAATGGCTATGTTAGGAAAGGTAATTATTTATTAGCTAAACCAGTTTTCATTTTTAAGGAATTGCCACGGTTATCTGAAATTTTTCTGCCAATTGACTCAATCTGTAATTGTAAACATCCTTTACAACTTAGTGGGTTATCGTTTATACATTTTCTGTCGGGGTATATTTGATATTGTTCTCTATAAGGGCTTGGTGTAAGATCCGGCATAACTATATTCGCCCCAACGTTCAAACCTTTGATTCGTCCGTCATCATCAAGAGTTGCAAGTGCGGTTGTTGCCGGTATATGGACGTTTTTCAGAACTATTCTTGCTACCGCCATAGTGCGCAATGTTAGTTCAACATTCCCTGCCGTTTTATTTGCATAAGGGGTATTTGGAGAAGGAATGAATGGTCCAAATGCAGCCATATCAAGATCCAATTCTTTGCAAAGTAAAATATCATCGGCAATATCTTCTATCGTCTGTAATGGTAAGCCTATCATATTTCCGGACCCGATCTGATACCCGATTGTCTTTAAAAATCTTAAATGTGAAAGCCGGTTATCCAACCTTTGCTTAAAATGATATGTTGAATAAAGTTTTTGATTTGCTGTTTCATGTTTTAATAGATATCTGTCGGCACCGGCAATTTTCCATGTGCGGTATTCATCAAAACCACGTTCACCAAGGCTAAGAGTAATAGCAATATCTGCCTGTTGCTTGATCTGGTAAATTATATACGCTATCATATCGGTATCGTAATAATGATCCTCACCCGACTGTAGAACAACAGTATAGATACCAAGATTCGAAATTACATGAGCGGTTTGAATAACCTCTTCGGGGGTCATGCGGTATCTGGTAAGTTTGTAATTATCTTCGCGCAGCCCGCAATAGATACAATTCTGATCGCAGTAGTTTGAAAGCTCAATTATTCCCCTTAGATGGACTTCATTTCCACAGAATTGAGAGCGTACTTCATCAGCTCTATTAAATAGTTTTTGCTGATCATTTTTATCTGCAAGACTGAGAAGAAAGACGATTTCTTCTTTCGTCAGCTTATCTTTATGTATTAGTTCATCAAGGTTCATTATATTTTTTTCCGCTCAAAATAACTAAAGCTTAAAATCTGAGACAACTAAATTGAAAACACGCTAAAAGAATATGTCTCTTTCTCCGTTGTCAACTTTTTTGATCATTTCTTCTGTTTTACGCTTTGTCGCACCATCCAAATTTTCGATCTCATGCTTAATAAATTTTTCGGCCACTTCTTTTGTATCATTTGAGGCAAAATCGATTGCATATTCTTTGAATGTTGCGAGTGCATTCGGCACACAAAGTTTTCCGATGTTGCCGCTTTTTGCTAATTCCATAAAGCGGTCGCCGGTTCTATCCGAACGATAACAGGCAGTACAAAAACTTGGTAGATAGCCGAGTTCACAAGTATCCTTTACAACTTCATCTAAAGTTCTGTGATCTCCGAGCTGAAACTGCTCCATCTCATATTCTTTCAAACTTTCTTGAGATTCATTGTAAGCGCCGGGGGAAGTTCTGCTGCCTGCACTAATTTGTGAAATCCCTACTTTGAAAAGATCTCGGCGAAGTTCCGCACGCTCCCGCGTTGATAAAATAATTCCTGTATAAGGAACAGCCAGACGAATTATAGCTACCAATTTTTTGAATGAAGCGTCATCAACTGCAAATGGTGGTTTGTTTGCAACCGGAGCGTTGAACGCCGGCTCGAGGCGAGGGACCGAAATTGTATGCGGACCTACTCCAAATTTCTCATCCAAATTAAATGCATGACTCAGCAGTGCAAGTGTTTCAAATCTATAGTCAGTCAATCCAAATAAAGCGCCAATTCCAACATCATCAATTCCCGCTTGAAGCGCTCTGTCCATAGCATATAAACGCCATGCGTAATCACGTTTGGGACCATCAGGATGCATATGCATGTAAGTTTCGAAATGATAAGTCTCCTGAAAGCATTGATACGTTCCAATTCCAAAACTCTTCAAAGTTTTGAATTCATCCAGACTCAAGGGAGCTGTGTTTGCATTAATCCGGCGAATGTTACCGCCGTTAATGTTCACATCATAAATAGTTTTTATGGATTCGCCTATAAATTCCATGCTCGATTTCTTAGGATGTTCACCGCAAACTAGCAAAACTCTCTTGTGACCTTGTTTAACTAAGAATTCGGTTTCTTCCCTTACCTCATCAAGTGTCAGAGTTTTGCGTTTAAGTTCCGTATTATCCCGCCGAAATGCGCAATAAAGACAATTGTTGACACAAAGATTTGTTATATATAGCGGTGCAAAAAGTACTAACCGGTTACCATAAATTTTTTCTTTTACTTCCCTGGCTGTGTGGAAAAGTTCTTCTAATATCTCCTGATCGGATATGTTCAAAAGCAGGGCGCTTTCTTCTAATGATAATCCTTTAGCCTCTTTTGATTTTTGAATTACTTCCCTCTGACGCGCAGGGTCGTTCAATTTTGTATTCTTTATTAAAGAAGTTACATACGATTCGTTTATAAATTCCATTTTAGTCTCCGTAATTGCTCTTCAAATTTGTTAGTCGTATCAAATGAGGCAACAACTATACCATCAAATTTTTGACTGGAATAAGCGGTTTATAACGATGGATTGGGAAGATTTGCCAGAGCTTTTCTTAAAAAAGAGAATGACATTAAGGGTGATTCCTCAATCTAGAAGAAGAAATGGCTTGAGCACACGAGAGATCTTAAAGTACAGCGTTTTCAGGTATTTCTATGTATCCTCTGGTAGCATTAAGAACACATTTTATTCCATAGGGAATAGTAATGTTATCCTTGATGTGGCCATGCTTGATATTATACAACACCGGCAATTTTTTATTTTGGAAATATTCGATAATGACTTCATTCAAGGTGAAAGATTGTTTGGTTGGATCCGCTTCAACACAGTCAACAAAATGACCGAGCATAACGCCGCTGATCTGTTTGAAAATTTTAGCAAGCCGCAGCTGATTTAGCATTCTGTCAATTCGATATGGAGCTTCATGAATATCTTCTAATAATAGAATCGCGCCTCTAAACTTTGGAAGATACTCGGTTCCAACTAAAGAGTTAAGTAGAGATAAATTGCCTCCAAGTATCCGGCCGGCTGCTCTGCCTTTGTTCAAAAGATAAAATTTTTCTTTGCGCGGATTTTGCAGCTTTCCAATTTTTTTATTTGATGTTATTGTCCGCCAGAAAACTTCCTCTGTAAATGCACTGACTTCATCATGAAAATCAACTGCAACCATTGGTCCTGCAAACGTTATCAAGCCAGTCTTAGCAAAAAAAGCCAATTGCAGTGCATTGATGTCACTGTACCCTACGAAAATTTTGGGATTATTTCTAATTAGTTTATAATCGATCTTATCAAGCAGGCGTCCGGAACCATATCCACCGCGAATTGAGAATATCGCTTTTATCTGTTTGTTCCGAAACATATCATGTAGATCGGTCAATCGTTGTTCATCCGATCCGGCAAGATATCCCTCATTGGAACCGACATTTTTACCGACCTCAACACGGTAACCAAGTTTTTCCAGATACTGAACGCCGCTATTAATTCTTGTGAGATCGTCTGGTGATGATGCCGGAGAGATTATACCAATCACATCCCCGGGTTTCAGTTTTTTCGGTTTGATTATTCCCATTAACAACAATTTCCGTGAACGAATTCTGTTTCAATATAACAAAAGGAATTATTCGATGCAAAATTTAAGTTGAAATTAGGGATGATTTGAAGCAAAATTATCTGCTTGGAGTTGTAGTGAGCTATAGGAGAATCATAGAAATCGCTAATTTTGCTCAAATTCAGCATTTTCAACTCCATATTAAAATTTCCCAGATTGGATCTTAACCCATCAGAAATCAGCCGCCGGCTTTAACTGAGGTTTGAGTAATGAACTTCTGAAACTATTGTGATTACTTAATTAAATCAGTTCTTCCCCATTCTCTAAATTTTCCGTCGATGAACTCAATAATTTGCTGATGTTCCTCCGCTCCGTTTCCTTTAATAGTAATCGGTTTACCAAATTCGACGTACACAGGTTTTTCCGGATCTATTTTCCCAAGTTCTTTAATAAATTTTCCGTTTCCCCATGCATCAGTAAGAAGTGCTATTGGAATAACAGGAACATTATTTCTTTTGGCCAATTTATTCCCCAAAGAATTGAATAACACCGGATCTAAAACCATCGATCGTGTTTTTTGAGGGAATATAATTATCGATTTACCATCCTGAAGTTTTTTACTTCCCTCTTCAAGTACAATTCTCAGATCTTCACGTGGATTTTCTCGCCCAACTAATATTGGTTCCCTGGCTAATGCAACCGGTCCAAATAATGGGTACTTGCCGAGTTCTTCTTTGATTACATAAACAACAGGTTTGATCGGGCGAATAATTGCTGGTAAGACAGTTGTTTCGAGAGTTGTCATATGATTCGAAACGAAAACGACAGGACCATTTGCCATTCTTATATTGTCCATACCTTTGATGTGGAATCTGATTCCCGATCGTTCTAAACTTTTCAATGTGTCGATGGATGAATCATACCATCTCTTATCATCATAAATTCCTTTTTTGGCCTGCCGATTAGAATAAATAAGAATCCTCAGCATGTTAGAGAAAAAATAGAGCGAAGGAAAAAATCTTTTTCCTAAACTGGCCGGATCAGTATCGTATTCATCATTATCGGAAATTCTATTGAGGAAAGCGTATTGTTTTTGCATAACCTGCCACAAATTTTGGATTGAAATTACAAAATGATCAAAAGCATTACAAGGCTATTATGTTGAAGTGACCCCAATGAGATTCTCCCAAGTTTGAAAGATACTTACCGGGGATGCCTTCGGCAGAACTTGTATTGACTACGTGAAAGTGCGCTATCCTAACCATTAGATGATGGGGCCGTTATGGATTAAAAAGGTGATCGAAGAAATGCAGATAAGAAAAGTTAGTGACCCCAACGAGATTCGAACTCGTATTGACGCCGTGAAAGGGCGCTATCCTAACCATTAGATGATGGGGCCAATGTTTATTACAAACTTGTGGGTGAGCAATGGGGATCGAACCCACGACCTTCTGGGCCACAACCAGATGCTCTAACCTACTGAGCTATGCTCACCATTTTCAATAATTCGAAGGAACAATTTTAAGCTGTATGCCCAAGTGGAATCGAACCACTAACCTACAGCTTAGAAGGCTGTTGCTCTATCCAATTGAGCTATGGGCACATTAATAAAAAGAACGTGCTAATAATTCTATTAACACACATTCACTCTTTAGATTGTCGGGGCGACAGGATTCGAACCTGCGACTTCTTGGTCCCAAACCAAGCGCTCTAGCCGGGCTGAGCTACGCCCCGAAATTAACTCTTCAAAATTGGAGTTCAAAAATATATCTTTAGTATGGGATTGTCAATTTTATGGTTCAGTTTTCGCTTCTCAATGAATATTTATATCTTTACAAAAAATAAAATAAAAAATGTCGCTTCCGCTATTCTTTACAAGAAAATATCTTAAATCGAAAAAGGATTCACGTTTTCTATCAGTTATTTCACTAATAACAATACTCGGGGTTTCTTTAGGAGTTGCTGTCGTCATAATAGCATTAACGGTTTTAGATGGCTTCGATAGAGTTGTAACCGATAAAATCACCAATTTCAATGCACATATTAAGGTTTCTGGCTTCAGTAACAGAAATCTTTCACCGCCCTCCTCAGTCATCCCCTCGCTCAATGCACAGTTTAAGGGGGGCTTCACAAGAATTCAGCCATTTGTTTCCAAACTGACAATTATCAAATCAAGAAGGATGACGGAAGGAATTACTCTTACCGGGATCGATACAGATCAGGAATCCGAGCTTAGCAGTTTTATCCAATCCGGTTCTTTCGATTTGAAGAGCAACGGTGCATTGCTAAAAATCGTTCTTGGCAAAACACTCTCCGAAAAATTATTCGTAAAAGCTGGAGACACAATCACAATTTTTTCATTGAAGAATGATCAGGCGCCTTCAATAGTAAATCCACCGGCAATTGAACAGTTTTATGTTTCGGGAGTTTACGAAAGCGGAATGAGCGAGTACGATGATCTGAACGCATTCATTAATTTCTCAACCGCTCAGAATATGTTTGGTATGGGGGATCGGGTCTCAGGGTATAACATAAAAGTGAGTGATCTGAAAAAGGTTAAAATACTTTCTGAGCAACTCCAGGATTTTCTCGGGTATCCATATTATGTAAGAACCATTTTCCAGGTTCACCAGAACATTTTTACATGGCTTGAGCTTCAGAAAGAACCAATACCAATTATTCTAGGATTAATAATCTTTGTCGCCGTTTTCAATATAATAGGAACATTGCTCATGATTGTTCTTGAAAGGACAAATGCTGTTGGGATTCTCCGTTCACTTGGCGCTAATAGAAAATTGATAATGAAAACATTCCTTTATCACGCGATGATCCTGACATTTGTTGGAGTTTTGATAGGGAATCTAATAGCGCTTGTACTTAGTTTTCTCCAGCAGAAATTTGATATTATCTCACTTCCCGATAAAATTTACTTTGTTACACGGGTGCCTATCTCAATTGAATTAAAGAATTATTTGCTTGTGACGGCAATAACTGTCGGAGTTTCGCTTTTGGCTTCTATGCTTCCCGCATTTATTGCATCAAGAATAAAACCTATTTCAGCAATAAGGTTTGAATAAGATGATTGAATTCTTTGTTGCAAAAAGATATTTACAGGCGAAACACAAATTAAATTTTATAACTATAATTTCGCTCCTTTCCACATTGGGAATTACAATCGGAGTTGCAGCGCTTATTGTTGTGCTCGCTGTGTTTAATGGCTTTGGTTCTCTTGTAACTTCTATTATGGTCAGCTTTGATCCGCACATTAGAATTTCTGTTACCGATGAAAAAGGGTTCACACAGATAGATTCCGTACGCCAAATTCTGAGCAAGCAGGAAAATATTTCAAGTTATTCACCGTATGTTGAAGGAAAAATAATTTTACTAAATCGGAAAAGCTATGAAATTGTGAATCTGAAAGGGATTGAATATCAATCTGAAGATCAGTCCTGGGGCGTAGCTTCAAAAATCATCAGCGGTAATTTCGATCTGAAACCAGGCGACATCGATAAGATCATTTTAGGTATTCCGCTTGCACTTCGCCTATCATCCCGTGTTGGTGACACGATAACTGTCACCTCCGCTTACAATATTGAGAAGACCATCACTTCCCTATCCATTCCGCAAACGAGAAAATTTCTTGTAGCGGGAATATTTGAATCCAACAATCGTGACTATGATGTATCCTATGTGTTCACATCTGTGATCTCAGCGCAACGTCTATTCGGATTAAGAGGTAAGATCACGGGATACGAACTACGTTTAGACAATTTCAAACAAGCTGAATCAGTTAAGGAATATCTACTGAAGAAAATCGATCCCAGTCTTTTTTCGGTAAACACATGGTACGATCTTCACAAGCAACTCTATAGTGTTATGCAGATTGAACGGTGGGCCGCATATATTTTATTGTGTCTAATAATTGCGGTGGCAACATTCAACATCTTTGCATCACTGACTATGACAGTGATTGAGAAGAAAAAAGATATCGGCATATTGCGCACAATGGGAGTGAATAGAAAATCCATATTAAGAATTTTTATGTTCGAGGGGATTTTGGTAGGAGCGATTGGAACGTTTATCGGTATTGCGATTGGATTGATTGTATGTTATCTGCAAATCGAATATAATTTTTATCCACTCGATTCATCGAAGTATATAATAAGTGCTCTTCCAATTGAAGTCCGGACTACAGATATACTAGCAATCGGCGGAATGGCAATGTTACTTGCATTTATCGCTTCTCTATATCCTGCAAAGCGTGCCGCCAATACAATTATTATTGAATCAATCAAATATGAATAGATAAATCGCTGCCATTTTTATGGTGAAAACAAATGTCATTCCACACATCCGGTTGTCATAAAAAGATGAAGAGTCATTTCGAGCGGAGTCGAGAAATGGACTTATCTACGCTAATCACACACCTCGACTCCGCTCGGTGTGACTATACTTCATTTAGCCTGTCTACGGTAGGCCGGTCTATCGTTATAGAAATTGGAACAAAGCAGCACATGCAGGAATGACAACTTAAAAGATGAAGAGTAAAAAAAAGAGATTATAATGAGTGAAATAATTTTAGAAGCAAAAGATATTTTCAAATCTTTCTACAAGACAAAAGAGAAAAAGCTGAATATCCTTAAAGGAGTTTCGCTTCAAGTCGAACGCGGAAAGATTTCTATAATTGTGGGTGCATCGGGTGCAGGCAAAAGCACACTTCTTCACATTCTAAGCGGATTGGATAATGCCGATTCAGGTATTGTGGAGATGAACGGAGTAAAGATATTTGATTTGAGCGACGAGAAACTTTCTATGTTCCGTAATAAACATATTGGATTTGTATTTCAGTTCCATCACCTGCTGCCAGAGTTTACGGCAACAGAAAATATTGCTATCCCACTCATGATAAACGGAGTGACAAAACAGAAATCGTTAAAGCGGGCAGGAGGGCTTCTTGAATTGGTTGGATTGAGCGACAGAACCACACATAAGCCATCAGAACTTTCCGGAGGTGAACAGCAGCGTATTGCCGTTGCTAGAGCATTGGCAAACAATCCCGATATAATTTTCGCAGATGAACCTACCGGTAATTTGGATTCTGCCAACAGCCAGATACTTCACCGTCTTTTTGTTGAGCTGAAAGAAAAACTTGGCATTACATTTTTGGTTGTTACTCATAATCCCCAGCTTGTAAACCTTGGCGATAAAGTTTTAGAAATGAAGGATGGTATCATCAGCAACTCCTCAACTACTTTAGGCCCAACTCAAAATTGATCTTGTTCTTAAAAAAATAAATCAAATTTCATATGCTGGCATATTTAATCTTTGGTTTCACATACGCATTTGCTGCGGCGGTACAACCGGGACCATTTCTAACATATCTCATCTCTCAAACATTAACTAAGGGATGGCGGCATACACTTCCTTCATGTTTTGCACCGCTGTTAAGCGACGGTCCAATTATAGTTCTGGTTCTTTTACTGCTGAGCCAGATTCCACCCTGGTTAGTACGGTTTCTTCATTTCGGAGGTGCACTGTTTCTATTTTATCTTGCAACAGGTTCTTATAAATCATGGGAAAATTTTGATCATCAAATACCCACAGATGTTAAAACCGATCAACAAACTATTCTAAAGGCCACACTTGTGAATATATTAAATCCCGCACCTTATCTTGGATGGAGTCTGGTAATGGGTCCTCTCTTCCTTAAAGGATATAATGAATCTCCGATTAATGGAATTGCACTTCTGGTAAGTTTTTATGTTACGCTTATTCTTTGTCTGGCTGGAATAATTTTTCTCTTTGCTTTCACCAGAAACATTGGACCGCGAGTAAACAAGATCACTATTGGACTCTCCGTCATAGCATTAGTTTGTTTCGGGATTTATCAATTGTGGATGGGAATAATTTCGTAATAGAAGAAGTAATCAATAACTACTGAAGTTTGTTCAACCAATAAGGTATAGGAAACTGTCCGAATACTGCCATCATTTTTAGTGTAGATTATAGAATCATTTAGCATCTATCCGCGTTTTGCCGTGTAAGGAATTTTCTTTTCTTTTATTTCAAAACCAATTTTTCTTTTCGGTGTTTCGTTCGGAATCAATAACTGATTTATCGCCTCAAAGACTGCCGCTATGTTTTCATCGTGAGTTTCTATTTTTAATTCCAATTCCTTCAGTTTTTGTGCTAGTTCTTTATGTGTTGAAATAATTTCTCTCAGCTTGACAAAAGTCCTCATAATCTGGATGTTCACTTGTACGGCTCTTTCACTTCTAAGGATAGAGGATACCATTGCAACTCCCTGCTCAGTAAATGCATAAGGCAGTTTTCGTGTTCCGCCTTTGTATCCTTTTGATATCGCATTTTGCGATATCAAAGAATCAAATTCCTCCTTATTGAGTTGAAACATAAAATCAGTAGGGAATCTATCACGATTTCTCTTTACCTGTTCATTTAAACGACCAGTAACGACACCATATAGTTTTGCAAGATCTTTATCCAAGATTACTTTCATGCCTCTAATCAAAAATATTTTACCTTCTATAACTTCTGCAGGAATTATTTCAGAATTATTCATTCCTTCCCCCTATTTATTAATAAATACTCAATCATCAATCTCACACCAAAACCGGTATCGAAATTTTTAGTATAGTTTGTAGATTCATGTTTGATTGCGGGACCGGCAAGATCAATATGAGCCCAGGGAATTTTTTCATCAACAAAATGTTCTAAAAATTTTCCGGCAGTTATTGCCCCGCCCCATCGCGGACCAAGATTGCTAACATCGGCAATCTCACTCTTTATCATTTCATTGTAATCATTCCAGAATGGTAACCGCCACAATCTTTCGAAGGATTGATTGCCGGACTTTAACAAATCATCCGCTAGACGATCATCCTTTGTAAATAATCCGGCAGCGATTAAACCAAGAGCGACACAAACAGCTCCGGTGAGTGTCGCAAAGTCAATTATCTCATCCGGTTTTTGCTGTGACGCATAATGAAGCGCATCGGCAAGTACAATTCGACCTTCGGCATCGGTATCTTTCACTTCAATTGATTTACCGGAAGCTGTAATTATAATATCGCCCGGTTTGTATGATGAACCGCCGATCATATTCTCAACTGCTGGGATAACACCAATCAATTCGATCGGTAATTTCATCATCGCCGCAGCCTTGATAATTCCGGCTACAACTCCTCCGCCCGCCATATCAGCCTTCATTTCAAGCATTCCGGCAGTTGGTTTAATTGAGAGTCCGCCCGAATCATAACAGACGCCCTTGCCAACAAGTGCAATTTTTTTCTTCGCTTTCCCAGCCGGTTTGTAATGCATTGTAATCAAACAAGGGGGATTGTTGCTCGCACCGCCCACCGCGAGAATTGCATTCATATTCCTTTTTTTCAATTCGGCTTTATCGAAGACAGAAACCTTTACACCAAGCTTAGTCAGTTCTTTTTTTGTGCGTTTTGCGAATTCTGCAGGAGTAAGTGTGATGGCTGGTTCGTTTACAAGATCGCGTGAGAAGTATACAGCACTCATTAATTTGCCGGAAGTCTCAATTACACCTTTCAGAATTTTTTGATCTGTGTAATGAATCTGAAAGGAAAGCTCTTCCGGATTCTGTTTGTCGGATTTATAATTATCAAACGTGTAATTACCAAGATGAATGCCTTCCAGCATCGTCTGCAGGAATTTCGATTCGGTTTCAAAATGCGCTTTAAAATCACCAAACGATGGGACAACTACATGCACTGTTTTAATATTTTTCTTCTTGAGAGGTGGAATTAACCCGGCGAAGTAATTACGGAAAAAATCAACCGAAAAATCTTTATCGAGCTTAATTTTTTTAACAAAGATAACCGATGGTTCATCAGTCTGACTGTAGTATGCAAATTCATTTGATTTTTTATCAAGAAAATTTTTCTTCTGGATTTTCCCTAACGGGTAATTAAGAGAAAGAAAAAAATCATCTACTACTCTTTCAAGTTTTTCCGTATCAACAAAAAATTTTACAAGTGCCGAATCCGATTTAAATATCAGTTCATCTTTAGCTCTGTTTATATTTAGATTAAAGTGCATGACTTCCTCTTTCTAAGTATTACAAATATTTTTGTGCTGCCGAAATTATTTTTTCTTTCACTTCATCTATTGTGGTATTGAACAGTCTGATACCCGATGCGTTGGTATGTCCGCCGCCGCCGAATGATTGAGCTAATTTGCCAACAGAGATTTCCCCTTTAGAACGGAAGCTGATTTTAATTCCGTCATTCAATTCATAGAATAGAATTCCAATCTGAACGCCTTGAATGGTGAGACAATAATTTACAAAACCGTCTATATCAGCCTCGGTCGCCCCGGTTTGTTCCAGCTGTTCTCTTCTCACAATCATGTAGGCGATCTGCTGACTATTATCAAGCTGAACTGTGCTCAATGTTAAGCCGAGAAGTTTTACACGCCCGAATTTAAATTGATCGTAAATCTTATCGTAGACTTCAGTAGGGTTTACACCTTTTTCCAGCAGCTCAGCCATTATGCGATGTATCCGGGGCGATGTACGGTCGAAACGGAATGAACCAGTATCCGTCATAATTCCTGCATAGAGCTGAAGAGCAATCTTGTTATCCAGTTCAACAATTTTAGTATTCTCAATAAAATTATAAATTATCTCAGATGTGGCGGAAAACTCGGTGCCGCCAAAAACATGATCAAATACATTCTCGCCATCCTGATGATGATCGATGCATATCTTAACACCATTGAAACCGCGGAATACTTTTTCCATTTTGACAATGCGGTTTGCCTGATTCAAATCGAGAAGAATAAACACTTCCGATTCATTAATAACTTTTGCGTGATTCGTCTCATCAAATTTCTCGATAACATTTTGCCCATCAAGAAATTCAAGGTTATATGGAGTTGAGCTGTGGTTAATTACTCTTACGTTCTTTCCGCATTTTTTAAGAATCAGATAAAAAGCAAGTTCACTTCCAAGCGCATCAGCGTCAGGATTCACATGCGTTGATAGCACAAAGGAATTGTGTTCATCGATTATTTTTTTAAGCAAATAAAAATCATTCATAGTTTATTCATTTCCGAAATAAAATGGGCGAAGTAAACTTCGCCCAAAAATAATTATCCAGATTCAAGAATCCAGTTCTAAATATTTAGTTAACTTCCCATGTATTCCCGCTGAAGAGAAGTTTTTCCAAACTGCCTGCACCTTTCTTTTCTGTAATGTGTGCGATCTGTCTCTCAACCCCTTCATCGTATGTTGGTTTTAATTCCTGTCTGATAACTCCAAACGGCGATGGCAGTACCGGGTTGTCCGCAAGATGAGCAAGAATGAATGCACGTGCATGACTTAAATCTTTTTCATCATGGATCCAAACATCATCGATTGAATTAGCCGGATCGTTGAGATCAATAACAATTGGTTTTAAACCGTCAAGTTTAATTCCCTTCTTGTTATCTTTTCCAAACAACATTGGTTCGCCATGTTTGAGCATCAACATTTTTTCTGCTTTATTTGCTTTATCCGTGATCGGATCGAATACGCCATCATTAAAGATTACGCAGTTCTGAAGAATTTCAACAAACGCAGTCCCTTTATGCTCAGCAGCTCGTTTAATCACTTCCTGCATATGTTTTGCCTCAGAATCAGCGGTACGCGCAACAAATGAAGCACCCGCACCCAGCGCGAGACTGAGGGGATTGAAAGGATAATCAACGCTGCCGTACGGTGAAGTTTTTGTAATCAAACCCTTAGCTGAGGTTGGTGAGTACTGGCCTTTGGTCAATCCATAAATCTCATTGTTGAAAAGAAGAATTTTTATATCAACATTTTTTCTGCATGTGTGAATAAAATGATTTCCTCCGATACTCATTAAATCGCCGTCGCCGGTGGCGACCCATACAGATAAATCAGGACGTGCAATTTTTACACCCGTTGCAATTGCCGTAGCTCTTCCATGTATTGTATGAAAGCCATATGTATTCATGTAATAAGTGAAACGGCTTGAACATCCTATACCGGAAATCCAGACAATTTTTTCTTTGGGAACATTAATTTCCGGGAATGATCTCTGTACTTGGGCTAGAATAGAATAATCACCGCACCCCGGGCACCATCTAACATCTTGTCCTGATGAAAAGTCTTTTGCTGTTAATTTTACAGGAGCTGCATCTATATTATTTGCCATTTTTTCCTCCAAGGATTTCAATTATCTGATTTTCGATGTCGCTGGATCTAAAAGGTAAACCTCTTACAAGATTATACTGGAGGACATCAATAAGAAATTCACTTCGGATTATTTTAGAAAGCTGCCCGAGATTGATTTCAGGAATCAGAATTTTTTTAAACTTACTCAAAACATCTTTTATATTTTTCGGCATCGGGTGAATGTATCTTAAGTGCGCCTGAGATACTTTAAGCCCTCTTCTGGTTACTTTGTCAACTGCTTCTTTGATAGCACCATAAGTTCCGCCCCAACCTAAAACTAATAACTCACCTCCAGCATCACCTTGCACTTCTAAATCCGGAATATCGTTTCTAACATTTTGTATTTTCTTTTCCCTAAGCTTAACCATAAAATCATGATTGGAAGGATCGTAGTTCACATTTCCGGTAATGTTTGCTTTTTCAAGCCCGCCAATTCTATGTTCAAGTCCGGCAGTTCCCGGTATTGCCCATGGTCTAGAAAGATTCTCGTTTCTTGAGTATGGAGCAAATCCTTCAGTCTCTGTTACAAACTTAACAGGAATCTCGGCAATTTCATTTGCATGTGGAATTCTCCAAGGTTCAGTTCCGTTACCTATGTAACCATCGGTAAGAAGCATAACAGGAGTCATATACTTAACAGCAATTCGAGAAGCTTCAATTGCCATGTAAAAACAATCGCTTGGAGTAGCAGCGGCTAAAACAGGAATTGGCGCTTCACCATTTCTTCCATAAACAGCCTGTAACAAATCAGCTTGTTCTGTTTTGGTTGGAAGTCCTGTGCTCGGACCGCCTCTCTGAACATTAACAATTACTAAAGGCAATTCGGTCATTACGCCAAGACCAATTGCTTCTGTTTTTAGAGCAACGCCGGGACCGCTTGTTGTTGTAATTGCAAGAGAACCACTAAATGCAGCACCAATAGCCGAAGTTATCCCGGCAATTTCATCTTCCGCTTGAAAAGTCTTTACACCAAAATTCTTGTAACTTGCTAAGAATTGGAGAATATCAGTAGCCGGCGTAATTGGATATGAACCTAAAAACAATGGCAGTCCGCTTTTAATTGATGCAGCAACAAAACCAAGTGCGGTAGCTTCATTGCCAGAAATATTTCTGTACGTGCCTTTTTTAAGTTTTGCTGGTTCAACCGAGTAACGGTTCTCAAAAATTTCTGTTGTGTCGCCAAAATAATAACCGGTTTTCAAAGCTGTTTCGTTTGCGTTAAGAATCTCAGGTTGATCCTTGAATTTAGATGTTAACCAATTTAATGTAGGTTCAAGCGGTCTATTGAATAACCAATACATCAAACCGAGTGCGAAAAAATTCTTGCATCTATTGATGTCTCTAATACTCAAACCGCTATCTTTTAATGCAGTAGAAGTGAGAGTTGTTATTGGAACTGGGTATATTTTATAACCCGCTAATGAATCATCTTCCAGAGGATTCTTATCGTAATGTGCCAGTTTAAGGTTCTTAGGATCGAACGAATCCGTATTGACAATGATGATACCATCTCGTTTTAAATCCGATAAGTTCTTTCTTAATGCAGCCGGATTCATTGCCACTAAAACATCTGGAGTATCGCCCGGTGTATGAATATCACTTGAACTGAAATGAACCTGAAACCCGCTTACGCCGTAAAGTGTTCCAGCAGGGGCGCGGATTTCTGCCGGATAATCGGGCAGTGTACCGAGGTCATTACCCATCAATGCAGTTGTATCACTGAATTGTGAACCAGTCAATTGCATTCCATCACCGGAATCTCCTGCGAACCTGATGGTTACTTCTTTTAAATCTAGTACTTCTTTCTCTGTGTCTTGTGCCATTAATCTTGCTCAATTGTTATTTATAATTAGTTTTTTTAGCGCACCAAAAATATGAAAGCTATTTAGGATTAGCAATCTATATTCATATTGCTTTTTGGAGCATTTTAAGGAATTCTTTTGCATTCACAAATCCTGTCAGTCTTTCTACCTCTTCTCCTTTCGAATTTATTATAAGCACCGTAGGCATCCCGATAATTTTAAATTTATTTCTGAGCCGTTCGATCTCCTCAGATACGCTTTTGGTCATATCTACTTTGTAAGTAGTGAATTTTTCAAGGTCTTTCAAAACATTCGGATCTGAAAAAGTCAATGCATCCAGTTCTTTACAAGGTATGCACCAGTCAGCATAGAAATCAACAATCATCCTTTCGCTATTCTTCAATGACCGTTCGTACTTTGCATCACTGAATTTTTGCCACTCCGGTTCTGAAATCTTCGTTGGTATAAGTGCATATATGGAGACTGCAATTACAATCATTGAAAAAATTGTTTTAACAATCCTAAAAAATCTTACATTGTTCGCCATCTTATCTATCCACAACAAATAAAGCGATGCTAAAATTCCAAAGACAGGAAGAAGATATTTGTTCACCTCTTTTGGCAAAAGCGGTCCAATGAAGTATATAGCCATACCAAGAAGAAGAAAACCAAAAATATGTTTTACACCTTCCATCCAATCTCCCGCACGGGGCAATTTTTTGATCTTGGCTGAAAATAAAGCCAGTAATAAATATGGAAAGCCAAGGCCGAGAGCTAAAACAAAAAACATTAAGAAGCCGTACAGAGAATCACCTTTTGCAGCAACGTAAGTCACCAATCCGAGTACAAAAGGACCGATACATGGTGCAGCGACAATTCCCATTGTTAAACCCATAAAAAACGCACCGAATACGCCACCCTTTGCGCCGCCTGCTTTCATAACCCAAGAATCCGGAAGTTTGAATTCATAAACTCCGAATTGGCTTAATGCAAGAACGACGAACAAAAGTGCAATGCCAATGATGACAAACATATTCTGCATCAAAGTACCAAAGAGTGCACCGCTAAGTGATGTAACAACTCCTATCACCGAGTAGGTTAGTGCCATGCCTAGTACATACAAAATACCTAACAGAAAAAGACGGCTGGTTCGACCTTCACTCTGCCCTCCAAAATAGCCAATCGTAATCGGAATTAATGGATAGACGCATGGTGTTAAATTTAACGCGAGACCGCCAATAAAAACGAATATTAAACTTAGGAACAGTCCACTCTTCTCAAGTGTTGATCCAATAGAGCTATCATATTTCACGTTTTCCGTTTCACTTTTCACGTTTGATATATCATCCTTCACTTCTTGCTTCTCACCACTTACAACTGGTTTATCACTTCCTACCTCTGGTGTTTCGACATTGCCTGCTGCTTTTCCACCAGTGACCTCGATCTGAAGATTTTCATTTGTGCTGGTTGGTGGCATGCAGGTCTGATCGTTACATGCCTGGTAGCCAAATTCAACAGGAATAGTGTACTTACCGCCATTAATGTTTTTATCAACCGAAAAAGTGAGTTCTATTTTTATAATGTCGCTAAAAACTGAAACCGGTTTTTCCGAGAATTCGAGAGTTAATTCCTTTGGTTTTGGATAAGAGACATTAACAAGTTTCAGTTCGTCTCCTTTCACAGTTACTTTTGAAGGAATCAGGAATTCATCATTAGGTTTATTTGAGTTTATGTGCCATGTATTTTCGATTCGTGCTTCAAGAATTAATTTGAATTGTGAACCTGCACTAACCTTCAGATTGTTTTCTGAAATTTTTATTCGGACTAAATCGGCCTGATCAAGTTGCGCAAATAGTATTTGAGAAATAAATAATATACAGATGGAGAAAGATTTTTTAAAATTCATGTTTTTCTCTTTTTTGAATTTACATATAATAAATTTTTGGCCTGCAACAAACGGAAATTATTTCCTCCAACCCTGAACAATTGGAAATCGTCTTCCATAGCCAAATGCTTTTGTGGAAACACGAAGAACGGGGGCACCCTGCTTTCTTTTGAATTCATTTAAATCAACCAGACGTAATACTTTCTGAACTAAGCCCTTGTTCCCGATTGATAAAAGTATCTCTTCAAATTCTTTCTGCTCCTCAAGATACATTTTCAATATCCTGTCAAGTAAGTCATATTCCGGAAGAGAATCCTGATCGGTTTGGTTATGGCGTAACTCGGCGGATGGAGCTTTCTTTAAAATTGCACCGGGAATTATCTCGTCATCACGGTTTATAAAACCGGCAATCTTATAGACCTGTGTTTTGTAAACATCTCCAATTACCGCAAGCGCACCGCACATATCACCATAAAGCGTTGTATATCCTGTAGCTATTTCCGATTTGTTACCGGTTGTACAAAGCAGATATCCATGCTTGTTGGATAAAGCCATCAGGTACAAACCACGTACCCTTGATTGCAAATTCTCTTCCGTAATGTTTTCATCCAATCCTTTGAAGGATTCTTTTAACATTTCAAGCGCTTTATCAACAACCGGTTGGATCGAAATATTTTCGGATGATATTCCAAGTCTTGAAATAATTTTTTCCGAATCAACCACACTTCCTTTACTCGAATATTTTGACGGCATCATTACTACATGAACATTTTCGGCACCTAATGCCCTTACGGCAATATATGCTACAAGAGCAGAATCAATTCCTCCGCTTAAACCAACCAGCACTTTTTTGAATCCGGTTTTTCTGACATAATCTTTCAGGCCAAGTATAAGCGCTTTGAGAACCTCTTCTTCAAAACCGGCTTCTACCTTTTCGATCACTTCAAATTTTCCCATTGAGTCGTATATGAAATAATCTTCCTCAAATGGTTTCCCCAGCAATTCAAGACTGCCGGACGAGTTTAAACACATACTTCCGCCGTCAAAAATTAATTCTGTTTGAGCGCCCACACAACAGACGTATACTAAAGGGCATCGGTCATTACGTGTTAGTACAGAAAGCATTTCAAATTTTTCTTTGCGTTTACCATAAGCATAAGGACTGGCGGAAATATTTATTAAAATGGACGCACCATTGTCTACAAGTTTCTGAACAGGGTCTACCGTATAGCGTCTGTGCTTCCAATAGTCTGCATCATTCCAAATATCTTCACAGATTGAAATGCCCAGCTTCTCACCTTTGAACTCATAGACAAAAACATCATTGGCGGATTCAAAATATCTGACTTCATCAAACACATCGTAATTAGGAATTAATGTTTTGCTTTGAACGAATTGAATCTTTCCCTCAAAACAAAGCAATGCAGAATTATAAACGCCGGTACCAATCTTATCCTCAAAATCTTCTGTTATCGATCCGAAGATAAGTCCGACATCCCTGGTCTGCTGAGCAATTTTTTCTGAGATATTTATAAGTGCTTTACGGAATTCCTTTTTCTCGATCAAATCCAGCGGAGGGTAACCGCAAAGAAACAATTCAGGAAAGACGACTAAGTCGGCGCCATCATTAATTGCGCGATTGTATCCCAGAAGGATTTTTTCTGAATTCCCTTTAAGGTCACCAATGATGGGGTTAGATTGACAGACAGCTATTTTCATTTATCTTAATTCAATTTATCTTTCGATCAAAGTTAGTAAGAAGGATAGTATTTTCAAATCTTTAGAGATATTTGTTTGAAAACATTTCGAACCTTTCCCAAAGCAGGGCGTCTTAATTACCAGAAACAATTAATGAGGTGATATGATGAGAGACAGATTATTCCGTTCACGAAGAGTTAAAGTTTTAGGAGGAGTTGCAGGCGGACTCGCTCAATATTTTAACATCGATCCGATCATTGTAAGGATTCTTTTTGTTGTCTTCACTTTAATGCACGGAATGGGATTGCTGCTTTATATAATTCTCTGGATTGTTGTGCCGGAAGAACCATTTGAGCTTGCCTACCCGATAAAGGATGAAGGGACAAAAACTGATGGTCAATCTACTGAGGATTCATCAATGAACTTTGATGGCATTCCAGCAGAAGTCAAGAAAAGCGGATCGGGAAGAATTATTGCCGGTACAATTTTGATTGCTCTGGGTGTAATATTTTTTGCGGACCGCTTTATACCTACATTTGATTTTAGAGATATAGTACCGATAGCATTTGTACTGCTCGGAGGTTTATTAATTTGGAATTCATTGAAAAAGTAACGGAGAGATAAAATGAAAACTGGAAAATTGTTTTGGGGATTTTTTCTTTTGACTCTCGGAGCCCTGTTTTTGCTCACGAAATACAATGTCATCTGCTCATGTTTTGGCTTTGTTTGGGATGTATGGCCTTTAATTTTTGTCTTCTGGGGAGCCCTCGTAATATTCAAAGAGACAGTTGCACATCCTTTCATCAGTGCACTATTCGGAATCTTCCTTGCACTTCTGTTTTTTGGAATAGTAGAAAATAGTTTCAATAGTTTTGATTTTACTGAAAACGATAATGTCTACACAGAATTTTACAACGAAGATTATGATGCTTCAATCAAAACTGCAGACCTGGAGATCAATTCAGGTGCAGGCTTATTTATTATCCGCAACAGCACAGAAAAACTTGCGGAAGGAAAAGCAAAGGGCAACTTAGCGGAATACGATTTTGAATCATGGAAAAATGATGACCACGCAAGTATAAGAATTGAACTTCACAAAAAGAATTTCAATTTTTTCCGCGGAAGATTTAGTAACCAGCTCGAGGTTGCGCTGAATCAGAATCCAGTATGGGATGTCAATTTCAATATCGGCGCATCAAAATCAAATTTCGATCTGACAGAATATAAGGTCAAGAATGTTTCTCTTCATACCGGAGCCGCAAGCGGAAGGATAAAACTCGGCGACAAATATGATTCAACAAATGTTGAGATTGATATGGGTGCGGCAAGTATTACGCTTGAAATTCCGAGGTCGTCTGGTTGTTCAATTACAAGTGATGTAGCTCTTGTTTCAAGAGACTTTCCAGAATTCGTCAAAAAATATTCAGGTTACTATGAGACCGAAAACTTTAAATCCGCTGGGAAAAAGATTTTTATTGATGTTGAAGGTGGAGTTTCTTCTATTAAAGTAAAGAGATACTAGAAGGCTTTTTCTTGGTTATTTTTTTTGAGACTTTTTTCGGAATCCACAAATATTTTTTCATAATTACACAATTGCCATCATCAAACTGAACTCCTTCGCTGCGAAGGAGTTCTTCCATCAAATGCATATCACCGAAATGAATTTTTCCGGTCAATGCACCGTAGCGGTTTACAACACGATGGCATGGTAACCCGCTTTCTTTGGTACCATTAATTGCCCAACCCACTGTCCTGGCGGCGGACCGCACACCGCATGCTTCGGCAATAGCGCCATAAGTGGTTACTTTCCCTTTTGGAATTTTTGCAACTACTTTATACACACGATCGAAGAAATCCAATTTTTTCTTTTTCATGTTTTTTATTGTAGCGCAGATTTCCAATCTGCGCTAAGTGAACAGATTGGAAATCTGTTCTACATTTACTCGCCTATCACTTTAATTAAGACTCTCTTCCGCCGCTGCCCATCGAACTCGGCATAGTAAACTTGCTGCCAAGGACCAAAATCAAGTTTTCCTTCAGTTACAGGTATAATCACTTCATGATGAACAAGCAGACTTTTCAAATGCGCATCACCGTTGTCTTCGCCAGTACGGTGATGCTGGTAATTCGCTTTGAATGGTGCTAAATTTTCAAGCCATTCATCAATATCTTGAATCAATCCGCTCTCGGCATCATTTACATAAACTCCTGCTGTGATGTGCATAGCCGAGACAAGAATCATCCCATCTTTGATATTGCTTTTTTTAAGTGCTTTTTCAACTTCACCGGTGATATTAATATACTCTCTTCTTTTCGCAGTATTAAACCAGATATGTTCAGTATGAAATTTCATTCAGGCTCCATTAATATTTCGTAAATCGTTTACTCTGCTGTTCTGTTGCATCTGCAAGACGTTCTGCAAGTGTTCGGATTAGTTTCTTAGAAATATCAGGATAGAGTTTAATAAGGTCGTCCAGCTCACCTTCAATTGTAAGAAGATTGCAATCGGTAAGGGCTTTAATTGTAGCGCTTCTTGGTCTGTTAAGAATCATGCTAATCTCACCAATCATATCACCAGACTTACTATATTCAGAAATTTTCCGGTTGTTTTTGAATATCCCGACTTTTCCTTCCACTAGAACAAAAATGCACTTTGCTCTTTCTCCCTCATTAGAAATCACTTCATCTTTTTTGAAATACTTCATAGTAGACATACTTCACCCAATTAGTTCTGTGTAAATTTGAGCAGGTATTCTTTTATAAAATTATTTATTTCACCATTCATCACGCCTTGAGTGTCTGATGTTTCCCAATTCGTACGATGATCTTTAACCATATTGTAAGGATGAAAAACATAAGAGCGGATTTGACTTCCCCATTCAATTTTCATTTTGGTTTTTTCAATTTCATCAGCGGCGGCAGTTTGTTTATCTACCTCAATTTGATAGAGGCGGGATCGCAGCATTTTAAATGCGTTTGACTTATTCTGCAATTGCGAGCGTTCTGTCTGACAGGCAGCCACAACCCCGGACGGGATGTGAGTGATTCGCACTGCGGTTTCAACTTTATTTACGTTCTGGCCTCCTTTGCCCCCGGCACGGAATGTATCAATCCTTAGATCTGCGGGATTGATATCAATTTCGATGGTGTCATCAATTTCAGGGATGACGAACACAGATGCGAATGAAGTATGGCGGCGCTTGTTTGAATCAAACGGAGAGATACGCACCAAACGATGAACACCGTTTTCTGCTTTTAGATAACCGAAAGCAAATTCTCCTTCTACCTCAATCGTGGCACTTTTTATTCCAGCGCCATCTCCGTCGAGCCAGTCAACTAAATTCATTTTGTACCCGTTCTTCTCGCCCCATCTCAGATACATGCGCATTAACATTTCCGCCCAATCCTGAGATTCTGTTCCGCCCGCTCCGGAATGAATTGTCATAATACAATTCTTATCATCATCTTTACCGCTGAGCATACTTTTTAATTCTAAGTCAGCGTAACCATTTTCAATTAAATCTAACTCAGCATCTATTTCCGGAATTAATCCTTCATCCTGCTCAACTTCGGCAAGTTCTAAAAACTCTTTTAGATTTTTTTGCTTGTCGTCGATTTTTTTCCACGCCTCAACCCAAATTTGAAGAGATTTTGATTTTTGGAAAACCGACTGAGCGTTTTTCTGATCATTCCAGAATCCAGGTGTTTCGGCTTGATTGCGGATTTCTTCTATCTGTTTTTCTTTATCAGCTACCTTAAAGATAACCTCGTAGATTCTCAATCTTCAATGCGTAATCGTTCAGTCGTTTTATTTGATCTTCGAACATTATAACTCCTTTCAAATTATTCGTAGCACAGATTCGTAATCTGTGCATTTTTTGATTTGCAGAATACGATTCTGCGCTACAAGTTTATATTTCTATTTCCATTCTTAATAATGCAGCGGCAAGAGTTTTACCTTGGGCATCATGCTTAAGCGATACAGTTCCGCCGCCGCCCAGCGTGTTGTGCAATAAAAAATTCAACGCACGAATGTTAGGCATTTCGAATCTTTCAACTTCTCCAAAACAGATTCCTTCAAAATGTTTTTTCACATTCTCAACTGTTAAGTACTTCTTAATTAGTTCATAACCTTTGTCGTCGTAAGCTATGATACCAACGTTTGCTGCATTGCCTTTATCACCGCTTCGCCCATGAGCTACATCAATTAATTTTATTTTCATTTCTATTTCCTTTGAGTTTTCTCTGCGCCTTCTTTGCGAACTTTGCGTTTAAGGCTTTAACCGCAGAGGACGCCAAGAGTTTTCGCAAAGAACGCGGAGTTATAAATTGTTGACTACTCGTCTAATTCCTTCTTTCAACTTATTTACATTAAAATTAATCAGCAGACCTAATTTACAATTTGACAGTCTGAGATATGTGAGTACTTGTGCAAGAAAAATGTCATTCAAAGCTTCAACAGATTTTATTTCCACGATTACTTTGTTCTCCACTAGAAGATCCACACGGTATCCACAATTCAATTTTACTTCTTCATAAACTAAAGGTAAAGCTTTTTGTTTAACAACTTGTAAACCGGTTTTCTGCAATTCGAAAAACAAACATTCTTCATAAGCTGATTCTAATAAACCCGGTCCTAAAGCTTTGTG
This sequence comes from uncultured Melioribacter sp., assembly GCA_964441505.1. Taxonomy (GTDB): domain Bacteria; phylum Bacteroidota; class Ignavibacteria; order Ignavibacteriales; family Melioribacteraceae; genus Fen-1258. The sequence continues at coordinate 28,022 of CAYTUV010000020.1, read as the reverse complement.
AATTTTAATCGCGCAACCAATAATAATTTCAGATAATTCGTTCTCATGCATTTTTTTCTCTGCGCCTGCTTTGCGAACTTTGCGTTTAAGACATTACCTCAGAGGACGCTATGTTTGTATTATCTCAACTTTTGGATGAACAAGTTTCTTCGGCATAAGAGCAGGCCAATAAGCAATAACTTCATTTGGCTTTGGTCTTCCGCCGGCAAATCCAGTTACGCTTGGTGGACCTGTTAAAATCAAGGGCGCAATCTCTTTTCCAAATGCTTCTACATCGTGATGGTGATGACTGCGTACACCAATTTTTAAGACCACTTCATTTATTTCATTTTGTACAGATGCCAACGGACCATGACAAGCATTCACACCAATAAATTCTGTTCTGATTTCATCGAACTTTAATCCGAGATTAGAAAGACGTATGCGAAGAATTTCATCTGCCTTTTTAGCTTTCTCCAATGCATCTGGCCAGCTGTAAGTTAAATTACCTATAGCGGTGTAACCGTCATTGTAAGCCATCGAAACTTTATATAAATCCGTAGCCGGTTTACCTTTAATTCCATAAACTCTAACCCGGTCCTTTTCCAACTGTTCCAATTTTATCGAAGTGAAATCTGCGACGCACTCAGGAGTAATGTAATTAGTCGGATCGCCTATTTCATACATTAGTTGCTCGCTTACCGTTTCGACTGAAACCATTCCGCCTGTATTCGGATGTTTCGTAATTATTATTTCTCCGTTAGGATACGCTTCGGCAATCGGGAAACCAATATTTGCAAGATCGGGAACCGATTTCCAATCGCCCATAAAATTTCCGCCACTTGCCTGTCCGCCGCATTCTAAAATATGCCCGGCAATAACTCCAGAAGCAAGCTTATCCCAATCATCCCATGACCATTTGAACTCATGAATCATTGGTCCATAAGTAAGTGAAGTATCGGTAGTCCGCCCTGTGATAACAATCTGTGCACCTTTTTTCAAAGCTTCAACAATCGGTCTTGCACCGAAATAAATATTTGCACTCATCAATTTTTCTTTCACTTCGGAAATTTTTTGTCCGGATTCCATATTATCCAGCCCTGCGCCGCGCTTCAATAGATCGTCTATTGAATCCAAAATATCATCACCGCTGACCACACCAATTTTCAATCCTTTAATACCTTGTTTTTGTGCGCACTTTACAATTTCATCAACGCAACCCATTGGATTAGCGCCGCCGCCGTTGGTAATTACCTTTATATTTTTCTCGGCAATATGCGGAAGTAAATCTTTCATGATTTGAATTAAATCTTTTGCATATCCCGCCGCCGGATTTCTTTTTTTCTGTTTTTGCATGATGGACATTGTTACTTCGGCAAGAAAATCCATCATCAAATAATCGATTGGACCTTTAGTTGCTTGCTGTAAAGGAATGGATTGTAGGTCGCCCCAGAAACCCTGTCCGGATGCTATGCGAATTTTGTCTTTTACCATAGGTATGGATCCCACAAACATTCTCCAAATTTTCTATGCAAAGATATGAAAGGTAAGGTTGGAATGAAAATGAACTAGCTGAACTTGATTTAGTCTTATGAATAAATATTATCTCAGCGAACTCTGCGTATTCTCAGCGTCCTTTGCGGTAAAATCTTTTTAAACGCAGAGAACGCAAAACAAAAACTCGCAAAGAACGCAAAGACGTGAAAGGTAACGTTGGAATGAAAATGAACTAGCTGACTTGGTTTAGTCTTATGAATAACTATTATCTCTGCGAACTCTGCGCTTTCTTAGCGCCCTTTGCGGTAAAATCTTTTAAACGCAGAAAGCACAAAAAGACAAGGCAGTAATGAATTATTTTGATTTATTTTATAAATATACTAAATTAACAATAGTGTTAATTATCTACATTTACTGAAAATGAAGAATTTACTATTAAACGGTTCGCCAAAGTCTGTTTTAAGTACAAAAGATATTGCAAATCTCTTATCAATTAGCAAGGAATCAGCAAAAGTGACAGCCGCAAGGTACACGCAGAGAGGTTTGCTTGTTAGATTGAAGCGGGATTTTTATATAGCGGTAAGCAAGTTTGAAAAATTTACAGAGAAAGATTTTTTTAGAGCATCTAACATTCTTCAGGTGCCTTCATATATCTCTTTGATCTCCGCATTAAGCTATTACAATATAACCACACAACAGCTGCAAAACGTGTACGAATCAATAGCTGTCAAAAGAACAAAAAATGTTAAGGTGAGAAACATCGAGTTCAATTTTTACCTTGTTAAAAAGGATTTTTATACCGGCTTCGAACTTGAAGATAATTTTTTTATTGCATTGCCTGAAAAAGCTTTTGCTGATGTTGTTTATTTAACATCTTTAGCAAAATACAGCTGCGATTTTTCTGCTATCAACTTTAAAAAATTAAATAAGAAAAAGGTGAGCGAATATATTCAGCTCACAAACCCAAAAACCAAATTATTTTGGGACAAACTATGCAAGACTTACAAAATCTAGAAATATTCGAGATTGAAGTTCTTGAACTTTTGAATAGTATAAAAGTATTGGATAATCTTTACTTCGGCGGTGGTACGATGCTGCGGCTTTGTCATAATTTGAACCGTTACTCTACCGATTTGGACTTCTGGATTGATATTACTTTGGATTCAAAATCACTCTTCTCAAAGTTGAAAGATGAGTTTAAGAATCGTTATAAAATTGTTGATGCGGAGAACAAAAAGTACACTTTGCTGTTAGAGATTAAATCCACTACCTATAAACGCAACTTGAAGATAGAGATTAGAAAAGAACAGATTGATTTTGACTGGGAACGAAAGATCGCTTTTTCAAGATTCACGAACAAACAGGTAACAGTAAAAGGATTAACACTTCAGCAAATGATGAAAAACAAAATTGAGGCGATGTTATCAAGAAAAATTATCCGCGATTGTTTTGATATTGAATTTCTTTTGATGCGTGGCGTAGAACTTCCTTCTGATAAAACGAAACTTGAGGAAATAAAAAAAATAATTGATTCGTTTAAGGAGCGTGATTACAAAGTAACGCTTGGCTCAATCTTGGAAGAAAAAGAAAGAAAATTTTATTTGGAAAACAGATTCAAGCTTTTGAAAGAAGAAATAAATAGAAAGTTAATTGAAGTGTGATATAAGAAATTATTTAGACATATAGATATGAAAGGTAAGGTTGGAATAAAAATGAACTAGTCGAACTTGATTAAGCCTTAAGAATAAATATAATCTCTGCGTATTCTGGCGTAGCCATTTCTTCAGAATTAGCGTTCTTTGCGGGATCTGCCACTTGCCCTCTCGAACTTAACTGCTATGGGCGAGTAGAAAGAATTAAATATTATCATTATTTCAAAGAACTCTCTCTTTGTTGGGATAACTCTATCCCAAATTTTTTATCTCTTCGTAAATATTTTTTCTTTATTCACTTTGACTTTAGTCGGAATAACTTGTTAGGCATTTTTTAAACATATTGTTTTATGGTGGACGTTTAAAATCTTTTTGCAATGATGAAAAATCACATAAATATGGAGATATAGTTGGGTCTTTAAATAAAACAAATTCTTCAATACCTATATCTTTCCACAAACTTATTATATCTGAACACCAGTATTTAGTATAATCATTGTATGTAAATATTAAAGCGGATTTTATACCATCTGTTTTCAAGTTTTTTACTTGACTATTTATTTGTGTAGCTATACGGTTAATATCTTCTCTTGAACGAATTTCCGATATTTTACCTATAATTGAAATTACACCATTGATTTGCTGGAATTCGATACGTGTAATTGGCCAAAAATATTGAAACATATTTAGAAAACTTATTGAAGTAGTGCATATTATTAGCTCGGGTATTCCAATATTAAAAAAATTACTTCCCTTGCGTTTTGGAATTCTATCATACTTTTTCAGTAATGGTTCGGGAAAGGATATTCCCGAATTAAATATATGTATGCAAACACGTTCATCATCAAAAACATCATTGCCTTTCTTGCAGCCCAACAATAAAGAAGGGTATCCCATAAGAAGAATCTGTAAAATCTCACGTCTTGTATATTTGCTCATACACTAACCCAAAATTGTTTGATTTGACTTAATGCCTAACGGTATTGTGCCTAAGCCGAAGCCCTGAACAGTAATGTAGCTTAAAAGAACAAAGCCAATGATTTTAGAAACGATTAATTACCAAAACAACTATGACAAAAAACAAAACACGGAACGACTACCATAAAATTGTAAAAATGCCGGGTACGAATACGCTATTGGCTTACATATCCCTTTTTGCGGGAAGCTGCTTGTCATGCGAAATTCACATACTAATTCAACTATACTTGTCATCATTTATAATGTCATATTAAATATGTGAATTTAAGCTTTATGGCACGAACTTTTGTCGCTGTAGTATTGTTAAGCATAGTAAGTTCTTCATTGTATACTAAGAAAAGGTCGCTTCCAGGAGAATGAATTAATCCTATCAATAAGTTACTAATAATTATATTCCTTTCGCTATTCCATTGGATGTATGCCTTGGCGAATAATTTTGTTGAAAAGGTATAGAGAAACCTCATTCCGACAAGTGTAGTTGTAAAACTTCCGGTAGTAAGCATAACATCATTTCTATTGTAAGTTACATTCACAGTAAAACGCGGTCCTATTTTAAGATTCGTTTCGAAACCGTATCCGGTAATTTTTCCATCGTAAAATTGTCCTGCATTGAGATTAATCTTTCCGGAAAAATCGCGACCTCTATCCGATACGTATTCACCATAAAAATTATTATAACTGTAGATTCCTTCGGGAATGATAACATCTTTGTGAATTTGAAATAGATCGGTAAGATGCTCGTAATTGAAATCATATCTCGATAAAAATGTAGCACCATTATTGAATACAATCCACAAACCTATTGTATTAAATCTGGTAATTAATTCACTTTGTTGGTTCGTTATATAGTAAAAATCATTGAAAACCGTCAACTGCCGGATATTAAGGATGCCCGGGCGTGGTGAGACACCAAAATTAATTTGGCTTCTGCGGCTTGCCGGTCTGGGTACATAACCCATCTCTGCATTGAAATTATTCTGAATTGTATTTTGGGCAAGTAGCAGCGTCCAGAAATCATCTGCATAAAAGAAATCGGCGTAAGCAGCTAAATCTTTTCCGTAAAGATTTGGGGTTATAGTTTTAGCTATAAATACACTAGCTTGAGTATTATTACTTAAAAAAATATTGGCATCAACTCCAAATGTTCGGTTATATGCATTGTTATCTAACGATTGTTTATTCAATCCAATAAGTCCAAGTGTTGAACCAGTTAGAATATCATATTGAAGCCTGAGAGCTGTAAAATTAGTTTTTGGTATTGTATTAGAGATATTGTTTTGCATGTAGGTAGTTCGATTTGCTAAAACATTCAGCAGTCCAATATTTAATTTATTTGATTTACCACTTAACTTGATACCACCAAGCAAAGGAACAGGCTGATTGTCTTCGGAAAGACCGATTCGGCGGCTGAAAAATAAAACTGCAGCAGGAACAGACCATGACCTCTCGCTGAATCGAAATATTCCAGCTCCTTCAAGAAAGAAGTCGCGCTTCTCAGGAAAATAAAGCTCAAATCGAGTTAAGTTCGCCTGTTCTTGATCGGCTTCTACTTGAGCGAAATCAGTGTTCAAAGAAAGATCGGTTGTAAGATTCGGGTTGGGATGATACTTAATATCCAAACCGGCTTCAACAGTACTTTTATATGTAGATTGTACTTGAAAATCGCGATCTGCACCGGCAAGAAAGTAAGGTTTAAATTCAATTGGGGAAGGATGTTTTAATTGTTCCAAGCCGCTCAAATCCCCGTATGCCGAAACTTTGTAAATACCATTTGAACCATAATCTCTAAGTATCGGAGACCAGAATGCTTCTTCGCGTTTGCGCGGAATGTAGCGGGCTATGTTGAGTCCCCAAACCTTTTCATCATCATCTCCAAACCTGAGAGTTTTGAAAGGTATAGCAATTTCAGCAGTCCATCCTTCGGAATCAATCTCGCAGGCATTCTGCCAAGTTCCATTCCAGTTCCAATTCTGTTCATCCAAACCGACCTCCCCAATTATAATGCCGTCACGTTGTGCACCTAAAGCATTTGTGCAAAAGACAAATGCCGTACGGTGGTCATGGTACGTGTCAAGATAGATTTCAATGCAATCGTTATTAATAAGATCTACGTCTCTCCGCATTTCATTTGCAATAATAAGGTTTGGTTGTGAATCCCAGCAACGAACTCCGAAATAAAGATTTTTATCATCGTAAATAATACGAACCTCAGTTCTTTCTGATACCGGCTTTCCTTCTTCAGGTTCTCTCTGCATGAAATCGAGAAGTATTTCTGCTTTCTCCCAAGCTTTTTCTTTCAGCTTACCATCAATTTCAATTGAATTCGAAATTCTAACAGCTTTAACTAATTTTGGAGATTTCTGAATTATAATTTGTGCGCAAAAAATATTTGAGACTATGGAAATTATAATTGCGATTGTCCGAAACATTAATCGAGATAACATTGAATCATCTCCTTCTATGTATTCAATGCTTTATGAGCAATGTATTATACATATTTTAAGTCTGTTCCAGTTCATTGATATTAATTTCGCATAACGTTTCGGGCTTTGCGAAGTGCGAAGCATTTGGGCGAACGTAGTAAGCCGCAAAGCCCGTGTTATCTGAAGCGCCCGATTCATTTCTCTTCTTGCCCTTTTATATCTGGGGACTGTTTGAGCTTCTCGATAAAATCTTCTCGCACTGGGTAAAAAATATCCAACATCACAAAGGGCTCGTCGTCTATGCATGTGTCGCTGTGCGAAACATTTGCAGGAATGCAGTAGAAATCTCCTTTTTGCACTATGCGTTCCTCATCTCCAATGCGCAGTCTCGCCTTGCCAGCATATACCATTCCAATTTGCTCGTGCGGATGAGAGTGCAATGGCACAGTATGACCTGGCAACGTGGTATTGAGCACCATCATCATCTTCTCACCATGCAATCCAGTAAGGATTGTCGTCTCTAGTCCCACCATCTGGGTAAGTTTAGGAGCATCTGCAAGGCTGATAAAATACGAGACTTTCTCTTGTGTCATTACTTCCTCTCTTTTAACTTGATAAGGGCATTTCAGCTACAGCTTTCTCAGCTTCCTTCCGTAGCTCAATTAGCTTTTTTACATCCATTTTTATCTCCTTCTTTTGTTGATATGATGTTAATTTTCAATATGCAGCATGTCAAAAAATTTTGTCTAACTATCTACTTTAGTACTCAACAGTTTTAATGCAAAATCCTCCATTAAGCAAAAAAGCGTGTAAGTTCCGTTCAACATTCTACACTCTACACTCTACATTCTACATTCTACATTCTACGTTCTACGTTCTATATCATCACCGCTTTATATCCGTAACAATGCAAACCGGATTTCCCTTCGTCCTGTATTTTGCGGAAGACTAATTTTACTTTATCACCGATCTCAACTTTATTAACATCGCAATCTGCAACTTGAGCGGTAATGCGAACTCCGTCATTCAATTCAATTATCGCTACTACATAAGGAGTTTCTTTGGAAAATTTATCCGGTCCGACTCGAATGATTGTGAACGTTAAAATTTTCCCTTCTCTGCCCAACTGCACAGTCTCAAAAGTTTTTGATTTACATTTAGGACAAATCAATCTTGGTGGAAAAGAAATGTCTCCGCATTGTTCGCATTTACCCGCTTCGAGACGATAGCGTTGAGGAACTTCACGATGATATCTTGGACTGATCATACTGCCTCCAAAATGTGAATGATACAACTTGCACCCGAACCGCCCATGTTTTGAGCCAATCCGTACTTTGCATTTTTTACTTGGCGTTCACCGGCATTTCCAGTTAATTGTTCATAACATTCTATAATCTGGGCGACACCCGTTGCACCAACAGGATGACCTTTGGATTTCAAACCGCCGCTTGTATTGATTGGAATTTTTCCGCCGATTGATGTTGATCCGTTCTCAGCAGCAATGCCACCTTTGCCTTTTTCAAAAAATCCTAAATCCTCCGTTACAACAATTTCAGCAATGGTGAAACAATCGTGCACCTCGGCAAAATTAATATCGGATGGTTTCAGTCCAGATTGCTTATATGCTTTCTCAGCTGCAACGGAAACACATTTCAGTGCCGTTAAACTTTCTCTGCTGTGAAGCGCAATTGTATCCGATGCTTGTGCAGAAGCAATAACTTTCACGTAAGGTCTTTTTAGTCTCTTTGCGTAATCAAGTGAACAGACTATAACTGCCGCACCACCGTCGCTGACCGGAGAGCAATCGAGTAATCGCAACGGATCGGCAACCATAGTTGCTTTCATCACTTGTTCAAGAGTTACCGGAGAATGGAACTGTGCGTTCGGATTCATCGAACCATTTTTATGATTTTTCACTGCAACATGTGCAAGCTGTTCACGCGTAGTTTTATATTGATGCATGTGCGCTCGTGCTATCATCGCGTACAATCCGGGAAAAGTAATTCCATTATAAACTTCGTATTCCTGATCAGCGGCGGTTGCCAATGCATCAGTTACGTCTGCACCGTCTGTCATCTTCTCAACTCCGCCGGCAAGAACAATTTCACTTTGTCCAGAGGCGACTTCAAAATATGCTTGACGAAATGCAGCGCCGCCTGAAGCACAAGCAGATTCAACTCTTGTTGCCGGTACCGGCGCAACACCAAGATAATCAGCCATCACTGCACCGATGTGTTCTTGCCCAACAAATAATCCGCTTGACATTGTACCGACATACATCGAATCAATATGATCAACCCCCGAATTTTCTATTGCCTTCAGCGATGCTTCAACAAAAATATCCCGCAGAGATTTATTCCAAAGTTCACCGAACTTTGTCATTCCAACACCGATTACTGCTACGTCTCTTCCCGCAGAGCGGGATATCATTTCCCCGTAAAGCGGGATTTCACTTCGTTCAACATTCGACATATCAATTTTCTCCCTACTCATTAAGAATAATTTTTTTTCTGAACTTTGCATACTCACCGTAATCCAAATATATTTTATCGTTATCAAGCATGTCTCTAAGTTTAGGAGCCAAGTCTCTTACTTTTTCTATTTCATTTGTAACTTGATAGATGAAACCATCGCTTCCGGCACCCGAACCAAACGAGACCATAAAGATTTTGTCGCCGGGTTTTGCAACATCAAGAATTGCGGCAAGCCCTGTTGGCGATGAGCCTGAATATGTATTGCCCATCCATGGGGAAATCCACCCGACTTCCATTTGTTCTTTTGTGAATCCCAATTTCTTTCCGGCTTCTTGCGGAAACTTTCCATTAGGCATATGGAAGACGGCAAACTGAAAATCTTTCGGTGACATTCCCGATTTTTCCAATAGAGTTTTTCCGGCGTTGTGAATATGTTTGAAGTATGCCGGTTCACCTGTAAATCTTCCGGCGTGCCGCGGATAATATTCATGTTCTCTTCTCCAAAAATCAGGTGTATCGGATGTGTAAGAGTTAGTGAAAAGAATTTCGGCAATTACATTTATTTTCCCCATTATAAATGCAGAACCTCCGGCTGATGCAGAATATTCCAACGCATCGCCCGGTGCACCTTGAGAAGTATCCGCACCAATTCCAAGTGCATATTCCATTTCGCCGGCTTTCACCAAACTGTAAGCAACATACATTGCTTCTGTTCCGGCTTTACATGCGAACTCGTAACTTGCAACATGAACGTGCGGACCGATTCCAAGTGCATCAATTAAAATTGTTGCGCTTGGTTTTACAGCATAAGGATGAGATTCAGAACCGATGTAGACTGCACCAATTTTCTGCGGATCGATTCGTGCACGCTGAAGTGCGTACCGTGCAGCTTCCACAGAAATTGTAATTGTGTCTTCATCTTGTCCGGGAACTGTTTTTTCGTAGAGCATCAATCCGCGTTTAATTGCTTCGGGATCGGCACCCCATTGTTTTGCGATTTGATCCACTTTGATTCTATAACGCGGAAGGTAAGAACCATAACCAACTATTCCAATCATGCTATCCTCTCGTTTATGAATTAATATTTAGTAAACTGCTGTTGCATTCTTCGTTTGTTATTATAAACCTCGCTTCCCCCTTTCGAGTGAAATCGAATGACAAACTTTGCTGACTACACAGAATATATATTAACAACTGCATAAACTTCGAAGAAGGAGAAGAATAGTTTTTACTAAACAAATTGTTTCTAAAAGAAAATTATGAATTGATTGATCAACTATCTATATTTTTTTTAAGATCAATGAGACTATTTCTTCCGGAGTAGTATTATCGTTGCAAGCAAGCCAATTAATCTCTTTTACTTTTCTGAACCATGTCATCTGTCTTTTTGCGTACCGGCGGGTGTTCCTTTTAATAAGTTCTATAGCACGGTCAAGCGTGATTTCGTCCCCAAGATAAGAGATAATTTCTTTATAACCGACCGTATTCAGAGCGTTAATGTTTTTCGGAAATCCGCAGGACAAAATATTTTTTACCTCATCAACTAATCCACTCTCGATCATTGCGTTAACACGTTGTTCTATCTTCGTGTATAGTTCTTCTCTCTTCCAGTTTAATCCATAAAGAGAGAACTCCAGATCAATTTGCCGTTTATAATCTACCTGAAATTTTGAGATAGGTTGACCTGTCAAATGAAAGACCTCGAGTGCCCGCATGACGCGTTTCCAATTCTGCGGCAGCATTTTGAAAGTACTTTCCGGATCAACCTTCTTCAATTCATCGTACAAAAATTTATTGCCAAATCTTTCGCGTTGTTCATGCAACAACTCGCGATACTCTGTGTCGCTGTCAACAGAATCAAAAAGGCCGTCCACCAATGCTCTCACATATAATCCAGAGCCACCCGCCACAACCGGAATTTTCCCTTTCGAATGCAAATCATGAATTACTTTTAACGCATCAATTTCGAATTTGCTAACGTTGTATTCATCATCAGGTTCCAATAGATTTATGAAGTGATGTTTGATCCTTGAAAGTTCATCCTCTGTCGGTTTAGCAGTTCCAATATTCAGATATTTAAAAATCTGACGGCTATCTGCCGAGATAATTTCAGTATGCAACTTATCCGCAAGAGAAATTCCAACCTGAGTTTTACCTGAACATGTCGGCCCGACGATGACGATTACTTTTCTTTCCATCCCTCTTTGCCGATAAGTGGAACAAAAGCAAAATAGGGTACCTCCCGGGTATCAAACTGATCATCAGAAATTTTAGTGACAACGTGAAGTGACTGAATTTTTTTATCACCGACAGGAATTACCATTCTTCCGCCAACTGCAAGTTGCTTTTTCAAATTGGGTGGTACCGATGGTCCACCTGCGGTAACAATAATTCCATCATAAGGAGAAAATTCCTGCCAGCCGAGAGTGCCGTCACTGCACCTTGCAGCAATTTTCAGCTTCAATTCATCAAACATTTTCATGGCTGTATTATACAGGTCATGATGCCGTTCGATTGTAAAAACGCGGACACCAATCTCACAAAGTATTGCAGCCTGATAACCTGATCCGGTTCCGATCTCAAGAATCTTTTGTTTCGGCATTGGATCAAGCGCTTGCGTCATATATGCAACAGTATATGGTTGAGATATTGTTTGGCCCATTCCAATTGGAAGCGCTACATCCAGGTATGCATGTTGTTTCATGATATCCGGGACGAAGAGATGACGTTCAACATTCATAAATGCATTCAGCACATCTTTGTTAGTGATCCCCTTTTTCTTGAGAATCTCTACAAGTTCTTTTCTTTCAGTTTCGTACATTTCACAATAAGATATTAAATTTGCATGGCAAAGATAAAAACTTAGACGACAATCTTTTTATTTAATTAGGACTAACTAAAAATGTTTACGACGTTGATCGGTGCTTCTCTAATAATGATAATGCGGATTTGTGATGTCACCATAGGAACTTTCAGGACTATCATGGTGGTTCAATCAAAGAAATACCACGCAGCTATAGCCGGGTTTTTTGAAGTATCAATATGGATTCTGACAATGCGTTATATCGTTGCACACATGGATAACACTTACAATTTGATAGGTTACGCACTTGGTTTCGCACTCGGGAATATATTGGGAATAACACTTGAACAGAGGGTTGCACTTGGTTATGTACAGGTGAATATCGTCTCTAGAAACCATAAGGATGAAATAGCCGATGAATTACGTAAATCGAAATTCGGCGTAACAATTCTTCCCGCGGAGGGAAAATCAGGTGAACTTTCGATTCTGATTGCAATAATCAAGAGAAAATTATTGGATGATCTGATGAAAAAAGTGGAGTTGATTGATAAAAACGCATTCATAACAGTTCAGACATCGCGTCCATACCGGGGATTTCTGCACGGTTCGAGAGTATAAATAATTTTCTTATTCAAAGTTGATTGGTATTAGCAACAATATTATATTTGCCACGTAAAAATTGTTCTAAAGTTTTTGATATGCGGGAATAGCTCAGTTGGTAGAGCGCAACCTTGCCAAGGTTGATGTCGCGGGTTCGAGTCCCGTTTCCCGCTCCACTTGTCCCGATTTCAGTCGGGATTTCTTTTATGTGAAGTAATTTGACATTATTTGCAAAAATGGTGCTGTACCCAAGTGGCTCAAGGGGAAGGTCTGCAAAACCTTTATTCGTCGGTTCGAATCCGACCGGCACCTCAAGTCTAATTACCAATCCTATGTTTCTGGTTTATATTTTACTCAGCGAAAAAGATAAAAAACGTTACGTTGGTTTTACTGATAATATTGAGCAAAGACTTCTTGAACACGAGACTGGGAAAGTGAAATCAACTAAAAATCGAAGACCACTAAAATTGATTTATTCTGAAAAATTTGAGAATAAATCCGATGCGATGAGGAGAGAAAAATATTTCAAAACGCATCCTGGAAGAAATTTTTTAGATTCAATTGGTAAATAAGCTCTTTTAAATAAAGGTCTGCAACCCGGCTTTGGCCGGGCGAATCCGACCGGCACCTCAAGTCTAATTACCAATCCTATGTTTCTGGTTTATAT
>CAYTUV010000020.1:0-14849 GCA_964441505.1 uncultured Melioribacter sp. | reverse complement strand
AAAATATTTCAAAACGCATCCTGGAAGAAATTTTTTAGATTCAATTGGTAAATAATCTCTTTTAAGTAAAGGTCTGCAACCCGGCTTTGGCCGGACGAATCCGAGCACTCTATTAATGCAAAACTCTAATTTCCTTTTCGAAAAATATATAGAAGTAAAAGAATCTTCTGTTCACGGAAAAGGTTTATTCGCTAAACTAGATATCCCCGAAGAAGAAATACTCTCTATTATAAAAGGGGAATATATTGACGGAATTGAATGTGTGCGAAGAGAAGAGGAAGATAACAATTACATCTTCTGGCACTGTGATGATAATTATATCGACGTAGAAAATGAATCTATGAAATATATTAACCATGACTGTGATCCGAACTGTTATGTGGATGATGGAGATGAGACTACTTTACATCTGATCTCAGGCAGACAGATTAAAGCCGGTGAAGAAATTTCAATAGATTATGACTACGAGGAGATCTATCTCTCGTGCAATTGTTTTTCCTGCCAGTCAAAAAAAGCGGTTTGAAATATTCTCTTAAAATTAATTTGCTACGTTATTCTTTTAGTATAACAGTAAGATTCGAGAATGTGGAATAATTTTAGTTGCACCATTGTTTGGTTCTGGTTACTGGATAAATTAGAAGATACTGCTCTGCATTGAAACTAAAAGAATTACCAGCAGAATTACCATCAAGACAAAAAACGATATCGAACGCCATCTCTTCATTCTAAAAATTCTCCCTATTAATTAAAAAGTATCTTCTCAACGATTTTATCAATTGCATTTGATATTGCATAATCAAGGGGCGGATAAGCCTCAATATTTTTGGGCAGGTAATATCCTTCCTCCCCTAGCGCGTTTGCTTTACAGAGAACTCCCCCGTCTTTCATAGAAACTAGGTAGTAAGTAATTTCGCACGATGTAAGTGTAGCCCGAGCTCTCCCTTTATATCTTTTGTCGTTGGTAAGTTTACCAAAATTGCCGATTAATACGGCATCAGGTTTTTCTTTTATTATTGAATATGCCAGCTCAGAATTATTAATAATTTTGAAATCAAGTCTCTTCAGCTTTTCAATAGACCCAATTAAATCCGAGATAAGACTATCCACGGCATTAGAATTATCCGGAATCGGAACAAAAAAAGTCCTAGTCGGAAATCTTTTTTCCAAAATATTAAGGAAATGGTTGGTTGGATAAAATGTCCCGTTTTGTGTGGCATCATCCTGAGCCATTGGAATTATAGCGACTTTTTGAATTGTATAAGAAGTAATTTTGGGAGACCGGTAAATGTTCAAAATTTCATTTTGTGGGCAGATATATTCCACATAACCGTCACATGCTGATAGAAATATAGCAAGGACAGATATTAGACAAAGAGCGATGAATCTATATCCCTTCATGGCATGTCCCAAGTCTTTCTGGAAATGAACCGATCAATGTTAAGAATTACAGTTTAAATTTGCAATGAAAATATTTAGGTCATGTGTTGCGGGCAAAAAAAAGCCGGAAACCAATCCCGGCTTTCTGAAAAATCAATTATCACTCTTAACCAGATATCTTTTAATTTTTTGCGTAGTAGTCTTCTCAAATTCACGTTCACGAATATAAAATTTCTTGATCTGTTTATGTGCAGCGAGTTGCTTGTTAACTTTTTCAACTTCCTCGGAAATAGTTTTATTTATCAGTTCAACATCAATCTGGATATGATTATTCTCGGCCAACTCGATGAATGCTTCGGCATCGGCTACAATCTGGGCGGAAATAATTTCCCCCTGCTTTGGATCCTCTTCACCAAAAACCAGACATTCCTGAATGAACGGACTGCGATTCATAATATCTTCCACCTCTTCCGGAAAGACATTCTTGCCGCTCTTGGAAATTATTACATTTTTCTTTCTTCCGTTAATGTGCAGAAAATCGTCCTCATCCAGATAGCCAATATCTCCGGTCTTGAACCATCCATTTTCAAAAGTATCTTCCGTTGCCTTTTCATTTTTGTAATAACCGAGCATAACACTTGGTGCTTTTGCCCATATTTCGCCGCTGCCGTTATCATCTGGATTATTAATTTTGATTTGTACATGAGGAAGAGGAATACCCGCAGCATCATCCTTGAAAGAATCTGTTCTATTCAGTGTAAGAATCGGTGAAGTCTCAGTCAATCCATATCCCTGAATGAAGTTAAATCCGAACTCTCTTAAACCTTTAGCTACCAGCGGATCAGGCGCCGCACCGCCTGCAATAAACAATCTGACTGATCCACCGAATTTTTCATGAAGTTCATGGAAGACTTTTTTCTTTACATCTTTCAATCCGATCAATGAAAACAGATTTGTTAATTTCATAAGCGGCGGAACAATAACGGACTTCACTTTATCATCTTTGATCCCTTTTATAACACGCTTGAACATTTTATCGTAGAGAAGCGGAACACCTAAAAGAATTGTTGCTCTCACCTTCTGAAGATCATCAACTACTGTTTTCAGTGAACGTGCATAATGAACAGACGCACCTGAATAAAGCGGACAGAGCATTCCACATGTACATTCATAGGTATGGTGCATCGGCAGAACAGAAAGAAATCTATCTCTTTCATCAATTAAAACCATGCTAACCATATCAACCAGGTTTGAGGCAAGATTCTTTTGCGAAAGCATAACACCTTTTGCGCGACCGAGAGATCCGGAAGTAAAAATAATTTCCGCAAGATCATCCGGATTAATGGAGGGCAGTTCTTCCGTATGAATTGATTTGGCTTTTCTTATAAGCTCCGTCATCTTGAAGAACTCTTTATCCTCATGAGTTTCATCCATACAGATATAATGCTTTAGTTTTTTTAAGGAACTCTTCCCTTCGGCAATAATACTGGCATAACTCCCGGAGAAGATAATTGCTTCAGCATCGGATTCATGAAGGATATTCATTATTTCATTTTTAGTAAGATTTTTATCGATCGGGACAAGAACATAATTGAAACACATACCTGTAAGGAAGCTTAGAGACCACTGAACCCTGTTTTCACCGATGACTGCAATATGAGCCCTTTCCTTAACACCAAGTTCTTTTAACGCAGAACCGAATTTAAGAATATTCTCAAGGAGTTCGCGAAAAGTAACTTTATTGATAGGCGTGTCGTTCAAATCCTCAAGGGCAAGTTTTGTACCGTAACTCTTGGCAGAATGAATGACCATGTCTTGGATCGAATTAATTCTGTGTACATCATAAAGTTTTAAATCTTTTTTCATAGTAATCTATTTTTAGTTGATGGATATTACAAAGTAAAATAAAACGAGGCCGTTTCAAAAGTAATATTTTATTATAGAATAGCCCACGGATTACACAGATTAAACGGATTTTCGCAGATTATATTTTTGAACAATTACTTTTGAGACAACTTCGTCAGTTATTTCTGTTTGGCTATCTCACTTAAGATACTCTTGAGCAGTCGGTAAAATTTTTCCACATCAGGAATTTTAACGCGTTCGTCAGGTGAATGTGCTCCTTCAATTGTTGGTCCGAATGAAACCATATCCAAACCAGAATACTTGTCGGCAAGAATGCCGCATTCAAGTCCGGCATGGACGGCTTTCACAACAGCCTCTTTAGAAAACAATTTTTTGAAAACATCTTTTGAAAGTTTTAATACCTTTGAATCCATATCGGGCTGCCATCCCGGGTAACCATCTCCAACTTTTACTTCCCCGCAACTTAATTCAAAAACCGCTCGAACAGAGCGTGCAATATTTTTCTTCGAACTATCAATAGAACTGCGTTGACTAGTCCCTATTCTAAGTTCGCCATTTTCCTCAACTACAGTGGCAAGATTTGTTGAAGTCTCAACAAGATTCGGAATATCGTGACTCATGCTGATTACGCCATGAGGCATTGCCAGAATTACATTAATAATTTTCTCTTTCAAAGATTTTTTATATGCAGATGTAATTTTGAGAGATGAGAAATCGGTATTGTCAAATGTTACTTTGAAATTATTTTCAACGTTTTTGAATTCTATTACTGATTCAAGTGAATATTCATTTATAATTTCCCTCGCATTGGACTCATAGTCTGGGTGCATTAGAATTACTGCTTCAGCCTCGCGCGGAATTGCATTTCTCTTGGAGCCGCCACCAATAGATGCGAGCTGGAAATTAAATTGAGAAAGACGATCTAAAAACATTCCGAGCAGTTTGATCGCATTAGCTCTGCGGTCGGCAATGTTTATTCCCGAATGGCCCCCCAGTAAACCAGATATTTCCAATGTATATGGTTGATATCCTTCATTTATTTTTTCTGATTCAATTTTGTATGTTCCGACAGTATCCATCCCGCCGGCACAACCCACATAGAATGCCCCGTCTTCTTCGGTATCCAGATTAAGTAAAATTTCACCGTTGATAAATCCTTTTTTCAGATTGTTTGCACCGGTGAGACCTGTTTCTTCATCCATGGTAAATAAAAGCTCTAGCGGACCATGCTCAAAATCTTCATCACATGCTATTGCAAGAGCTGCAGCAGCCCCGATACCATTATCTGCACCAAGTGTAGTTCCGTCAGCTTTAATCCATTCACCGTCCCGGACAAGAACAATTGGGTCATTCATAAAATCATGCACAGTATCTTTATTTTTTTCACAAACCATATCCACATGATTTTGTAAAACAACGGTTGGCGATTTCTCAAATCCCGGTTTAGGAGGAACCTGAATTAGGATATTGCCTGCATCATCCTCTTTGATCCTAAGATGATGTTGTCCGGCAAAATTCCGGAGATATAACCGGATTCTCTCTTCACTTTTTGAAGGGCGCGGTATCTGACTTATTTCATAAAATCTTTTCCATAATGAGGAAGGGACTAATCCGTCAATTACTTTTGTTGACATTCTCTCTCCGTGGATATTTTAATAATGAAAACAAATAAGACTACATTTTTAAATACTAACTGTGGCGAATGTTGAGTATGTCACCATCCTTAACAATATATTCTTTTCCTTCGAGACGCCACGTGCCTGCTTCTTTACATTTGGCAAATGATCTGTGTTTTAAAAAATCATCGTAGTGAACAACTTCCGCCCGTATAAAACGATTAAAGAAATCTGTGTGAATTACTCCCGCAGCCTGCGGCGCAGTATAATTCTTTCTAATTGTCCAGGCACGACACTCATCTTCCCCCACTGTAAAAAATGATTGAAGACCGAGCAACTCATAAGAGGTACGTAAAATTTTGCTAAGTGCCGATTCCTTAATTCCGTAATCTTTCATAAATGATAGCCGGTCTTCATCACTCATCTGAGAAAGTTCCAGCTCGATCTTAGCGAAAAAAGGTATTATCGTTGCATGTGACTTCACAAGTTTAGTCTTAAGCAACTCTATCTCCTCATCAACTTTGGAAATTGAGTTCTCATCGTAATTTATTGCAATTGCTAATTGTTTAATAGTAAGTAGTTGATATCCAGCTAAGATTTTTGTTTCATGATCATCCAGTTGAAGTGTCCTGAGCGGCAATTCTTTTTCGCAATGAGCAAGACATTTTTCTATCAATGGTAACTCGCGCTTCATCTTTTCATCTTTTGTCTTGAGAACATCTCTCTTTAATTTTTCGAGTCGTGTTTCTAAAAACGCGAGATCGGAAAGAAGAAATTCAACTTCAAGAAATTCAATGTCGCGGAGAGGATCAATTGACTTCATCGGGTGAGCTACAGAAGCATCATCAAACCCGCGGATGATGTAAAACAATGCATCATTATTCCGCACCCCATTAAGAAATGTCGAGGTGATCTTCACTTTGTTATCGTCTGACATTTTTAATCCGGGTAAATCGAATACTTCGATTGTGGCATTAACCTGTTTCTTCGGATTAAAAATTTTGGTGAGTTCGTTTAACCGTTCATCCGGTACTTTGACCACCTCAATTGAAGCCTCCTCCTTTTGTGCCTGAGAAGCGCTTGGGCCGTTACCTGAAAGTGTATTAAAAAGAGTTGTTTTTCCGGAAAATTGAAGTCCTACAAGACCTATCTGCATGAATTATCTCTAGAATTAGATTGAACTATTTCGACTCAAATATAACTAAATTTTGTTGTAAATAGATTACTGGAGTAAATCAGAAAAAGATCAAGGGTCAGTTATGAAACTACCTGAGTATGCAGGGATATTTCTTCAAGAACAGAGCTAACCTTCAGACAAACATTCAGTTCGCCTTCAAAAACAATGGCTTTTCCCTTGACATGTGCTTCGAACGCAAATCCGCGTGCAATTTCATAGCTGCAATTAATTGCTTTGACGATTTGATTGATAACCTCTTCAAATGAATGCCAATCATCATTAAAGAGTACTACTTTGTATGGAAGCCCGATACCAATCTGCTCATCAATTTCAGGTTCAATAATACCTGTCGGTTTTTCTTCGCTCATATTCTCTAGGATTTCTAATCAAAGTTATAAAATTGCGTTGCAAAAATAAATTTTAATTATATTTGGCAATATAAAGAAAGCATGTGTTAACCCATTCATCAATATTCTGAGGAGGATAAATGAAAATTGCCGTTTGCATAAGTCATGTTCCGGATACTGCGGCAAAAATCAATATCGGAAATGACGGAATTAGTATTGATCCATCTGGAGTAACATTCGTCGTAAATCCTTATGACGAATTTGCAATAGAAGAAGCACTTAAAACAAAAGAAAAATTTGGTGGTGAGACAGTAACAATCAGTCTTGGCGGGGACGCAAATAAGGAGACACTACGCAAAGCACTTGCTATGGGAATTGATAATGCCGTTTTGATCAAGGACAGCGCTTACCGCGATTCCCTTTCGGTTGCTAAAGCACTTGCGGACGAACTTAAAACACAGGGCGCAGAACTTATATTCTTTGGTAAACAATCGGTCGATTTTGATAACTCCGTTGTGGGTCAGATGGTTTCGGAACTTCTTGGCTACAATTGTATCTCTGTAGCAGTGAGCTTTATTCTTGATGAAAATAAAATTACATGCGAAAGAGAGATCGAAGGGGGTAAAGAAGTTGTTGAGACTTTGCTTCCGGCTGTAATCACCTGCCAAAAAGGATTGAACGAACCTCGATACGCCTCGTTGAAAGGTATAATGGCAGCAAAGAAAAAGGAGATAGTTGAGAAAGCGGCATCTGCTACCGAGAATTTTGTTGAAGTTATATCGATGAAAAGACCGGCAGCAAAACAGGCAGGCAAAATAATTGGTACCGATTCAAGCGCAGTTCCGGAATTGGTTCGTCTTTTAAGAGAAGAAGCTAAGCTAATCTGAGGGAGAAAATATGGCAAATAAATTTTTAGTTTTTATCGAACAAAGAAACGGCATTATAAAGAAATCATCTCTCGAAGCGGCAAAAGTTGCTGCCGATTTTGCAGCGAAACTTTCAGGAAGTGTTGAAGCCGTTACTGTTGGAAATGAAATTGAAGGATTGGAAAGAATTGGCGGGTATGGTGTTACAAAATTAACACATTTTAAAAACGCAGAATTATCGTACTATTCACCTTCCGCATATACAGATTTAATTTCGAAATTTGCGCTGGAAAATGGGTGTGATACTCTCTTCTTCGGTGCAACTTCAATGGGTAGAGATCTTGCCCCTCGCGTTTCCGTAAAAATTGATGCGGGACTCGCAATGGATTCTGTAGCACTTGGTATTGAAGGAAATGATATCATTTCTACACGGCCAATTTACGGAGGCAAAGCACTAGTTGATGTAAAAATTAAATCCCCCAACAAAGTATTTGCTCTAAGACCAAATGTATTTAACCCTGGCACTCCAACAGGTATCAAAGCTGATATCGCTATAATAAATGTTGATTCACCCAACTTGAGTGTAAAAGTGACAGAGATAAAAAAGGTAGAAGGTAAACTTGACGTTGCTGAAGCGGATATAATTGTTTCCGGCGGTCGTGGTATGAAGGGACCTGAGCATTTTCATCTTGTTGAAGAACTTGCAGAAATTCTTGGCGCTGCATCCGGCGCTTCACGTGCCGTTGTAGATGCCGGGTGGCGCCCTCACGGTGAGCAGGTTGGTCAGACAGGAAAAACTGTATCCCCAACTTTATATGTAGCACTCGGAATATCCGGAGCGATACAGCATTTAGCCGGCATGCGCTCATCAAAATTTATAGTTGCCGTTAACAAAGACAAGGATGCACCAATTTTTCAGATTGCAGATTATGGAATTGTAGGGGACTTGTTTGAAGTTGTTCCCGCAATGATTGAAGAGATAAAAAAAATAAAATCATAGAAGGAATTAGTGGACAAAGTTCAGGTTGAAATACTCGGTTTATCGGCAAGTCCATCGGCTGGCGGCGCATACGCATTACTTTTAAAAGAAGTTTACGGAGTACGCCGCTTGCCGATAATAATTGGTCAGTTCGAGGCGCAATCTATTGCACTTGAAATGGAAGGAATTAAACCTCCGAGACCGCTTACGCATGATCTGCTCAAAAGTGTAATTGATACTCTCGGGGGTACTATAACCGAGATCATAATCGATGAGCTAAAAGAGAATACATTCTATTCAAAGATCAAATTAGAAATTTCATCCATGGTTAACGAAATCGATTCGCGTCCGAGCGATGCGATAGCTCTTGCTGTAAGAACCGGCAGCCCTCTCTTTGTTTCCGAAGATGTAATGAAGATTGCATCATTTGTACCTACAAGCGAAGATGCCGACGAAGAATTTCACGATCCGATTGAAGAAAAAAATACTGAAAGTAATACATCTAAAAAAAATATTTCGGAAACAAGACTTGCCCAGCTTCAAAATCAGCTACGAGAAGCAATAGAAAAGGAAGATTACGAGAGAGCGGCAAAAATTAGAGATGAAATTACAAAATTAGGCGGCAGCAAAAATTAGAATTAATCGAAAACTACTTTTCCTATTTCACATTCCAGACATTTATTCCTCGAACAATAATTCCGGAATAGTTCAATCATACCCTGGGCGAGAACTGTTGTATTGGCTTGATCGGAAACATCCAATGCCTGGGCTACCTCATTAATAATTTGGTTTTCTGAATGCTGTTGATACATGCTGTACAGTTTTACTATTTTTTTAGAAAGTTCGTGCTTTCCAAAGATATCGAAGTAAACCGAGAAGAAGGGGAAAACAACATTAACAACTATCTCATCAGCCCGTCCTGCCCCGACGAAATATTTTATTTCTGTATTAGCTGTCTGGTCAAATATATAATGATTCTTCCAGAATCCGTCAGATCTGATTACAAAGACCGATCTTAGCGAATTTATCAGAACCGTTAGATTATGAATCTCTGTAATTTTTTTTGCGAGAAGGGGGATCAGATTGTTATGAAGCAGTTCTTTCAAAATACGTGCACCACCGGCGAGCCGAACTGTCGGAAAATTTTGAGGTCTTAATCTGAAGAAATGCCAGTACGCTTCCTCGAAATATTTTCCATCATAGAGTGAGTTGATTGAATTCCAATGAAGCGAAATTTTTTCGACATATGTCTTTGTGGCTATATCCGCCGCAGCACTTGGTTCACGAATAAGTCCACTTACAAAAAATAATGCCGATTCATATTTCTCTACGAGGACGCCATCACTTTCAATTTTGCCCAAAAAATCGACGTTAACAGACTGAGCGAGATTCATCATTTGCGATTTATTTTTAGAATAGCCAAGCGCTTCGAACACCAGTTCATATAGAAGTTGTTGCCATACTATTTTTGATCCGAAATCCGAATGTTTAAATTTTCTTTCCTGGAGGCTGGTAGTAAGATCGTAGCCCAGCACAGGCTCTTTAATATTCATCTCCTTTATGAATTGTAATTCTTTAAGCCGGTCATAAATTTTTTTACACTTCTTTTCAAATCTTGCTATTCCAAGCTGCTGTAAAAATTTTTTCTTGAAATCATCCGGTACCCGCTTTATACCTGTGCTGCATTTAATATTTGAGATCGATTCCGTTTTCTGCTCATCAGTTTCTCTTTTAATATTCTCCAGGTTGCTAACATCAATAAATTCAGAGAAACAAATTGAGGGTACTTTTCTTCCGTCACGTGTATAAACATAACCGTAATTGTTCCGGTTAACCAATGAGGCATGAAGAACTACTTTATTGTACTTGTTGTCAATGTTATGTCCGTGAGTCTTCCAGTCGGTGTAGTCGTTATCAATTTCAATATCGCCTACATAAGTAAGGTTGCCTATCCGTATTCGTGCATTTTTAAAATCAGGGC
Source organism: uncultured Melioribacter sp. (assembly GCA_964441505.1). Lineage (GTDB taxonomy): Bacteria > Bacteroidota > Ignavibacteria > Ignavibacteriales > Melioribacteraceae > Fen-1258. The sequence continues at coordinate 4,640 of CAYTUV010000020.1, read as the reverse complement.
CGCCGGTTTCTTCATTGTGAACACCGACATCAAGAATGGTAATATCTTCACCGGAAGAAGTCTTTAGAGGATTCTTATAGCTTTGCCGTTTCCAAATTTCGTATAAAGTGCTTTCGTGAATTTTTGAATATTTATCGTTCATCTCAATGCTGAGAGGTAGTTTCTACTATGGGACACAATAAAGGAGATCAAATTCTTGGATTAATTTAACATAATAGCTTACTAAATGCTATAAGTTAAATCTAACTCTGCCTGGTCGAAGTTAAAATCCGTTCTAGGGCTGAGTTGTATTCTTTTATTGTCTCTCTAACTTTTTTTTCAAAATTCTCAGTATTGTCACAATAGATTAAAGCACGGCTCACATTTACTAGAAAATTCATCTTTTTTTTTTTCGAAAATGCTTTCGCAACTTCTTCAAGACTACCTCCCTGTGCACCCACCCCGGGTAAAAGAATCGGCAGATCTCTGAATGAATCAATATTGGCATTCAATTCATAAATGTTAGTTGCGCCGAAAACAAGTCCGCAATTATGATCTTTATTCCATTCGTTGACCTTTTCGATTACGTACTGGTATAAAAATTTTCCGGTATCAAGTTTCTGCTTTTCAAAATCTGAAGAACCGCTGTTAGAGGTTAGACCGAGAATAAAGTTGAGTTTATTTTTGTATTCAAGGAAAGGACTTAGGGAATCGAATCCCATGTATGGATGAAGTGTGACGGAATCGAAATTGAAATGACCGAATATTGATTGTGCATACATTTGCGATGTGTTGCCAATGTCACCCCGTTTGGCATCTGCAATTGCTAATACATCCTTGGGAATGAATTCAAGTGTGCGATGCATTGTTTCAAGACCCTGAGTTCCGTCTTTTTCATAAAACGCAAAATTGATTTTATAAGCCGCGGCTTCTTTGTATGTATTTTCTATAATAATTTTATTGAATTCAAGAATTGGATTTGAAGATTTGAGCAGGTGCTTTGGAATTTTTTTTATATCAGAATCTAGGCCAACACAAATATGATATCCTATGGAGGTCTTCGAAGATAATTTTTCTTGAGCCGTCATCACTTAGCCTATGTGTGAAGTTTTCTGTTTCTGTAAATATTAAGAACTATACCGAGCATTACCATATTAATAAATTGAGTACTACCTCCATAGCTTAAAAAAGGTAATGGCAAACCGATAACCGGAGTTATGCCGACATTCATACCGATATTAATAGCAAAGTGAGAGAACAAAAGAGTAAGCACCCCCACTGTTACTAGTACACTAAAACTATCTTTTGCAGTGGATGAAAGTTTGAACAGTCTCAGGAATATTATCAAAAAGAGCGAAACAACAATAATGCTTCCAATAAAACCGAACTCCTCTCCTATTACACAATAGATAAAATCTGTCCACTGTTCGGGAATAAATCTTAATTGAGTCTGATTACCATGCAAAAATCCCTTCCCGAAAAAACCACCCGAACCGATTGCCACTTTGGCCTGAAGCGCGTTATAGCCTGCACCAAGAGGATCGGATGATGGATCCAGAAATGATGCTATTCTTTTTTGCTGATGTGGTTTTAAGATTCTGTAAGCATAATCGAAGAAGAATCCTGCCGAGAGATTTATGATGAAAATAGTAATACTGTTAAACAAATCTTTCTTGAAAAAAAATAATGCCGCAACTACCAAGAGTAGTGCCGCAATGAATGCGTAGGTCCCTAATATGGACGCAAGTGCTACAATTCCGGGAGAAAGTACTATGAACAAACCGTACAAATTAATACCGCTCCAAAAGACCAAAGAAATTGTTATTATCAGAAAGACGATGGACGTTCCCATATCAGGTTCGAGCATAATCAACATTACAGGTAAAGCTCCAATCAAAAGGGCAACACCGATATCCTTGAAATTATTTATATCCCGATTTTTATAAGTCAACCAATAAGAAAGCATAAGTATAGTTCCAAGCTTTGCCAATTCAGATGGCTGAAATCCAAAACCGCCAATTCCAAACCAGCTCTTAGCGCCATAAACCGTCCGGCCAAAAGCAAGTACAGCTATCAGAAAAAATATTGAAATACTATATATAACAATTGCAAACTTTTTGAATGACTGGAGCGGTAAGGAAAAAGTAATGAAGAATACAATTAAAGAGATGGCAACAAAAACTAATTGCTTCTGAAAATTTCCGCTTGCAGTTGGGTGATTAAGTGTAGAACTGTAGATTGCCAGCAGACCAAAGATAATTAAACCAACTGCTGGAAGAAATATTGACAGGTCGAACCGGTCCTGGAGTTTATAATTAATGTTCAATATTTGCCTCCTTCATATGAGGAACGGCTGCCAAATCTTTTGGTACTTCTTTATTTCCTTTTTGTAAATATGCTTTGATAATATCTCGAGCAATCGGGGCAGCGGCTGTACTACCAAAGCCAGCGTTTTCAACAATGACTGCAACAGCGATCTTGGGATTATCGTACGGCGCAAAACCAACAAAGATGGAATGTTCTTTACCGTGCGGATTTTGTGCTGTACCTGTTTTACCCGCAATTGCAATATCCGGCAGTCTTATATTAGTGGCTGTTCCTGCTCCGTTGACTACCAAATACATCGCCTTTCTCACTATATCAAAAGATTTTTTGCTGATTCCAATATCATAGTTTTGCGGCTTAACATCATAACGTGCGTTGGTTTTTGTATCGACATAACTTTTCAGAAAATGGGGGCGCGCCGATTTGCCAGAATTAGCAAAAAGTGCTGCATACTGAGCAAGCTGGAGCGGTGTTACGTTTAATTCTCCCTGTCCAATTCCTAAACTAATTACAAATCCCTTCGTCCAGCCATTTTTTCCATAAACCCGATTATAATATTCTGTTGATGGAACTATTCCTGCAGATTCCTCGGGAATATCAATTCGAGATTTTGTTCCGAATCCAAATTTCTTTGAATATTTAGACCATAACTCAATACCTAATTTGTTTACAAGAGAATAGTAAAATGTATTGCAGGATTTTTCAATTGAGGTTTCAACATCAACGGTTCCATGCACATGTAAACATTTGAAATATCTATCACCAAACTGAAAACCTCCATTGCAGGTTATTCTAGAATTGGTGTCAATTAATCCTTCCTCAAGACCTGCAATCGCAGAGATCATCTTAAACGTTGAACCCGGGGCAAATGTAGACATTGAAGCACGATTGAACATAGGGCGGTCGGGGTTAGTATTTAATTCTTTCCAAACTTCGTTAGAGGTTACCTTTGAAAAATCTTCGAGATTATATTGGGGAGAACTTAAGAATGTAATAATTTCACCTGTAGAAGGTTCCATGGCAACAACCGCACCACGTTTGTCTTTAAATGCTTCTTCAGCAACCCTCTGGGCATCTTTGTCAATCGTAAGAATTAAATCATCCCCCTTGATTGTAGCCTCATCCTCTCCTCCGTTTTCGTACCTGCCGATTGTCTTCTGTCTGGAATCAACCAGCATATATTTAATACCTTTTTCACCGCGTAGATAATCTTCGTAAGTTTTTTCAATTCCTCCAAATCCAATTTCATCACCGATATCATACTCACCTTTGCGTTTCTGGAAAATGTCTAAAGGTATTTCTTTGGTATATCCGAACATGTGAGAGCCATTAATGCCGAATGAGTAATCACGCTGTGTTTCCATTACATAATCAACACCGGGCAATTTCGATGAGTTCTCTTCGTACCATGCAATTACTTTAAAGCTAACATCCTTGGCTATTTTGCGAGGGAGGAAACTTGAATACGACTGATTGATTCTTAGAATTCTATCGATGTAACCGGGGCTCACTCCTAAAATTGCCTCAATATATGGAGTTAATTTTTTATCATAGGTTGATGGGGTGATACGAAGAGTAAATGACGGTTTGTTCCCTACAAGAACCTGATGATTCCGATCAAAGAAAATTCCGCGCGGAGCTACCTGGTAGATCGGCTTAACACTGTTTTCATCTGATTTGATGGAATAGATCGGCTGCTGAAGAATTTGCATGTAGAACAACTGCACAATACACATCGCAATAAATCCTGTAATAACAATAAAAACAATTCTTCTTCTAAACGGCGAACCAAAATTATTATCGTTCATATCATCCCCTTCTTAGGAGCGAAAATAATTACTGAAAAACCAAAAAATGCAGTATATAATCCGGGGAAAAGCCCTTCCTGAAAAATGAGGATAAATAAACTTACGTTAGTATTCAAGTTGGAGATCAAAGCATAAATAAACGCATTTATGCTGCCGCATATAAAAACAATTATCAAAAAGAAAAACGTCTTTGTGTTAACTTCTATTTTGTTCTCATTAGAAAAATAGCCGACCACGAACGCAGAAATGGTGAAGGAGAACATAAATGCGCCGATTAATCCACCGGAAGCAAGATCAAGCAAAAATCCAAGAATAAATCCAAGTATGGTGCCGAAAGATTGTCCGTTTATTAAAGTGAAATAAGCAATAAGAACAAAAACTAAGTTAGGAGCTATGCTTCCTATAGAGATTAATGGAATCAACGTCAACTGAATCAGCGCTAACGGGATAAAAAATAAAATTGGCTTTAATAGATTTTTCAACATTTTAATTCTGCTTTAATAGATTCATCTCAAGATCATTAATCTG